>JBOHFT010000030.1:0-33910 GCA_050699815.1 Pseudonocardiaceae bacterium | reverse complement strand
ACCGGTGACCGACAACGTTCATCCTGCCCCGGTGCGTGAAATCAACGAGCATACCTCGTACCAGCTGGGTCCGGTCGGCACCCTCGGTCTCCGCCGGATCGAGATCGACGATCTTCACTGAGATCTGGGGCAGTTCCAGGGCCACCGTCCGGCTCGCGGCGACGGCACAGGCCGACCGAGGGATGAGTCGTTCCCTACCGATGATGCCGAATGCGCCGCAGGTCACCACGCACAGTTCGATGTCCTCGGTGCCGCGGCTCGCACCGTGGGCGATCCCGACGGTGCTGGCGAGGTCCAGCCCGTCTGCGGCGGTGGCCAGGCTGGCCCAGAAATCAACGATGCGCAGCGGCGTTCCGGCCCGCCCCACGGCGTCGAGCAAGAGGCCGTAGTGCTCCTTTCGCTCGGGTACAAGTACGAAACTCGTGGTGTCCACCCACCGGAATTCCGTTCCAGGGACCACCACAACCGGCTCCGCTCCGTAGTGGGAGAGAGCCTCAGCGAACTCCTGGGCGAGCGCTGACCGGTCCGACAGGATGATCCAGCGGCGCGCCGCCACCACGTCCGGATCCAGCTGCACCACGTCCACGCACCGCCGCCAGCTCACCCCGTACAGCAGCCCGGTACCGGCCGGCTCCGCTGCGGGGGAGACGTCGGTAGGTGTGGATCCTCGTGACTTGCCAAGGAACCGGGGGAGCGTCTCGGTGGGATCATCCTGCCCGGGCCGCGCTGTCGGGGAATCCACCCAGAATCGCTCCCGTTCGAAAGGGTAGCCCGGCAGCGGCACACGCCATCTCGTCTGCTCGGTGACCGCGGCCCAGTCCACCGGGACCCCGTGTGTCCAGAGCTGGGAAATGGCGCGATAAAGGAATTGCTGATCGTTGTCTGGGGCATAGCCGTGTCGCATTGCTGACAGGGCGATCGTGCCGGGACCCAATTGACGTTGCGCGAGCGTGGCAAGGCCGTGGCTGGGTCCGACCTCGAGCAACACCGGTTGTGCAGTGGCGTGCAGCTGGGTCAGGCCCTCGGCGAACTGCACGGTCATCCGGCTCTGCCGCACCCAGTAGGCCGGGTCGGTGGCTTGTTCCTTCGTGATCCAGGTGCCGGTGAGGCTGGAGACGAACGGCAGCTGCGGTGCCCGCAGGTCGGCCTTGCCGACTGCGGTGGCCAGCTCCTCGAGCACCGGGTCGAGCAGCGCCGAGTGCACGGCACCGGGAGTCCGCAGCCGCTGGTGCGCCACCTCGTCTGCCGCCAGCCGCGCCTCCAGCTGGGTGATCTCGTTGGCCGGCCCGGACACGACACAGGACGTCAATGCGTTGATCGCGGCCAGCGAGAGTTGCCCGGACAGGTACCGGGTGGTGCACTGTCGGGCGTCGAGCTGCACGCTCAGCGCCAGCCCGCCTACCGAGGCGATCAGTCGCTCGCGTTCCGCGACCAGGGGCAGCACATCCTCCAGCGAGAACACCCCGGCCAGGCAGGCTGCGGCGTACTCGCCGAGGCTGTGCCCGAGCAGACCAGTGGGCCGCACACCGCGTGAGAGCAGCAACGTGGCCAGGGCGTACTCGGTGGCGACCACAGCCGGGTACGCTGCCGAGCGTCGGGTAGTGCCATCGCCGTCGAGCAGCGTCGTGCCGCCCGGGGGGTTGTCCTGCTCGGTGTGCAACACCGAGCGCAGGTCGTAGCCGAGCACCGGTGCAAGGATCTCGGCGCTGCGGTCGATCACCGACCGATACACCGGTTCGCTGCGGTAGAGATCCAGGCCCATCCGGCCGTAATGGGCTCCAGCACCCGGGAACAGAAATGCCACGGGTCGATCGGCCGCGTCGGCCTGCCCGATGTCCGGCCCTCCCCCGAGCAGCATCTCGGCGGCCGCGTCCGTGCTGCGGCACACCGTGGTGCTGCGGTGCGGGAACGGCCCGCTCCGGCATTGCAAGGTATGCGCCACATCGGCGATGTCCAGCTCTGGATGGGCGCGCAGGTACGCACCCAGCTCGCTGGTCATGGCGCCCAGCGCGGCCGGGGTCTTGGCTGCCAGTGGCAAGATCGACCAGGCGGGTGACCGTTGCGCCACCGGCCGGGGCGGAGCCTCCTGCACGATCGCGTGCGCGTTCGTGCCGCCGAAGCCGAACGCGCTGACCCCAGCTCGCCGCGGCCCATCGCCGGACCGCCACGGGGTCGCGGTGGTGACGACCCAGAACGGGCTGTCCGCAAAATCGATCAACGGGTTGGGCCGGGCGAAGTTCAGACTCGGCGGGATGGTCTGGTACTCGAGGGCGAGCACCGTCTTGATCAGGCTAGCGATGCCGGCCGCGGAGATCAGGTGACCGATGTTCGTCTTGACCGAGCCGAGGGCACAGAACTGCCTGCGGTCTGTGCTGCGGCTGAACGCCTCGGTCAAGGCGGCGACCTCGATCGGGTCACCGACCTTGGTGCCGGTTCCGTGCGCTTCCAGATAGCTGATCTCCCCAGCACTCACCTGGGCCAGTTCCTGAGCGGCGACGATGACCTCGACCTGGCCCTGCACGCTGGGTGCGATCAAGCCGGCCTTGCGGTCGCCGTCGTTGTTGATCGCCGTTCCCTTGATCACCGCCCGGATGTGATCCCGATCGGCGAGGGCGTCAGCGAATCGCTTGAGCACAACCAGCCCGACGCCATTGCCACTCGACATGCCCGCCGCATCGGCGGAGAACGCCCGGCAGCGTCCGTCCGGGGAGAGCGGGCCGTCCGGGACGTAGTGGTAACCACGGCGCAGCGCCGAATCGATCGCGACCCCGCCAGCCAGCGCCATGTCCGCGCTGTAGTTGAGCAGATCCTGGCACGCCAGGTGCACTGCGACCAGTGAGGTCGAGCACGTGGTCTGCACAGATACGCTCGGTCCCCGCAGGCCGAGGTGGTAGGACAGCCGGGTTGACAGCAGGCCCGACGCATTCGCCGTCTCCACGGCGATACTGGTCACCGAGGCCGGTGCTCCGGCCAGCCAGGGATACAGGTTGTCGAGGTAGTACCGGCTCTCGTTCGCACCCGCGTACACGCCGATGGCTCCCGGGTAGCGAGCGGCGTGGTACCCGGCATCCTCGAGCGCGTGGTAGCCGCACTCCAGGAACATGCGCTGCTGCGGGTCGAGCAACTCGGCATCGGCTGGCGAATAACCGAAGAACCTCGCGTCGAAACAGTCCATGTCCGGGAAGTCCGACTCGACCCGCACCAGGTACGGATCGTTCAACGCGGCCGGATCACCACCGGCCGCCAGGTACTCCTCATCGGAGACGTCCCGAATGGATTCACGACCGCCCTCGAGGTTCGCCCAGAATTCTGTTGCGTTACGGGCGCCGGGAAATCGACAGGCCAGGCCGATGACCGCGATGTCAGTGCTGGCGTCCGGCTCGGCAAGGCTGCTCGGGTCCTGATTACTCACGGTGATTGGTTTCCCTTCTCGACAATGCAGCTACCCGGCGTTGCCTGACTCGGCGCTGTTGGCGGGCGCGCGCGACGACCAGATCCAGCTCGCTGGATTCCTCGGCGGCCGCACCAAAGTGCGCCGCGAGGGAGGCCACGGTCGGATGGCGATAAAGGTCAACGATGGCGACATCGCGCCGCAGCCGCCGCGCCAGCAAGGTCTGCACCTTCACTATCAGCATCGAATCTCCACCCAACGCGAAGAAATTTTCCATCCGGTTGACGGTGGGAATGTCTAGCAACTCGGCCCACGTATCGGCCACGATTTCTTCAACCTGCCCACGGGCCGGCTCGCTGTCCGCTGGTTCCGGTTCGATATTGCGTTCCAGCAGCGACCGGACGCGGGTTCGGTCTACTTTGTCGTTAGCACTCAGTGGCAGGCGGGGCAACACCACGAAGCGGTTCGGAATCATGTGTGCTGGTAGCCGATCGGCGAGCCAGTCACGCACGTCCGCCGGGCGGATCGGATCACCGCCCCACTCACCCTGGCCGGAACGAGTAGTCACCGCCGCCATCAGCGTCGTGCCGGGCTTACTGAACACGGCCACGACCGCCCGGCCAATCCGCGGATGGGTCTCGAGCACGGCCTCGATCTCACCGAGTTCTGTGCGGTACCCACGAATCTTGTGCTGAGTGTCCCGACGGCCGAGGAATTCGAGGGTGCCGTCGGGCCAGTAGCGGCCTTGGTCGCCGGTGCGGTACCAGCGCTGCCCGGCGTGGACCACGAACCGGTCGGCGGTGCGTTGCGGGTCACCGCGGTAGCCGCGGGCTACCCCGGCTCCACCGATCCACAGCTCGCCCGGAACCCAGTCCGGACAGTCCCGACCGCGGAAATCAACCACCCGGTAGCACTGGTTAGCTAAGGGGAAGCCATACGGGACCGAGCTCCACTGTGCGGGAATCTCTGCAGGAACATCTATCGCGTTGGACCAGATCGCCGCTTCGGTGGCCCCACCGAGGGCCACCAATCGACACCCCGGGGAGACAGCGGCAAGCCGGGCTGAAAGGTCCAGGCCAACCCAGTCTCCAGAGACCAACGCCACCCGCAGGCTAGCCACTGCCGCAGCATTGGTGGCGCTGCACAGCATGTCCAACAACTGCGGCACCGTGTTCCAGATGGTGACCCCGTGCCGGCCGATCAGCTCGGTCCACGCTGCCGGATCCCGGCGCTGATCTTCACCGATGCACACCACGGTGCCGCCAGCGCACAGCAACCCGAAAATGTCATAGACCGACAAGTCGAAATCCAGCGCTGACACCGCCAGCACCCGGTCATCCGCGCCGATCCGGTACCGGGAGTTGATGTCGTCAATGGTGTTCATCGCCGCTCGGTGCGACACCTCCACGCCCTTGGGCACACCAGTCGAACCGGAGGTGAAGATCACATATGCCGGCTCGTCCGGTGACCGCACCACTGGCGCATCCAACGCTGCCACGCACTGGGTGGCCGACAACGTGGCCTCGTCCAGCATTACCCGGGCCCCGGCGGTCCGCAGAATCCGCTCCCGCCGCAGCGCCGGCTGATCGACGCCGACCGGCACGTAGATCCCGCCGGCAGCCAGCACGCCGAGGACCGCCGCAACCTGCCCAACGCCCTTGGGCAGGGTCACCCCCACGGGGTCCCCCGGCTGCACACCCTGGGCCCGCAGCGCGCTGGCAACCCGCAGCGCGCGGTCTGCGAGCTCGCCGTAGGACAGCACGCCGCGCTCGCCCCAGCGCAGCGCGGGAGCTGCCGGAACCTGGCGGCTGGCGGCGAAGAAGCCCTCGTGCAGCAACCGGCCGCGGTGCGGCCCTGCGGTGTCGTTGACCCGGTCGCGGGTAGCGCGCTGTTCCCTCGGCAGGAGGTCGTCAACCGGTGTGTCCCACACCGTGTCGCTCTCGGCTAGCCGGTGCACCAGCCGCGTGAACGCCGCGAACATCGCGTCCACGACGCCGTCGGCAAACTCCTGCTCCCGCACGTCCCAGTTCACCAGCAGCCCGCCGTTTATCTCGGTGATCTGGGCGTCCAGCAGTACCTGAGGGTTCTGGGAAATGATCCATACCGGGTCGCCGAAGTTGCGCCGCACTCCCGCGTCGAACAGCTCGCCCAGGCTGAGTGCGCTGGTGAACACCACCGGGGCGAATACCTGTTCCCCACGGTGTCTGGTCAGGTCACGCAGCACCTCGACACCGGAGTAGCCGACGTGCGCGGCGTCGGTGTGCATCTGGGACTGCATCCGCCGCACCCGCTCGGCGAACTCCACGGGCTCGGTGAGATCCACCTCGAGCAGCACGGAGCTGGTGAAATCGCCGACGAGCTTATCCACGTCCGGGTGCAGCTGCTCGCGATCGAACAGCGGAACGTTGAGCAGGAACCGCGGCTGGGCGCTCCACGCGCCGAGAACCTCGGCAAACGCGGTGGCGACCACCATGGCCGGCGTCAATCCGCGCCGGCGGGAGGAGTCGGTCAGCGCCGCGCGAGCCTGCGCCGCCAGCATGAAGTGTCGGCGCGAGACCCGAGCCGGACCGCTGCGCTGCCCCACGTGCCGGCTAGCCAGGGGGAGCTCCGGAGCACCGGGCAAGTCGGGTAGCCGACCCTGCCACCACTGCGCGGCTTGCCGGGCGGCCTCGTTCCGTGACTCCAGACGGGCCATCCGGTACTCCCGGAAGCTGTAGCCCACCGCGGGCAGCGTCGCATCGGGTTGCTCGTAGCACCGGGCGAGATCGGCCAGCAGGATCCGGTAGCTCACCGCATCGGCGGCCACCATGTCGACATCGAGATGTAGTCGGGTTCGCTCGCCGGGCAGCACGCTCAGGGCGGTGCAGAACACCTCGCCGCGCTCAATGTCGAGCATCTGGTGCGACAACGTGTCCCGGATCGACGCCAACCGCGCCGTCGACTGCTGGTGATCAAGACCCCGCAGGTCGTGCACGGTGAGCCCGCGCCAGCCCGATGTCGGCTCGATTCGCTGCTGCCCGTCCGCCGTGAATCGCGCGCGCAGCATGTCGTGCCGGATGACGAGCCGCTCGATTGCGGTCCGTAACCGGTCCGGGTCGACGCCCACACCGTCGAACTCGGTGTACAGATGAGCGGCCACCCCACCCAGCCACTGCCCTTCCCCTCGCCCGATCCAGTAGGCGTGCTGCATGACCGCCAGCGGGAACTCAGCGCCGGCACCGGCCCCCACACCGAGGCCAGTACCGGCCCCGGGGCCGGCCACAGCAGCCGGTTCGCGCTCATACATCAGCCTTGACCACGCGCTGATCGTGGGGTTGTGGGCCAGCTCGGCGAAGTTCACCTCGATCCCGGATCGGCGCCAACGTCCCACCAGCTGCATCAGAGCAATGGAATCCAGCCCGAGCTCGAAGAGGTTCGCGTCCGGCCCGATTGATTCGGGATCCTCTTCGACGAGATTCGCCACCGTCCGCCGTAGTTCCTCGACATCACAATCCGGACCGGCCATGAGCTCACTTCCTCTCGTCCGCCTGCGGACTCCGCTACGCACCGTGTGCCGCCGCGATGGCGGGGTGGTCATCCCTGGCCGCCCCGGCCGGGACCAGGAATCTGCTGATACTGCGCAACTTCTCGCAGGTCTCCTCGAACTCCCGATCCGGGGTGGATTGCTCGACGATGCCCGCGCCGGCCCGCAGCCAGGTGCGACCGCTCTGCTGGAAGACCGCTCGCAGCACCAGAGCAGCGTCTAGGCCGCCGTCCGCGTCGACCACGAACACCGCACCGCTGTAGAGATTCCTGAGCCGGTTCTCATAACGCCGAATAAATTCGCATGCCGCCGCCTTCGGGATCCCCGAGACAGTGACCGCGGGAAAGAGCTCCGCGAACGCATGCCACGCATTGCGGCCCTGTTCGAGCTGGCCGCTGACCCGGGAGGACAGGTGCTGGACGCTGCCCCGTTGCTCGACTGCCATGAAGTCGGTGACCTGTACCGATCCGGCATCGCACACGGCCCGCAGCTCCTCCTGGGCCACCTGCACCGAGATCGCGTGCTCGAAGATCTCCTTCGGATCCCCGAGCAGCTCCGCCCGCAGGTTGAGGTCTACTACCGGGTCGCCGGTCAATGCCCGCGTCCCGGCCAATGGCTGGGTGGAGACCTTGCCGTCGGCGGAGATCTCCACCACGGTCTCCGGGCTGAACCCGGCCGACCGCTGCGTTCCCAGATCGAGGAGGAACGACCGGGCCGGGGTGTTGCCCCGGCGGCCCGCCTGATAGGTGGACACCAGGTCGATGTCGCCGGGCACCGGCACGATTCGGGACAGGATGACCTTCTGCAGCCGGCGCCGGCGGATTTCCTCCACCGCGGCCGCAACCATGCGCCGGTAACCGTCGGCGTCCACCTCGCTGGTGTCCAGCTCGCACGGCAGCCTGGCAGGGGCGGGAGGCGGTTTGTCGAGGGCCGCGCGCAGCACCCTCAGGTCCGCCTTGCGAACGGCCCGGAGCTCCGCGATCCCGGCACCCAGGAGCACTTCACGCGCTGGGACGATCAGGTGCAGCAACGGAGCCGCCCCGACCGCATCGGGTAAGCCGTGCAGGAGGTAGCTCAGCTCGAAACTGGCCCAGCCGTATGCGCGCCACCCGGCAATCGGGATGTTGGAAAGCAGCTCGGCAACGCGCTGCAGTGGATTATTTCTGAGGGGTACCGTCAGCCAGTCGGAGTTCAACCGTACCCGGATTTCGTGCTGGTACAGCACCAGCTCGAAGATTGCCCCGGATCCGAAGCTCCACCGTTCTCCATGCTCATACAAAACGAAGGGGCTGTCGGCTTTTCTGCCCAGTCCGACCCCGAGCAAAAAAGAGTCAAGGGGGACATCAACGCGTTCTCGAAAATAGCTGGCAAGGACAGTCATTGCGATTTCATGCCATTCCGTTTGCACGGTTGAAGATCGGTCATCTTCATGCGTCAATCCATTCGCGAAGCAGCAAGGAATGCATTTTATGGAATGATTTCCGGTGTGAAATCGCCCAACCGGCCGGAGCGTCGACAAAGCTCGACTACAACGAATACTGGTCCGCATCGTTGACCAGGGCGCAGTGGGTCCCGTTATCATCGTCAAAAATGTTCATCGGCAATCGATACAGAGTGCACTCTCCTCGTATCAGTTGATCTGAAGTGGCTAGCGTTCGGTCCCCGTGCCTTAGGTTAGCCTAAGCTGGGCTGCGCGAATGCGTCCGATCTAGTGAATTCGCGGCGCCGTCGTCGTGGACTGCGCACACTAGTCAGCCGTTCCGACCGTTCAGGCGGTAATGAGGATCAGAGGCTGGGGGCGCCGGGGCGGTGCACTAAGGAAACCCCTCATGCAAGCCGTCCCTGGCGGTGAAAACAGCCGGCAGATGCTTGATCCCGTTGAGGAACATCGAGGGGACCCGGACCGGCTCAAAGGCGTGCAGATCCGGCAACCGACGCAACAGCTCCCGGAGCATGACCGTGGTCTCCCGGCGCGCGAGATGCGCGCCAAGGCAGAAATGTGGACCAAAGCCGCCGAACGCGACGTGCGGATTTGGGCTGCGGCGGATGTCGAAGGCGTCGGCGTTGGTGAAATACCGCTCGTCCCGGTTCGCCGACCAGTAGAACAACGCGACCTTGGACTCAGCCTCGAGCAGTTGTCCGGACAGCTCCACCGGTGCGGCGAGGGTACGGCGCATGTAGATTATCGGTGACGCCCACCGGACGATCTCGTCCACTGCGCCGGCGATGAGCCCATCGGGGTCCTTGGCAAGATCCGCCCGTTGCTCAGGGTGCTGGGAGAGCAGCCAGGCACCCCAGCTGATAGAATTGCGGGTAGTATCATTGCCGGCGGCGACGAGCAGAACAAAGAAGGATGCGAGTTCGTCCGCAGTGAGGCGCTGGCCGTCGATCTCTGCGTTTACCAGCACCGAGGTCAGATCGCCCTTCGGGTTCTTGAGCCGCAGATCACGGAGTTCCCGCATCAGCTCGGCCAGCTCCCGACCGGCCTTCAGCATTGAGGCAAACTGACCAGCCCCGGAGGTGACATATTCGGGTTCATACGCTCCGAAAAGCACGTTAGTGCGTTTGAGTACGAAACTGTACTCGCTTGCCGGGATCCCCATGATGTCACAGACAATCCTCAGTGGAAATTGGGACGAGATGTCGACCACGACATCACAGGAACCACGTGGCGAGATGTCGTCGATGATTTTTCTGGCGACGCGCTCGACATTTCTCTGCAGCAGTTCCAGCCGACGTGGAGCAAATTCTCTGGATACGATCCGCCGTAACTGAGCATGGCGGGGCCCGTCCATATTGATCATCGAGCTGAAGATCTCACGCATTTCGTCTGGAATGTCCGAGATGCTTGTCGCTGTCGGCTCGGACCGGAAGACGGCCGGATTGCTGCTCGCTTCGACGATGTCGTCCCATCTGGTCAACGCGTAGTACCCAGGGCCGTCCGAGCCGAATCCGAGTTCCGGCTCCGCGAAGAATTTAATGGTGTCGCTGGCACGTAATTCTGCGAATGCGGCCGCTCTGTCCTCAATCGGCAGGGCCCAGAAGCCAACTACATCGGATAGATCAGGATCGGCCATCGTTCACACACTCCAGAATCGAAAAGCGGGACGGGGGGTACAGTGCGCGCCGAATAATGAGACCGGCCTTCGCGACCAGATCATGGAACTCCTCGAGAGTACGCTCCCGGCCGCCGTAGTAAACCAGCATCCGCAGATCCATATCGATGAAATCCTCGCTTTGCTGCACATCGAGGTTCGTCCGCTCGATCAACAGAATCCGGCCATCGGCACCCGCCGCCTCGGCGCATCGGCCGAGAATCCGGATGGCCTCCCGGTCGCTCCAGTCGTGCAGTACGAGCGAAAGGAGGTATGCTGATGCGCCGACGGGTAACTGGTCGAAGAAGCTGCCTGCGAGGACAGTGCACCGCCCGGAGAGGCCGGCGGCAGCCATCCGCCGCTTGGCGAACGCCGCGGTGGCCGGCAGGTCGACCAGTGTGCCGTTCATGCCGGGATGGGCGGTGAGCAGCGCTTCCAGCAGCGAACCACGCCCACCTCCGA
Organism: Pseudonocardiaceae bacterium; assembly: GCA_050699815.1. Taxonomy (GTDB): domain Bacteria; phylum Actinomycetota; class Actinomycetes; order Mycobacteriales; family Pseudonocardiaceae. The sequence continues at coordinate 23,439 of JBOHFT010000030.1, read as the reverse complement.
CGTCGACGACGTGGTCTACGGACTCCCAGTCGTACCCGGCGAGTATGGCGGGATTGGTGTTTTTCCGGTTCTGCTCCATCAGTGCATCGAACGAGGCGGACAGCTCGTGGTCGGCCTCGAGATCCTCCCAGAACGGCTTACCGTGCACATCCTGGTACGCCGGCCCGCCGGTACGTACCGATTTCAGTAGCCCGCCGAATGCAAGGTCGGCCCGTCCGATGCCGTCCAAGTCGAGCCAGGCTCTCAGCTGAAAGGGGGCGTCATCCAGGAGCAACCGCCCGATTTCGGTCAGTCCGAACGTGCCCGGTTCGGGTTCGGTGAACACCTCACGCAGGACCAGCAGACGCAGCACCCGGCCGAGCGCATCGGGATGTGCGCGGGTCTGGTCGGCGAGTTCGTCGAGGCGTGTGGTTCCCTCGGAGATCAGCTGCGGTAGTCGCAGGGTGGCAGCGACGCGGACGGCGTGCGGCGTCGCAATATCCGCTATCCGAATAAACTTGGCCAGCAGGTCGGTCATTGCGACTTCACGCCATCCCTCTTGCGCAAGTGAATATCGGAAATTTTCATGCGTCAACCAATCCTGAAAACAGCAAATGATGTCAAACCGCTAAGGTCGGGCGTCGATATGCGACTTCTTGTCGTGCTCCAGCTGCTCGATCAGACTCTTCGGTCTCGCGCCTGTTCAATTCCCTTCAATATAATCTAGACAGGATTTCCAAGTCCCCTCACCGTGCGCGACCGCCTGGCCAGCCGAAACGTCGGCGAAGGCGGGCCACAACGAATACTGGCCCTCGTCATTGATCAGGGAGTAGCAGGTTCCATGCTTGTTATGAAAGGGCCTATCGACATGGAGTGCACTCTCCTCGCTCCAGTTGATCTCCAGGTGGGTCAGCACCCGGCCCCCAGCACCGTTCCAGGTTAGGCTAGCCCAACCTAAGCTGGAACGACTGCGTCCAATCCGGTGAAAAGCGGCGTATCGGTCACCGCCGGGTCATCCGCTGACCTGCTTGTCCGCGATCCGGGCTGCTGCTGGGCAGCTAAGGTCAACTACAGTCCCGCAACCGCTCCACAAGTTCCCACCGCTAGAGAACGGTCAGGTGCCCCGGCGTTGCCCGGGGCACAGCCGACAGCACCACCGGCCGGTCGAACGTGACGAACCGGCCACCCCGGCAGACCGCCAGGGCGAGCAGGTACGCATCGGTCACCTGCCGTGGGCCATGCACCCGCGTGCGGTCGACCACCCGCTCGTCGAGCAGGCTCACCTCGCACGGCCAGAACTCGTGGTGCGGCGATGCACAGGCCCGAGCCAGCACGTCGACGGCCTCGGCGGGCGCGACGGGGCTCGGGTACCGCGGCTGGCTCACGATCCGGACGAAGCCGTTCTGGGTGATCGCGCACGACGCCCATCCGGTCGTGATCTCCCCGTCCAGCCAGGCCCGGGCCCGATCATGGTCGACATGGTCGCTGTCCAGCAGCGCCAGCAGGACGTTGATGTCGAGCAGCGCACGGCTCACTCCGGCTCGTCCTCGCGCAGCACGTCGATGACCGCGTTGGACACCGGCCGACCTCGCGACGGCAGCGGCCGGAAGCCGTGGAACTCCTCCCCGGATCGCTGCGGCTGCCGCGCCGTCAACGCTTGCCGGGCCAGCTCGGACAGAACCTCGCCGACGGTACGGCGCTCCCGCCGCGCCCGCTCTTTGGCGGCCAGCAGGACGTCGTCGTCGAGGTTGACGGTGGTGCGCATGCACGTGATGCTAAGGCATCGGTCGTCAACCTGAATACAGGTCGTCGAGCCCGATCGCCACGACGCGTTCGTCGCCCGATGACAGGTCCGGGGCGAAGCCGCTGCCGCTGTAGCAGGTGAGCGTCGTGTCGCGGACGTCGTATCCGCGCTCGGCTAGCAGGTGGCGCGCCCGGTGCAGCCGTTCGACGTGCCGGTGGCCGAGGACCACGCCCCATTTCGCCTCACCGAGCGACAGGATCCGACGCGGCTCACCCGGCACCGCAGGTGCGAAGACCACCACGTCGACCTCGATCTGGCTCCGCCGTCCGGGGTCGGTGACGACGCCGGCGCCGACCTCCGCCGGGAGCGCCCCGAAGAGCGCTGCCGGTGCCGCTGCGGCGAACTGCCGACAGATCTGCTCGAAGTGCGACCCCAGCACCTGCGCGGAGAACCGCGCCCGGGCGTCCTCCCACACGGCCGCTGCCCGCCCGCTCTCCAGCAACCCCCACCGTGGTCGCATCACGACCTGGTAGAAGGTGATCAGCGGTTCGGCGACGCAGTAGCGAGTCCGGCCGGACCGGAACACGTCCGGGTCCCGGCGCACCAGCCCGCAGTCCTCCAGCACGTTGAGGTGGTGGCCGATGTCGGCGGCTCGGCGGCCGATGTAGCTGGCGATCCCGCCCCGGCTGCCGTTGCCGCTCGCGACCGCGGCGAGCACGGAGTGGTAGAGCGCGGTGTCCCGGACCTCGGCTTCTTCCTCGAGGAGGTATCGGGCCTCCCGGAATAGCGGGCTGGCCGGGTCGAGCACCGTCCGGAGCACCCAGGCATCGAAGTCGCTCAGGTCGGTTGGTCCGTCGTCATCGACGAAACGGCGGTACGCGGGAGTACCACCGACCACGGCGTGCAGCCTGATCGCGAGCCGAGGGTCGGTGACCTCCCAATAACGCGCCGCCAGCGGGTACGGGAAGGGTTGCACCACCAACTCCAGGTTGGCCCGGCCGCGCAGTGGCGCGCTGCCCGCCAGCAGGCCGCCCATGACCGACATCGCCGAACCGCACAGGATCAACGACAGCGCGGTGCCGGTCGACGCCGCGCGGTCGATCTCGCGCTGCAGGATCGAGGGCAGCGCGGGTGAGACCTTGCTCAGGTACGGGAACTCGTCGATGACGATCGGGCGGCCGCTGCGGCCGCGGGTGGCGAACAGGTACCTGATCGCCTCGTCCCAGCCGGTGAAGCGCGGGACGGCGGGGGCGTCGACGTCCCGCGCCAGTTCGTCGGCGAACAGCCGAAGCGAGTCGGTCTCGGTCGCCTGGGTGGCACTGAAGTAGAAGCCTGAAGTCTCGCGGGCGAGTGCTTCCAGCAGGTAGGTCTTGCCCTGCCGCCGACGTCCGCTGACCACGCCGAGGCGCGGGCGGGCGCCACCACGCGAGGCGAAGGCGGCCAGGTGCCGCCACTCGATGTCACGGTCGAAGATCCGGTCCGGTTTCGCTGTCATCCAGACTCCCGGAGAGTAGCGAACTACAGTTCGGCGAAGTGTACTTCGGCGAACTGGGTCTCCAGAGGGCCGAAGGCTCACAGCTCCCACAGCGCGGCGATCGGCAGGGCGAACAGGCGGTCGCCGAGCCGACCTCCCCGGGTTGGTCGATGGCGGTTTCGTCCGGGCAGGCCTTGCCGAGGAGGAGTCGCCGGACGTCGTCGGTGAATGAGGCCCACGTCGAGGGGGCGGGCAGTTCGCCGCGCAGGGCGCAGCGCTGCTTAGCGATTCGGGCCCACACGTCGCCTTGCTCACCGAACTCCAGGCCTGCAGCCCGCATGAAGGCGGTGCAGAGAATCAGCGACCGTTCCCTCCGATCGCTGGGGGTGTCGCTGAGGAAGGCGAGCAGGTGACGGCTGTCGGCGTGGAACAGCTCGTGCGCGGTGTCCATGCTGGCGGGGCCGCCGAAGGCGTGGACCTCGGGCTCGTAGATGTCGCCGGTCCAGTCGACGCCTTGGGTGAGCAGGGGATGGAGAGGGCATTCGTTGCGGCTGGTCGCCTGCTCGGTCGGGAGGTAACGGACGCGCCAGCGGCCCTTGCGGATGAAGAACCACGAGGTGATGAGACCGCTGGTCTGGGCGGCGGGGAGAGTCCGGGCGATGTGCTCGACGGCTTGCCGTTCACGCTCACGAGGGTCCTGGCCGGGGAAGGCGATGTTTACCTGTGTCCAGGAGGTTTCGTCCACGCTCTGGCCTTTCGTCAGCAGAGCAGCAGGCAGGCGTCCCAGGAGGTCGCTACGCCCACGGCGGTCAGGTCGGCGCCGACTGTCCCGCCGAGGAAGCCGGGTGGTTCGTCGGGTGCGGCGGCGGCGTGCTGGTGCAGGTTCAGCAGCGGTGTGACGGGGATCGGGGTGAGGGCGTCGGCTGCGATCCGCCGTCCGGTCGCGACGAGGCCGCCGGTTCCGTGGCATAGGCCGCGGTCGATGAGGCGGGCCAGCTGCTCGGGGCGGCTTACGCACGCGGCGAATGCGGTCTCGGCCTTGCGCTGGCGAGCGGTGTCGCCCAGGGCGCGGGCGGCGAGCTGCTGGGCGCGGGCGACACCTGGGGTTCCGTAGCACCAGGACGGCCGCAGCGGGCCTGGCTGGCTGGTGTCGCCCCGGCGCAGCTCATCGAGCGTGAGATCTCCGGCCACCATGCGCCGCCATCGGAGTGCCGTTCCCAGTGATCCAGCCACTGACAGATGCGGGTGATCGCCGCTCGTTGTCCGTCGACCTCCACGCCGTCGCTCACCGCGAGGGCCATCAGAGCAAGCGGACCGGTGACCCCGTGAGCCATCCCATGGTTGCTGTGGCCGCCGGCGGGGCCGGGCTGGTTGCGGTTGGGGCCGGTCGGGCACCACCAGCCGGGGAGCCAGTCGATGGGTTCGGTGAGCCGGACCAGGTAGCTCAGTACTTCGCGGAGCAGGTCGAGGTCGCCGATGCGGCGCAGGGTGACGCCGAGTCCGGTCAGCCCGCGGATCAGGTCGAACTCTGCGTAGGTCGGCCGCTGGCGTTGGTCGATGCGGCGGTGGGCGCCCTGAAGGCGATGGCGCGTCACTGTCGCGGTCCCAGCGGCGGCGATTGCTTTGGCACGGGTGAGGCCTGGCTGGTCTGATGCGGCGAGGACGAACGCCAGGGCGGGAGCGCCGTAGTAGAGGCTGGCGCCGTCGCCGATGCTGACGCCGCCGGTGACGGCCTGCTCCAGGTTCGCGTGCGCCGCCTCCCAGTTGCCGGTTTCCAGGTGGAGGAGGGCGATGCCGGCGGCTCCCTCGGCGAGGTTCTGCCCCGTGGTCATGACGTCCTGCGGAGGAGGTCGGTGTGGGCGACGGCGCGGGCCAGGCGCAGGCAGTGCCGTTCGGACGCGGTGCCGACGCCGATCATGCGGGCGTGGTGCAGGTGCAGCAGGTCGGCCAGCACCTGGTCGATGTCCAGGCAGTCCCGGTCGACGAGGGCACGGTACGTGCCCAGCGCCGCGGCCAGGCCGTCGTCTGGGTAAGGGTGGCGGGCGTGGCTGAGCTGGGCGGGCTCCAGGCGCGGGCCGCCGCGGTGCGGCACGTGGTCGACGAGCCAGCGCGCACCGTCGCCGGTGAACCCGTGAGCGATGGTGATCATCCCGGCGGCCGTGGCGGCCTGCCGGTCGCGGACAGCCGCCGCAGGACGGCGCGGGAATCGGCGGCGAACACCGCTGTGCGGGATCGGTGGGCGGTCGTGGTCGCCGCGTTTCAGGCAGCCGGTCAGTGCCCGGTACCCGGATGAGGGGGTGGGGGCGAACGCCGCAGCCAGATGCGTCATCGAGGCCCCCGCGGCTGTAGGTTCTCACCGAACTTTTCGTCGCCGCTCGTCGCGACCATGCTGTTTGCGCACAGTTTCTCATCGAATTTGCGTTCAAACTTCTCATGAAGTTTTCATGTTCTCGGCGGCCTACGCCCGGCGGACGGCTCCGAGCCGGGGTTGGCATCAGTCGGTCTCGCGGAACCCGACGACCCGCGCGGCGGGCTGCGGCAGGCCCGACAATGGGGCCCATCGCGAGTTCGACTTGGACGCAACGAGGAATGCCCGGTGGTTGGTGTCCATTCACGGGGTGGGCTGTGATGTTGGCGCCATCCGCCGTGAACGACGCACCTACCGCCAACGCCAAGCCGCCGAAGACGTCCGCGAACTGCTCGACGAAGACACCACCCTCGTCGTCTCGCACTGGGAATTCACCGGGGTCGGCTACCTCACCAGCGGAGACACCGCGCTCGCGCTGTCCGCCGCCGCCCGAACCCGCGAACGACGGCAGGCCGCCCGCGACGCTGCATAAGGAGAAGGCAAACCACAACGCATCGGAGAGGACAGCACACGTGAACGAGCTACACGATTTGCGGACAGGTCCGCGATTAGCGCCCAAGTGGTACAGCGTGGCTGAGGTCGCCGAGCAGCTTGGCTATGGCCTTTCCAAGACTAAGCTTCTCGTCGCTACCGGGCAGATCCGCTCACTCAAAGACGGCGGCCACCGGCGCATCCTGCCCGAATGGGTAGACGAATACATCGCTCGCCGCGTCGCCGAGGCATGCGCATGAGTACGCGCGCCAGAGCCAACGGCGAGGGCTCGATCTTTCCCTATCGCAACGGTTTCGCCGCCTACACGTGGGTCACCAAGCCCGATGGGCAGCGCCAGCGCAAATACATCTACGGCAAGACCCGCGAGCAGGTACACGACAAGTGGTTGAAGCTCCAGCAGCGGGCGCGGCAAGGGCCGATGGCAACAAGTGTGCCCAAGCTGAGCGAATTCCTGGCGTACTGGCTTGAGGAGGTGGTGAAGCCGAACCTGGCCCCCGCCACATACGTCAATTATGAGCTGTTCGTTCGTTTGCATATCGCACCGCGGCTCGGCGCTCGACGCCTGGATCGGCTGAGCGTGCGGGATGTCCAGACATGGATCAATGAGGTGGCCCGTACTTGTCAGTGCTGCGCTCAGGGCAAGGACGGCGCTCGTCCGGAGAAGAAACGTCGATGCTGCGCAGTAGGAAAATGCTGCGAAGCTCGGCTGTCGTCCCGCACGGTCAATGACATCCGGGCCTGCTTGCGTGCCGCGTTGTCCCAGGCGGTGACTGAGGATCTCATCGCCAAGAACATGGCCAACTCGATCAAGGTTCCGTCGGTACGCAAGCACAAGGGCAAGGCGTGGAGCAGCGAGGAAGCCCAACAGTACCCGGAATCCGCGCGTTCTGAGCGTGACCCGCTCTACGCGGTTTACGTGCTGATTCTCGTACTCGGTCTACGCAAGGGCGAGGTGCTCGGCCTGACGTGGGACGACATCGACCTCGACGCCGGAGAGTTGGCGATCGGCCGTCAACTGCAACGCGTGAGCCGGCAATTGCTGCATCGGGAGACCAAGACCGCCACGTCCGATGCGACGCTGCCGCTACCGGACATCTGTGCAGCCGCCCTACGGCTCCGGGAGGCGGAAGAAGCCGACGCGAAGGAGAAGGCGGGGTCAGCCTGGCAGGGCGGCAAGCTGATCTTCACAACCAAGTGGGGCACGCCGATCGAGCCGCGCAACTTCAACCGCTCCTGGGACACCCGCTGCGCGAAGGCCGACGTGCGGAAGATCACAGTGCACGACGGGCGGCGTACCTGCGCGACACTGTTGGTGGACCTGGACGTGCATCCCCGCGAGGTCATGCAAATCCTCCGCCATGCGCAGATCGCGGTAACCATGGAGATCTACGCCCAGGCATCGTCCAAGGCCACCCGAGCTGCGTTGAAGCGGTTGGGAGACAGCCTCAATGGGTGAGCTGCTGCTGTACTTTGCTGCTGTACAGGGGTCCAACACCCCGCACCAAGATCTCATCAAAGGGGCTCTGACCAGGTGTGGAGCTGAGGGGAATCGAACCCCTGACCTTCTCGATGCGAACGAGACGCGCTACCAACTGCGCTACAGCCCCTCGCGGTGCTTGCCGAGCTTAGCAGCCGGGCTACTCGCCGACTGCTCGGCGGTAGCGCGGCTCGAAGGTGGGCTTGAGCTCCTCGAACATCGGGTCCTCGTCATCGAGGTCCAGCGCGACGGCCGTGGTGGTGTGGAGCGCGGGCGACGGTGCCGCAGCCCACACCGGCGGCTCCTCGACCGGCGCCTCCTTATCGTGGGCGACATCGGCGGGCACCTCGTGGGGGATCTCGGGAGCGGGCACTGTGACTCGGGAACCGGCCAGCCGAGCAGCCCGCCGTTGCCGCACCTCCTCCTCGATGCGCACCTGCTGACGCAGGTAGCCGAGATAACCGAGCACCGTCACATCCAGTACCGCGTGCACCCACCACAGCAGGCTCGACGCCGTGAACGCCAGCACCAGTGCGGCGACCGCGCCGACCGCCAGGCCGAGCACCACCCGCTGCCGGAACGCGTATTTGGCCCGGGCCACCTGTGCGGCGAGCTCGGGGTCATAGCCACCGCGGCCCGGCCGGTACCGGCGCTCGTCCAAGGCGGCGTCCCGCTCCGCGACCCGTCCTCCGGTCATGGGCACCTCCTGATCATGCTGCAGCGCTGGGCGAGGAAGGTCTGGCCGACGCAGCACCCGAGAGGCAAGCGCGGACTCCGCAGTGCGCGCCACCTCCTGCCGCCGCTTCGCGATCATCGGGACAAGGACGACCAGCCATGCCACCGCCAGCGCCGCGAAGATCAGCGAGCTGGGCACTCCTCGCCCCCTACCCCGGTCCGTCATCACAAGTTGCCTGGATTACCGCGAGTCACAGTAGTCACAGCAGGCACAGGGATCCCGGAGGCGCGCCGGGGATGATCGCGTACACCAGAGGACGACACACCGGGCACCACAGGACGACACACCGGGCACCGGGGGACGACACGCCGGGCACCGGGTTAGGGCAGGTGGGCGTGGCCTGACTCGATCAGGCGGGACACCAGGCCGACACCGGCCTCGTCCGCGGTCAGCGCGAGCAGCTGATGGTCCCGCCACACGCCGTCCACCTCCAGGTAACGCTGCAGCAGCCCCTCGTCGCGGAACCCGAGCTTGCCCAGCACCCGCAGGCTCGCGGCGTTCTCCGGGCGCACGGTGGCCTCGATCCGGTGCAGCCCGACCGGTCCGAACGCATGATCCGTCGCCAACGCGACCGCGCCGGTGCAGACACCACCCCCGGCGACATGCGACTCCACCCAGTAGCCGACCCAGGCCGAGCGCAGCGCGCCCCGCACCACGTTGCCGAGCGTGAGCTGGCCGACGAGCAGCCCGTCCAGGGTGATGGTGAAGGGCAGGGCCTGGCCCCGCCGGGCCGTCGCGCGCAGCCCGGTGCACAGCACCGGCCAGGCCATGGTGGTGAAGCGGTCCGCCCAGCTGCCTTCCCCCTCCGGCTCCCAGGGGCGCAGATATGCCTCGTCGCGCAGCCGCAGCCGACTCCACGCCGACCCGTCGCGAAGCCGCACCGGGCGCAGCTCGACCTGCCCCGCGGCGACTCGCACCGGGCCGAGCCGGACCGGCCAGCCAGGATGCCGGCCCTCCGGCCAGTTAGTCAATCCGAACACGATGCGTCACCCCCGCTGAGCCAGGAAGCTCACCGCCACCTCGTCGCCGAGCGGCACCTCAATGGTGTCAGCGTCGACGAGGATCAGGCAGTTCGCCTCAGCCAGCGAGGTCAGCAGGTGGGCACCGGAGGTGCCGAGGGGCTGCACCAGGTACTCGCCGGTGTCGGGATCGCGCAGCAACTGGCCGCGCAGGAACCCGCGACGGCCCGCGGTGGACGTCACCGGGGAGAGCAGCCGGGCGGTAATGGTGCGGCGGTAGGGATTGCGCTTGCCCAACGCAACCCGGATCAGCGGCCGCACCAGCACCTCGAAGAGCACCAGCGCGCTGATCGGATTGCTCGGCAGCAGGAAGGTGGGCACCGAGTCGGGGCCGAGCCGGCCAAAACCCTGCACCGAACCGGGGTGCATGGCCACCCGCCCCACTTCCAGCGGGCCGAGCTCGGCCAGCACGCCGTGAATCTCATCGCCCGTCGCCCCGCCGACCGCGCCGGTCACCACCACGATCTCGGAGAGCAGCAGCCGGCCCTCCACCGCGTCGCGCAGCCGGGGGGGATCGCTGGGCACGATGCCGACCCGGTGCACCTCGGCGCCGGCGTCGCGGGCGGCCGCGGCCAGTGCGTAGGAGTTGACGTCGTAGAGCTGCCCGGCGCCCGGCGTGCGGTCGACGTCGACCAGCTCATCACCGACCGACAGGACCGACAGCCGGGGCCGCGGGTGCACCCGCACCTTGGCCCGTCCCACCGCGGCGAGCAGCCCCACCTGCGCCGAGCCAATTACTGTACCAGGACGCACCGCGACGTCGCCGGTCTGCACATCCTCCCCGGCGCGGCGCACGTAAGCCCGAGACGGGACCGCGCGCGTCACGGTGACCCGCGCCGCATGGGCCACCCCGTTCTCGGTGTGCCCCAGCGGGACGACCGCATCGGCCAGGGCCGGCAACGCCGAGCCGGTGGCCACCCGGACCGCCTGGCCAGGCTGCAGCCGCATCGGCTGCCGCGACCCGGCCGCGATCTCCCCGACCACCGGCAGGGTGGCCGGGACCTCCGTGACGTCCACGCTGCGCACCGCGTACCCGTCGACCGCCGCCTGGTCGAAGCCGGGCAGCGCGCGCTGCGCCACGACCTCCTCCGCGCACAGCATCCCCTGTGCCTCAGAGATCGCCACCCGCACCGGTGCCGGGCGCACCGCGGCGTCCAGCACCCGGCCGAGCTGCTCGTCCAGCGACCTCACGCGCTCTCCTGCCCCACCCTCTCGCGCAACCATGTCAGCAGGTCAGGACCGATATCGGGATCCGCGAGCGCGAAGTCCACCGAAGCCCGAAGAAACCCCGCCGGGTTGCCCAGATCGTGGCGCCCGCCGCGATGCACCACGACGTGCACCGGGTGGCCCTCATCGATCAGCAGCGCGACGGCGTCGGTGAGCTGCAGCTCGCCACCAGCGCCGGGGGCGATCCGGTGCAGCGCCTCGAACACCGCGCGGTCCAGCAGGTACCGGCCGACCGCAGCCAGTGTGGACGGCGCCTGGTCAGGATCTGGCTTCTCCACCATCCCGCGCGCCCGCTTGACGTCCGGGTCGGGGGTGTCGTCCACGTCGAACACCCCGTACGCCGAGATCTGCTCCCGCGGGACGTCGAAGGCGCACAGCACACTGCCGCCGTGCCGCTGGCGGATCGCGGCCATCCTGATCAGCACCCCGGTGGGCAGCACGAAATCGTCGGGCAGCAGGACGGCCACGGCGTCGTCGGACTCGGCCAGCAGCGGCTCGGCGCAGCCCACCGCGTGCCCGAGACCCAGCGGCTTGTGCTGCAGCGCGACCTCGACCCGGATCAGCCCGGGGGCCCGGCACACCTTGGCCAGCAGCGCGTCCTTGCCCCGCCCGCGCAGCTCGGCCTCCAGATCCGCGCTGGGCTCGAAGTGCGCCGCCACCGACTCCTTGCCCGGTGAGACGACGAGCACGAGCCGGTCGGCACCGGCCTGCGCCGCTTCGGCTGCGATGTACTCGATCGCCGGGGTGTCGACCACCGGCAGCAGCTCCTTGGGCACGGTCTTGGTCGTCGGCAGAAACCGGGTACCGAGCCCGGCAGCCGGCACGATGGCGGTGCGAAACACACGGTGCCCAGGTGCGCTCATGACGCACGACCCTATCCCGTCCACCCAGGCGCGACATGGAGACTTATCGCAGTCACCGGACGTCGATAACTGCGATAAGTCTCCATGTCGGGCGGTGAGGTGGACAAGGTGGAGTTGCGGCGCCGGGTGCTGGCGGCGCGGCGGGCGGTGCCGGCGGCAGTACGGGAGGCGGAAGCGGCAGCCCTCGCGGCGACCCCGCTACCTGAATGGCTCGACCCTGCAAGCAGGTCTCACTGTCAATGGTTCGACCCTGCAAGCAGGTCTCACTCGCTAGGGTTGCCTGGCACGGTCTGCGCCTACTGGCCGGTCGGCGCCGAGCCGGGCTCGCCCGCGCTGCTCGACGGCCTGGTGCACCGCGGCTACCGGGTGCTGCTGCCGGTGGTCGGTGCGCTCGGACCACTGGACTGGGCGGAGTACACCGGCGCCGAGTCACTGCAGGCCGCGCCGCTGGGGCTGCGCAAACCCGCTGGGCCGCTGCTGGGCTACGCGGCGATCGCCACTGCGGTGCTGGTGCTGGTGCCCGCACTGGCCGTCGACCAGCACGGGGTACGGCTGGGCCGCGGCGGCGGGCACTACGACCGGACGCTGCCGCTGGCGACTCCGGGCACCCCGCTGGTGGCCATCGTCCGGGACGACGAGGTGCTCGCCGCACTGCCAGTGCAACCGCACGACGTCCCCGTCACCGCAGCCCTGACCCCCGGACGAGGTCTCATCCCGCTCAACCAGCCCTGAGGCCGGTGCCGACAGCAAGGTTCCACGATCCCGCCCGGCGACGAGTGCGAGCGGGCGACGCTCGACATCGTCTCCGGCCGGCGGTCGATCGAGTCCGACGAGCTCGACGAGCTCGTGGCGCAGCGGCTCGGCGTCGAGGCCGACGACCCGGTGATCGAGATACTACTCGACCATGTGTTCGATCACCTCATCTCGTCGGACGGCCCCTTGGAGGTCCTGGCCGGTGACCTCGTCGTGCACGTCGAGTCGCTCACCGCGGGCATCGTCGCGACCCACCGGCTGTCTGACGCCGAACGCCGATCCGGGGTGCTGGCGGGCGGCGTGGACCTGGCCGGGTTCCGAAGGCGCACCGGGCTGAAGCTGGCCGATAGCGCGGGGGCCATCACCGTGACCGAGCACGGGTGGGCCGGGCCCGACGGGTGGCTAGCCGGGGTCCCGGCGGGTGGCTGGCCGGGGTCCCGGCGGGCGCCCTGCTGGGGGTGCAGGTCGAGGACACCATCGTGACGATCACCCCGCTCGGCGACGACCCCGCGGTCGGCGCAGAGCTCGTCGCGCTGATCCGCTCGGTCTACGACGACGCGGTCGCCGAGCCTGGGCTGCCGGTTCCCGCCGAAACGCTCGTGCTCAGTGCCCTGCTGCGCGACCCCGCCGCGTTCGCTAGGCCCACCGCTGCGCTGTCCGAGCTGCTCGACCAGCTCGGCCCGGGTCACTGTGGCCGCACCGCACTGCACGTGATGGGTCTGATCGACGACGGGGTGTCGGACGCGCACACCGCCCGCGAGGTGCCGACGTTGAGCCGCAACCAGCCGTGCTGGTGCGGGTCAGGCCGCAAGTTCACAGCGTGCCACCTCGGCCGGGTAGCGCTGGCTCCGCTACCCGAGCGGGTCGGGTGGCTGTGTCGCAAGGCCACCGCCTACCTGGAGCGCCGCGGCGGACGTCCCGGCGACGCGGTCTTCGAGCACGCGGCGGCCCGCGTGGTCGACCCCGGTGATGACGACGCGCTGCACGATGCTCTCGATGACCCGCTCGTGATCGATGTCGTGCTGCACGAGGGCGGATGGTTCGAGCGGTTCCTCGCCGAGCGCGGTGCGCTGCTGCCCGAGGACGAGGCCTCGCTGGCCCGGGCCTGGACGCTGGTGGATCGCACGATCTACGAGGTGGTCGAGGTCCGACCCGGTGCTGGGGTCGGCGTGCGCGACCTGCGCACCGGTGACGTGCTCGACGTCCGGGAGCGCACATTCAGCTGTGCGGCTCGCCGGGGTGGCCTGGTGTGCGCCCGCGCGGTGCCGGACGGCGAGTCGCACCAGTTCATCGGCGGCATCTTCGCGGTGGCACCGGGCACCGAACGCGCCCTGTTCGACCTGCTCGATGACCGGGACGGGCACGCGCTGCTGGCCTACGTCGCCGAGCTGCACACCTCACAGCCGAATCTCGCAGCTGATGTCGGGGTACTCGGCCACCAGGTGCAGTCGTCCGCCAGTCGATGAGACGTACCGCTCGAGTGTGGACCATACGGGTCCTGGAGGATGACGGCCGCGAGCGGCGTCTAGTCCGCGAGATCGCCACGGTCGGGCAGATCGTCGATCGCCGCCCACGGCAGCGGTCTTGCTATCATCGCGACTAGCACTCTCGTGCGTAGAGTGCTAGTACGTGGAGGCGAGACGTGCCGACCTACTCCTACGCGTGCACCGCGTGTGAGCACCACTTCGACACCGTGCAGAAGTTCACCGACTCGTCGTTGACCGACTGCCCCGAGTGCTCCGGTCGGCTGCGCAAGCTGTTCTCGTCGGTGGGCATCGTCTTCAAGGGCAGCGGCTTCTACCGCACCGACAGCCGCTCCAGCCCGGCCGAGTCCAGCTCCAACGGCAAGTCCGAGTCCAGCTCCAACGGCAAGCCGGAGTCCGGTTCGGACGGCAAGTCGGAGTCCAAGCCGGCGTCCACCGACTCGAAGTCCGGTTCCTCCTCGACGCCCTCGGCATCGTCCTCGTCCGCCGCCAGCTCGGCAGCCGCCGCATCCTGACCCAGGTGTTATCCCCAGCTAGCAGGTTGTCCACAGCGGGGGCGCTGCAGGCTTCCACGCTGGCTTGATCTTGCCTAACGTCACGACCACGCAACGTGACAACTCCGATCGGGAGGCAAGAAAATGGGGCTGCGGCGACACCCGAGGCGACACCCCGGCAATCCACGCACGTTGGCGCCGCTACTGCGGGAGCGCTGGGATGTGCTGTGGCGTGGGTCCGGGTTCGGCCGGACCCTGCTGCTGCGCCGGGCCGCCGCCGCAGTGCTCGTCGGGCTCGCCGTGGTGCTGGCACTGACCTCTGGAGCAGCCACCGGGGTCCCGGTGGCGGTCGCGGCCCGGGATCTGCCACCGGGCACCGTGCTCGGGGCAGCCGAGGTGACGCTGCGCGAGTTACCCGCGCAGGCGCTGCCTGACGGTGCGGCCCAGACCCCGGGCGCTGTGCTGGGCCGGACGCTGGCCGCACCGGTCCGGCGCGGTGAGCCCCTGACCGATGTGCGCCTGGCCGGGCCCGATCTCATCCGGGCAGTCTCGACGGACCCGGCCGCGGTGAGCGTCCCGCTGCGGCTTGCGGATCCGGACATCGCCACCTTGCTGCACCCCGGTGTCGTGGTAGACGTGGTCACCGTCGGCGAACGGCAGGACGAGCCGGTGGTCCTGGCCCGTGGCGCCCGGGTGCTCGCGGTGCTGGACGCCGGTACCCGGACCGGGGCGCGCGACGGCAGGCTGGTGCTGGTCGCCCTCGACGCCGTGGCCGCCACCCGGGTCGCAGCAGCCTCGATTTCCCAGACCCTGACCGTTACCGTCCGCTGAGATCTCTGGTGCGCCGCCCGCAGCCACCGGCCGCGCGGCCGGCTGGCCATCCCCCTGTTCGGTGCCGATTACTTCCCGCTGATCCATCCGAGTGCCAGGATGGTGTTTCTCGACTGACGAGTGGAAGGGCGCCGAACATGAGTGTCGTGGACAAGATCAAGGACATGATGGGCCAGGCCATCGAGGTGGCCGGCCCGCTCGTTGAGATGGCCAAAGAGAAAGCCGGGCCGTACACCGCGCAAGTCATGGAGAAGGCCGGCCCGATCATCGACCAGGCCAGGGAGAAGGCCGGCCCCCTCATCGAGCAGGCCATCGACAAGGCGGGCCCATACGCCGAGAAGCTCGCGGAAAAGGCTGGGCCGATCGTCGACCAGGCCATGGAGAAGGCCACTCCCTACGTCGAGAAGGCCGTCCCCTACGCGGTCAAGGGCGTCGAGGCTGCGGTCTCCACGGTGGACAAGGCCACTGGCGGGCGTTATCACGACCAGATCGAGAACGTGACCCAGCTGATCGGGGATGCGCTGAACCGAAACGGGAAGGTAAACGGAAGGCCCTGAGTCACCGAAACCACGGCGGGCCCGCATCCACCACACGGCGGGCCCGCAACGGTCACCGCCCGCCGTGGTGGAGCTTCAGTCTTGGTCCGGCCAGGACAGCTCGTCGATCACCCGTCCGACCAGCGGCGTCAGCGTGGCCATCCCGTCGCGGACCGCTGCCCTCGACCGCGCCAGGTTGACAACCAGGGTGCTACCCGACACCCCGGCCATCCCGCGAGACAGTCCCGCGTCCACCGCGCCGGCGGCGAGCCCGGAGGCGCGGATGGCTTCGGCGATGCCCGGTACCGGGCGGTCCAGCACCCCGGCCGTGGCGTCCGGGGTGACGTCCCGCGGGGACACCCCGGTACCACCGACGGTCACCACCAGATCCACACCACCGATCACCGCGGTGTTCAGGGCATTACGGATGTCCACCGACTCCCCGGCCACCACGACCGAACCGTCGACCACGAAGCCGGCCTCCTCGAGCAGCTCGGTGACCAGCGGCCCAGTGGTGTCCTCATGCTCACCGTGCACTACCCGGTCGTCGACGATCACGACGAGGGCCCGCCCCAGGTTGCGCACGCTGCGATCCATGACGAGCACCGTAGCCCGGCGCCATCCGGGCCGAGAACCAGGTCTGGCGGGGCCGGCCGCCGGCGAGGGGTCACCCGATGGACCGGACCCGGGCGCGCCGCCGACGCCCCGGATCATCGGGTCCCGACCTGCTGGCTGCCCAGGGTGGCCTGGACCTGGCGGGTGGCCCCGGCCAAGTCCTTGACGGTGATCCTGACCGGGGAGCCCGGGTCATGCGAGCGGATCGCCGCGACCAGCGTGTCCCCGCTGTCGATCACCCGATCGTCCAGTTTTGTGATCTTCTCGCCTGGCTGGAGCCCGGCAGCAGCGGCGGCGCTGCCGGGCGTGACCTCGCCGATCACCGCCTGGCCGTCCTCCGGCCGCCCAGGGGAAACCAGCACCCCGAGGATGGCCTGGGTGGCCTGGCCGGACCGGACGAGCTCATTGGCGATCCGCTTGGCCTGGTCGATCGGGATCGCGAAGCCCAGCCCGATCGAGCCGACCTGCCCGTTACGGGAGCCGAGCGAAGCGATGGCGGTGTTGATGCCGATCACGCGACCCTGCATGTCGGTCAGCGGGCCACCGGAGTTGCCAGGGTTGATCGCGGCGTCGGTCTGGATCGCGTTGAGCACGGATTCCTGACCGCTGCGCTCGCCGCCGGTCCGCACCGGGCGGTCCACAGCGCTGACGATGCCGCTGGTCACGGTGCCGGACAGGCCCAGTGGCGAACCGATCGCCACCACTTCCTGCCCGACCCGGATAGTGCCGGAGCTCCCCAGCTGGGCCGGGGTCAGACCGTTGACGCCTTGCGCCCGCACCACCGCAAGGTCGAAAGAGGGTGCCCGGCCGACGATCTCGACCGGCACCGAGCGACCGTCCTGCAACACGGCGACGGCCGAAGCGCCATCCGCGGCGGGCGCGACGACATGGTTGTTGGTGAGGATCAGCCCGTCGGAGCTGAGCACGATCCCGCTACCCTCGCCAGCCACCTCGGCGCCACTCAGCCGGAGCTGGACCACGCTGGGCGTCACGTTCTGCGCCACCTGAGCGACCGAGCCGGCCGGCAGGTTCGCGACGGGCTGAGCTCCCCGGCTGGGCTGGTCCAGCGAGCTGATGACGCTGGACCCGCTGCCCGCCAGCTGATGACCGACGACACCACCGACACCACCGGCGACAAGGCCCACGACCAGCGCCAGCCCCACGGCTCCCAGCAGGGACCCGCCGCGGCGTGGGCTGGGCGCGGCGGGCGGCGGCATACCGATCGGGCCGATCGGGGCGGTGGGCGGTGGCATCCCGCCGGCCGGTGCGGGCCAGGCGTCGGTGGGAGCGTTGTCGTAGGGCTGCGGAGCACCGTAGGGCCGGTTCCAGCCCTGCCCGGGCGGCCACGACGGCGCGGGTTGACCGGTCGCAGGCTGGGAAGGATCGGGATACCCACCCGGCTGGCCGGATCGCTGCGGCGGAGGCGTCTCGTCGGTCATGTCTCTAGGGTGTCCTTATTTTCTGAGAAGCGCATGTGAGGCCCCTGGGGGTGTCATGTGGATGGTTGGCCGGGCAGTTCGAGGATCAGCAGCGCGCCGCCCGCCGGGCTTCGGCTGGCGCGCACCGTACCGCCATGGCGAGCGGCGACCTGCGCCACGATGGCCAGGCCCAGCCCCGAGCCGGGCAGGGTGCGGGCGGCCGACGAGCGGTAGAACCGCTCGAAGATGTAGGGCAGGTCGGCCTCGGCGATCCCCGGCCCGGCATCGGCCACCTCCACCGCGGCCGTCCCGCGGCCGGTCGGCGCCAGCCGCACGGTCACCGTTGCGTCGCTGGGGCTCCATTTGGCGGCGTTGTCGAGCAGGTTGAGCACGGCGCGCTCCAGCGCGTTGGCGTCGCCGAGCAGGCTCCACGGCGCCAGGTCGGCCTCGAAGCGGACCCCGGGCGCCCGGCGGCCCGCCCTGGCCAGTGCCCGCTCCACCACCTCCGGCAGCTCCACCGGCTCGTGCACGACCTGCGGGGCGTCCTCGCGGGCCAGCTCCACGATGTCCCCGACCAGGGTAGACAGCTCCTCCACCTGGGCGCGCACATCGTCGGAGATCTCCTGGCGGTCCTGTTCGGACAGCGAAGGGGCGTCCGGGCGGTCGGAGGCGGCCAGCAGCTCCAGGTTGGTGCGCAACGACGTGAGTGGCGTGCGCAGCTCATGCCCGGCGTCGGCGACCAGCCTGCGCTGGCGTTCCTGCGACTCCGCCAGCGCGCCGAGCATGCTGTTGAAGCTGCCGGTCAGCCGGGCGAGCTCATCGTCGCCGGAGATCGCGATGGGGCGCAGGTCCCCGGTCCGGGCGACCCGCTCGGTCGCTTCGGTCAGCCGTTGCACCGGGCGCAGCCCGCCCTGGGCCACCGCGGTGCCCGCGGCTGCGGCCAGCAGCACACCGGCTCCCCCGACCAGGATGAACACCAGACCGAGCCGGGACAGGGTGTTCCGCGTGCTATCCAGCCGCTGCGCCACCACCAGGGCGGCGCCCGGCCCGGCCGGCACGGCGGCGACGCGCAGGTCCCGCTCCGGGTCGGTGCGCAACGACTGGGGCTGCTCCCCGCGGGCCACGGCGAGCTCGTCGGGCCCTAGCTTGAGGTTGCCACCCACCACGAAACGGCCGGTGCGTTCGAGCAGGCCGACCCTGATGTCGGCGGCGCTGAAGAAACTGTCCGGTATGCCACCGATCTCCTCGGCGCTGGCCAGGGTGTCCCGCAGCGAATCGGCACGCTGCAGCAACGTGGTGTCGAGCTGATCGAACAGGCTGGTGCGGACCGTGAAGAAGCCGGCCAGCGACACCAGCGCGACGGCACTGCCGACGCAGACCGCGGCGAGCGCGGTGACCCTGGTGCGCAGCGACATCCGCCGATTCCCGAAGTCCGGGTCGGCCGCTGGGGTCACGGAGGCGTCTCCCGCAACGCGTAACCCACCCCCCGCACAGTGTGGATCAGCCTCGGCTCGCCGCCGACCTCGGTCTTGCGCCGCAGGTACCCGACGTAGACCTCCAGGGCGTTGCCCGAGGTGGGGAAATCGTAGCCCCAGACGTCTTCGAGGACGCGGCCCCTGGTGAGCACCTGCCGGGGGTGTCGCATGAACAGCTCCAGCAGACTGAACTCGGTACGGGTCAGGCTGATCCGGCGCTCACCCCGGGTGACCTCGCGGGTGCCCTGGTCGAGGACGAGGTCGGCGAACGACAGCGCCGGGCTGGCGGCGGCCGTGTCGTCGGGCGGGGACCGGCGCAGCAGCGCCCGTAACCGGGCGAGCAGCTCCTCCAGGGCAAACGGTTTGGGCAGGTAGTCGTCCGCGCCGGCATCCAGGCCGGCCACCCGGTCGGAGACTGCATCCCGGGCGGTCAGCACGAGAATGGGCAGGTCGTCGCCGGTGCCGCGGAGCCGCCGGCACACTTCCAGGCCGTCCACCCTGGGCATCATCACGTCGAGCACCATCGCGTCCGGTCGCTGCGTGGCCAGCGCATCCATGGCCTGCTGGCCGTCCCCGGCGAGCTGCACGGTGTAGCCGTTGAACTGCAACGACCGGCGCAACGACTCCCGGACCGCCCGGTCGTCATCGACCACGAGGATGCGCATGCGGCCAGTGTGGACCCCGCGCCTGAGAGCGGCCTAAGACAGCCGGACCAGGTGGGCCAGCTGGCCCTTGGCGGATCCGTCCCCCAGCTGAGGGGAGAGATACTGGCTGGTGGCGCGGCCGACCACGCGCGGGGAGCACAGAACCATGACCATGCCCGACGATCGCCGCAGCTCGCAGCCGATGACCCCGTGGCAGGCGTGGCTGTCGATGTTCGGCATCCGGGCGCCGCTATCGGGTGACGTGACCCAGGGCATCGCGTCCTCGGTCGGCGGCCAGCTCGGCCTGCTCAACATCAACGCCACGCGCTCCGGCGACCCCGGGTTGGAGCAGCGCATCATCACCCAGGTGGCCAGCTACGGCCGCCAGCTCGGCCGGCTCGTCGACGCCGTCGACGTGCTAGCCCGGCAGCAGCCTCGGCACGGCCTCGGCGAGGCGGACATCCGCGCGCTGGACCAGCTCCACGAGCTCGCCAAGCAGGTCGCAGCGGTCAAGGAGCAGCAGGCGCTCGACCACGTCGACCGCATCGTCACCGAGGTGCAGGCGTTGAGCCGACACCCGGAAACCAACGCGGAGGCGATCCGACGGGTGCGCAAGGCCCTGCCCAACCCGCCCCAAGGTGCCTCCTAGACCTGGCATGACCGCGAGAGGCCAAGCGTGCCCATGGGTCACGCAACCGGAGCCTTCAGGGCAACCCGCCGCTGCAGTAAGGCCCGTGAACTCGACACTACCGACGTTTCACCCCTACCGAAACGTCGGTAGTGTCGAGTTCACGGCAGTTACGTCCTTGTGCCCGAAGATCGGCGCCAGGTCCGGCGCAACCCGCTCCGCTCTGGATGATCCTCTGGTCGACCGCCGCGGTCAGGATGTCGCGGTGCTACCTGAAGATCTACGCCAGCTGCATCGACTGCATCGACGGACCGGAGGACACGATCAATGATCGGATCACGGCCGCCCTCGCGGCCGGTAGTGAGCGTGAGACACTGCCCGCGGCACCGGCCGTGCATCACGCGGCCCAGCCAACCCCGCGGACCAGAGCCAGGGCGGTAGGCTCCGGACCCAGCAAAGCCGCAGGTCGGCCCTCGTAGCTCAGGGGATAGAGCATCGGTTTCCTAAACCGTGTGTCGCAGGTTCGAATCCTGCCGGGGGCACCAATCCTGAGCTGCGCGAACATCAACGAGTCGGGTTGATGTTCCATAGCGCCAGGTGTGACACCAAGTTCCGGGCGCACCGAGTGCCGCAACCCACCGTTGCCCGCCCCGAGCCGAGGCACAGTACGTGGATTTCTAAGCGCAGAATTGCCTGATCCGACACACCGGAACCGGTGGAAATCGTACACAGGCGCCTAGCACCTGACTACACTTTCCCCCGAAGGCTGTTGGAAACGCTGACCGCTCGAGCGAACGAGGAGGTGCGCATGGGTGGCAGCAAAGCCGAGGAATCCCTTCCGCCGATCTTCAGCTACGGGCAGGCGCGCGGCCTCGGGCTGTCAGATCGTCGGCTCTACACTTTGCGCGACCAGGGTCTCATCGAGGTGATCGGGCGCGGCCTGTACCGCCGTCCTGACATCGCCACCCAAGCCGACGTCGACCTAGTGGAGATCGTCCACCGGGCGCCCGAAGCCACCCTCTGCCTGGCCAGCGCGCTAGCGCGGCACGACCTCACCGATCTCATCCCCGCCACCATCGACATCGCGCTGCCCCGTGGACGGCGACGCCCCAGCGTGCGAGCCCCGGTCACCTGGCACCTGTTCGCACCCGCCACCTTCGACATCGATCGGGGTCATCTCCCCTTGGACGACCAGCTCTCGATCGGACTGTACGGCCAGGCTCGCTGTATCCTCGACGCATTCCGCCTGCGCCACCATGAAGGCCCCGAACTGGCCACGACCGCCCTACGGCGCTGGCTGGTCCGCCCCGGCGCGCAGCCCTCGACGCTGCTGCGGATGGCGCGGCACTTCCCGCAGGCCGAACCGGCCCTGCGCACCGCACTGGAAGTGCTGCTGTGAACGTCAGCCGCCCCACCCGGGCCACCACCGCGGGTCGCGCATACCTCGACCTGCAGAATCTCGCCCGCCAGCTCGGCCGACCCACCGACGAACTCCATCAGCTCTACGCCCTCGAAAGCTTCCTGACCCGACTCGCCACCTCAACCCACGCTGATCAACTGATCCTGAAAGGCGGCGTCCTACTCGCCGCCTACGACGCGCGACACCCTACCCGAGACATCGACCTACATGCCCAACAGCTGCCCGGCGACGTCGACGACATCCTGCACCTGGTGCGCACCGTAGCCGATCTGGCCGCCGACGATGGGCTTCTCTTCGACGCCGCACAAGCAACCGCAGAGGTCATCCGCCACGACGATCCCTACGCCGGGGTCCGAGTCACCCTCGACGCCGAACTCGCCACCGCCCGCCTGCGCTTCCACATCGACGTCAACCTCGGCGATCCCGTCCAACCCCCGCCGCAGTCGATCCAGCTGCCGCGTCTGCTGCACGGTCACATCAAGCTCCTCGGCTACCCGCTGCCCATGGTGCTCGCCGAGAAGATCGTGACCGCGGTACAGCGCGGCACCGCCAACACCCGCTGGCGAGACTACGCCGATCTGCACCTACTCAGCGACCGCCACGACGTCGATGGTGAGCAACTGAGCACAGCCGTCACCACCGTCGCCTCCTACCGGGGCGCAGTGCTGACACCGCTGCGCGACCTCCTTGCCGACTACGCGCCGGCTGCGCAGCCTCGGTGGGCAGCCTGGCGACCGTCGGCAACAGTTGGATGACCGGCTCCCTGAAGCATTCACTGAGCTGCTCGACCATGTCATCACCTTCGCCGACCCCATCCTCACCGACACCGCCACCACGAGCACGTGGACCAGCGCCACCCGACACTGGTCAACCACCCCGAGTCCGCACGTAACACGACATGCTAGTGGACGGTGAGGCTGTGACACACCAACGAGGTCGCAGCCCTCGCCAGCGCTGGCCGCGTCGAGATCCAAGCTGACACTGTGGCGGTGGCGGGTCACCGTCGCCGTCACCAGCACGGCGGGTGTGGCGGTCGCCGAGATGGTCTACGGCTGGCGCGTGCTGTGCTGGGAGCGGTTACGGGCCTTACACTGCTTGGCGGCTTCGACATTCTGAACGTAGACGAGCCAAGTGCTGGCTGTGTCTGGGCCTTCGCCGCCCGCACCGCCTCACCCGAGGCCCGAGCCCACTACGACCAGCACCACCGGCGGCGGGCACGTAGCACTATCGAAGCGGCAGCCTGACCAGACACCAACCCGTCACAAAGATCGACTTTTCCATCACAGCCATCGGGGGTCTGGTCTACCCCTTTTCGGGTGCACCACTTGGAGTGATGGAACTCGAACCCTGGCCGGATGCGAGCCAGTGGGCAGGAAGGTGATCAACGTGGAGGATTGGGCCGAGATCCGTCGGCTCCACCGCGCCGAGGGCCTGGGCATTGGACTATCGCTCGCCGGCTCGGGGTGGCTCGCTATTCACGTGCTTGAGAAACCGCACGCACCTTGGGCTTAAACGGCTTAAAGCCTGACGATGAGAGAATCTCAAGCGCACGGCCAAGCTGGTCGACCGCTGATGTGGGGAGAACCCCCGGTGGACGCGGGGAGCATGGAGCAGGCGACCTTCCAACAGCATCGTCGCGCGCTGCGGGATCCTCATCGCGCTACGGGCGGCCCCCTTCATGACTGGGTAGCTCCTGGAAGGAACCTACCCATGTCGCGCGTGCCATCTGGGCTTGGTCAGCACGTCTGCCATCTGGCAGACG
>JBOHFT010000029.1:0-35485 GCA_050699815.1 Pseudonocardiaceae bacterium | reverse complement strand
TAGACGGTATGTGAGTTCGGGCTGGGGCCTCGCTCACATGTGATCGTGGGTTGCCGGCAGGAGCGGCCTGGCCGGTAGTGCCACAGATGTGGGAGGCCCCAGTGATTGGGAATCGTACGAGTGTTGGGTTGGATGTGCATGCGCGGTCGGTTGTGGCGTGTGGTCTGGATGGGCAGACTGGTGAGCTGTTCGAACGCCGCTTGACTCCTGATCATGGGGAGGTCGCGGCGTGGGTGCGGTCGTTGCCGGGGCCGGTCGGGGTGACGTATGAGGCCGGCCCGACCGGGTTCGGGTTGGCTAGATTCCTGGCTGCGGAAGGCATCGGGTGTCTGGTGGCGGCGCCGTCGAAGTTGCAGCGTCCGTCGGGGGATCGGGTCAAGACTGATGTCCGTGATGCCCGGCATCTGGCCCGGTTGCTGCATCTGGGGGAGATCGTCGCGGTGGTCGTGCCGGGTGTGGAACAGGAAGCCGCCCGTGATCTGGTGCGGGCCCGGGAGGATGTCCGGGGGGACCTGATGTCGGCGCGGCACCGGCTGTCGAAGCTGTTGCTGCGCCAGGGGATCGTCTACTACCAGGGCAAATCGTGGACCGGGGTGCACGATCGCTGGCTGCGCTCGCAGCGCTTCACCCTGCCCGGGTTGCAGCTGGCCTTCGACATCGCCTACGACACCATGCTCACCACTGTCGCGCGGCGCGACCGTTTGGACGAGGCGATCACCGTGATGGCCGGGGACAGCGAGTTCACCCCGGTGGTGACCCGGCTGGGGTGTCTGCGTGGGGTCTCAACGCTGACCTCGTTCGGGTTGGCGGTGGAGATCGGGGACTGGACCCGGCTCTCGGGCCGCTCGATCGGGGCGTATCTGGGGTTGGTGCCCACCGAGTCCTCCTCGGGTGGGTCCCGGTCTCAGGGCTCGATCACCAAGACCGGCAACGGCCACGCCCGCCGGTTGCTGATCGAGGCGGCGTGGCATCACCGCCAGCCCTACCGCCGCCCCGGGGTGGACCTGCGTGGCCGCCAGCAGCGGGCCACCCCCGCGGCGCGGGACCGCGGCGAGCGGGCCAACCGGCGCCTGCACGCCCGGTGGGCGGCCTTCGACGCCCGGCGCAAACGGGCGGTCGTGGCCAACACCGCAGTCGCCCGCGAGCTCGCCGGCTGGTGCTGGTCACTGGCCGTGCTGGGCGGCTGACCCCGGTGGTCGGGTTGCTGGTCAGGTCCCGGTGCCCGGCCCTCTCCCCGTTGATCGTCTTGCACCGCTCGTCGGTGTCAACGTCGTTCGTCCTCGCTTCGCTGCGGGCGCTCCACGCTGACTCCTCCCACGCGGTGCAACTGCCGGCCGGGGATCGAGGGCAGGGTGGGGTGTAGCGGATCAGACCAGGTCAGGCGCGTGGGCCAGGCCCGACAACTCGAGGGACCACAGATGTCCGGATGAATCGCGATGGTGACGGCAGCGCCTGCGAGCGACCCGCGAGCCGCCTATGAGCACCTCCCGCTCCCGATTCAAGGGCGCGGGAGAACACGCTCGATTTTAGACCGCGGAACCGCTCGAAAGCCGAACAGACCGTCCTGCGGTAACCAACCCGCGCATATCAGACTGACGACGCGTCGACACCGACACGCTCGTCACCACCGCGCCATCCGGTCAACCGAAGCGGTGTCCACGGCGACGGTCGTGGACACCGCTTCACCATGCCCACTTGACAAACCGCCCTCCATATCAGGCGGCCAGGGTGAGGCTGGCATCCGGGCTCCGGTTGGCCATCAGGGCAAGCTCCTGCGCCAGTACCTGGAACGCCATAGGGCTGGCGATGAGGCCACCGTGGGTGGTGCGGACCTCCCGGTACCGCGCGGCCGGGTCGAGGCTGGCCTGCCAGGGCACCACCTCGTCCTTCTTCGAGAACACGCTCACGAAGGGCACGTCGGCGGGAAACGGTCCCATGAGGTCATGCCGCAGGGGGCGGCAGCACTCGCCCCACAGGCAGCTGAACCGCAGCAGGCCCGGGATGCCGAGCGATCCGACGACACCGAGTCCGAGGACCTCAAGCAGGACGAGCGGGTGCGCGCCGAGCAGGCGGGTGAGCGGGCTGCCCAGGGTGATGAGCCCCCGGACGAGCTCGGGCCGTCGGACGGTGACCGGGCGGGCGAACTGGCCGCCGCGGCTGTGCGCGACGATCACCGCTTGTTCGCCTGTCGCGTCGACCTGCCGGGCCAGCGCGTCTGCTACCGCGCCTGCGGAGCGCTCCCCGCAGGCGACGCCGTACTGAGTGGGCGCGAGGAGGGTGCGAGCGCCGATGCGCTGCAGCCAGTCCTGCAGCGGGCCCAGGACGAGCGGACTGCACGAAAGCCCGCCCACGACCAGGACCGGCAAGCCCCCGAGGTCGACCGGCGGGTCCTGCCAGAGGGGATGACTGCGCAGGGTGCGGTAATCGGCGAGGACCCGGACCTCCTGGTAGAAGGGCAGGTGCAAGGACGCGGACAGCCGAGCCAGCGGCCCGGTATCGGCCAGCAGCCGTCCGGCGAGGCCGGGCAGAACCTCCCGGTAGTTGGCCAGTACCGCGCTGGGCATCCTCGTGACCGTCATGTCCGGTGCCATGTCGTATAGATGGCCGTGGGCGGCCCCCTGATACGCGCCGACCGGAAGCGGCGCCGGGTTTCAGGCCGGCTCGGCAGCAGCGGACGTCAGCTGGACTCGCACCCGATGACCATTGAGATCGAACTCCGTCCCGCCAGGGCCGAAGGAGAGGCTGGCGGCAAGGATCTCACCGGCGATCCATTCCCAGTGCGGGCCCATCTCGGTCCTGAGCGTCTCGGGAATGTCGACAACGACGTTGACCTTGTCGGAGATGCCGAAACCCGCCAGCTTACGGAAGTCGTTCAGGTTTCGGATGAGGTCGCGGGCGGTGCCTTCAGCCCGGAGTTCCGGTGTGATGACCAGGTCAAGCGCCGTCGCCCACTCCCCGTCGCTGGCCAGCGCAATGCCTGCCCGGCGTACTGGCCGGAACTCGACCTCGTGCGGTGCCAGCCGCTCGCCGCCCACCTCGATGAAGCCGTCCCGGTCCATGTCTGCCTTCAGGCGGGACCCGTCGGACTCAGACAATGCCGTCCGCAGGCTCGCCATCGTGGCGCCGAGGCGCGGGCCGAGCGCCCTGAAATTGGGCACGCACTGCCAGTCCGTCACGTCGGAGACGACGTCGATCCGCTCGATCTCCTTGACGTTGAGCTCCGCCTTGAGCTCGTCGAGCAGCTCGCCGCCGAAGGCGTCTCCCGGGTGAATGAGCAGGGCCCGGCGCAGGGGCTGGCGCACCTTGACACCCGCTTCGACCCGAGCCGCCCGGCCGAGCGCGGCCAGCCGCCGCACGGCAGCCATCTGCTCGGCGAGAGCCGGGTCGTGACGGCCACGATCCGCCGGCCAGTCCGTGAGGTGCACAGACGTCCGGGAGGTGAGACCGATGTGGAGTTCGTCGGCGAGCATGGGGCACAACGGTGCCAGCAGCTGCGACACCGTGCCGAGGCACTCATGGAGAGTGGCGTAGGCGCCCGGCTCGCTTCCCCGCCAGAACCTTCCGCGGGATCGGCGGACATACCAGTTCGAGAGATCGTCGACGAACCTTGCCAGGCGCCGGGCGCCATCGTAGGAATCGAAAGCGGACAGCGACCGGGTAACGGAAGCAACCGTGTCGTCGAGTTCGGAGCGGATCCAGGTATCCAGGACGTGGTGCGTGGGCCGCGGGCGATCAGTGGGCTCCCACTGGTCCAGGTTCGCATAGGTCACGAAGAAGGAGTAGACGTTCCACAGCGTCACCAACGTTTCCGAGGATGCGCTCCGGATCGCTTCAGGTGAGATCCGGCGAGGTGTCCACGGCTGTCCTTGTGAGAAGAAAAACCAGCGCAGCGCGTCCGCGCCGAGTGAGTTGAAGATCTCGTAGGGGTCCAGCGCGTTGCCCCGTGACTTGGACATCTTGCGTCCCTGCTCATCCACGATCAGGGCGAGGCAGACGACATTGCGGTAGGGCGCCGCGTCGAACACGAGCGCGTTGACTGCGAGCAGCGAGTAGAACCAGCCGCGGGTCTGATCGATAGCTTCACAGATGAAGTCGGCGGGGAACGACCGGGTGAACTTCTCGGCGTTCTCGAACGGATAGTGGAACTGCGCCGCAGGCATGGCGCCCGAATCAAACCAGGCGTCGATGACGGGCGGGAGGCGCCGGGCGGGATCCCCGCACGCCGGGCACGAGATCTCGACGGCGTCGATCGCCGGGCGGTGCAGGTCCAGATCGCTCAGCTCCTCGCCGGCCAAGTCCTTGAGCTGCGCCACAGAGCCGATCCAGGTGTCCGTGCTGCACCCGGAGCAGCGCCAGACGGGCAGGGGGGTACCCCAGTAGCGGTCCCGGGACAGCGCCCAGTCGACGTTGTTGGCCAGCCAGTTACCGAACCTGCCGGTCTTGATCGAGGGTGGGTACCACTCGATCTTCTCGTTCTCGGCGGTCAGCTGCGCGCGCTGCTCCGAGGTGCGCAGGAACCACGATTTCTTCGCCCAGTAGATGAGCGGGGTCTGGCAGCGCCAGCAGTGCGGGTAACTGTGGGCGTAGCTCTCGGCGGAGACCAGCAGATCCTTCTCCCGCAGGGCCTCGATGATGTCCGGGTCGACGTCCCTGACGAACCGCCCCTGCCACGCGGGCACCTGCTCGGTGAACGAGGCTGCCGCATCGACGGGATTGAGCAAGGGGAGTTGCTCGGCCCGCGCGAAGTCGGCGTCCGCCTCGCCGAAGGCAGGAGCGACGTGCACGATCCCGGTGCCCTCGTCGGCCTCGACAAAATCGGCGGCATACACCCGCCAGATGCGGTCGCTGCCCTCGGCTGGAGCGTTCAGGATATCGAAGGGGCGCTGGTATTCCGCCCCCACGAGTTGCCGCCCCGTCAGCCTGGTTACCACCGCGGTCTCAGCGTCGCCGGGCAACCTGGTCTCAGCGACGATCACATCACGGCCGGTGGCACCGAACGCCGATGCGCGCACCCGCGCATACGTAAGCTCCGGCGACACCGCCACCGCGACATTGGACAGCAGGGTCCATGGGGTAGTCGTCCAGACGAGCAGATCCGCGCCCTGCTCCGCTCCTTCCAGGACCGGGAAGCGAACGAATACTGCCTGGTCGATGATGTCACGGTAGACGTCAGGCTGGCCGAGCTCGTGGGACGACAGTGCCGTCCCACAACGCCCGCAGTAGGGCACCACACGGTGCCCCTCATGCATCAGGCCGCGTTGCGCCAGCTGGGCGAGGAGCCACCAGACAGACTCGATGTACTCGTTGGACATGGTCCAGTAGGCATCGTCGGAGTCTATCCAGATACCGGCGCGCTGCGTCAGGGCTTTCCAGTCGCCCACATATCGCTGCACGGACTGGCGGCAGCGCTCGTTGAACTCCCTGATGCCGAACTGCTCGATCTCCTGCTTCGAGCTAAGGCCGAGTTCCTTTTCGACCTCAATCTCCACCGGCAGCCCGTGGCAATCCCAGCCACCCTTCCGCGGGACACTGTTGCCCTGCATGCTGCGGAAACGCATGTAGAGGTCTTTGAAACCACGCGCCCAGACATGGTGCACACCTGGCCGACCATTAGCGGTGGGCGGGCCCTCATAGAAGTTCCACACCGGCCCGTGAGCACGCAGCTCATCGACTCGCGCGGTGAGGCCGAGTTCTTTCCAGCGCGCCAGTGCCCGCTCCTCCAGGGCGGCCGGAGCAAAGTGCGGGGTAACATCGGGAAACGGCACTGCCGGATCCTACCAGCGGGCTGTGCTTCGCCAGCGCTGGCCGCGTCGGCGAACTCCGGGTTGCCGGCCCGGCGGGTCAGCTCGGCCAGCGCCTCGTCCGCGTCGGCGGGTGCCTCGGCCAGGGGCAGGACAGCGCTGACTGGATTTGTTGATGCGGGTAATGTCGGCTGGGCAGCCGGTGTTAGTCTGGTCGGCGATGAACGTCGAACCGGTCCTCTGCGCCTGCGGCAACCCGGTCAGTGGTGACGGGGCCGACATCGCCTCGGCGCTGCTCGGTCCGATGTGTGACGCCTGCATCAGGGTCGCCCGCCACGAGGCCGACCGGCTGTGCGACCGGTGCATCCACAAGCTGAACATCGAGTACCCCGGCGTCCGGTTCACCTTGGGCAACCAGCATCCGCTGGCTCACTCACACGTTCTGGACACCTGCGTCGACCGGGCGATACTGCCCTTCCTGGAAGGGTTCAACCAGAACGTCGCACCCACCTTCTCGTCCTGCCAGGGCGTGGATATGCTGCCCGGTCGGCCGGGCAGATGGGTTCAGGAGCCGTTCATCGTGGTCCACGGCCAACACCAGCCCGCCGTGACAGCCTGGGCGCAGCGCACCGCGGACCGTTACCGAATCTCGGCGGTCCATGTGCGCAGCGAAGGCAGTCCGTATCACAGCGTAATGGTGGATTTCGCCGACACCCCCATGACCTGGCTGGGCTGAACGCCGAATCCTTCGGCACAGACACTCATAAACGCTTCATTCGGACCGTCCTCAATTGCCGCCGAGCGCGCGGAACGCGCGGTCATGCCGATGATAGTGTGATTAGCCGTCGCGGTTTTGATCAGCGCACCGGGCATCGCCTGCATGTCGCGCGATGCGCGCCTTGGGCCATGATGGCCTCGGCGCTGGCGTCGGCCAGCGCGCCGCCGGAGTTGCCGGGGTTGAGCGCGGCGTCGGTCTGGATCACGTCCTCGATCATCCGCACGGCCCGGCCCGCACGCACCGGTAACGAGCGACCCAGCGCGCTGACCACTCCGGCGGTCACCGATCCGGCGAGCCCGAGGGGGTTTCCGACAGCGACCACCAGCTGCCCGACGACCAGCTCGTCGGCGTCGCCCAGGACGGCCGCCGCCGACGTGGAGCCCCGGGCGCGCAGCACCGCAAGGTCGGACAGCTGATCGCGGCCCACCACGTCGAAGCGGCTCTCCGTACCGTCGGTGAACGCCGCGACACCATCGGGGACCGAGCCGACGACGTGCGCGTTGGTCAGCAGCAGCCCGTCGTCGGCGAACACAACGGCCGATCCCGCGCCCGACCCGATCCGCAGGCTCGCGACGTGCGGGGTGACCGCCGAAGCGACCGAGCTGACTGTCCGTGAGTAGGAGTCTAACGGATCCACCATGACCACCGCCCTCAGGCTGGATTACACCGTTGCTGCACATGCAACGCTCCCACATCAAGCGGTGTTCCGGTAGCGCTCTCCTGCGTGTGCCATTCGGAGCCGAATAGCGGTCTCAAGCCTCCGCCGGGCGCCATTCGGAGCCGAATGGCGGTTGCAGCCCCGACGGCTTTTGGTCGCAGCGCCGGTAGTATGCAACGGCGGTGGACAAGGTGCGACCAGGTGTTGCTTCCTGCTGCCCAGTGTGGGCTGCACCGAGACTCGAGGGCGCAGGCTGAGCAGGTCCGATCAGTCGCCGCGGTCCGGATCGGGCGCCGCGTCGGCGTCCTGTCGGCCACTCTGCTGGCCCAGCTCGACAACGCCCTCGGACTGCACCTCGGTCTGTGAGCGGGGTTCAGTCCTCGGGTGGGTTTGCTGCGGGGTCCCAGATCAGCCCGGGTACGCCCCAGCCCTGGGCTCTGAGCATCTTCTTCGCCTCGCGGGCATACCGGCCCACCAGCCGGTCGAGGTAGAGGATCCCGTCGAGGTGGTCGGTCTCGTGCTGCAGGCACCGGGCCAGGAAGCCGGTGCCCTCGACGGTGACCGGTGCGCCGTCCGGATCGGCCCCGGTCACCTGCGCCCAGGTGGCCCGCCCGGTGGGGAAGGACTCACCGGGCACCGACAGGCAGCCCTCCCAGTCGTCGTCCGGGTCGGGCATGGTCTCGGGCCGCTCGCTGCTGTCCAGCACCGGGTTAGCCACCACCCCCCGATGCCGCATCCCGTCGCCATCCGGGCAGTCGAAGACGAACAGGCGCAGGTCCACGCCGAGCTGATTGGCGGCGAGCCCGACACCCCGGGCCGCTGCCATCGTGTCGAACATGTCGTCGACCAGCGGGTACAGCGCCGTGCCGAACTCCGTCACGGGCCGGGTCGGGGTATGCAGCACCGGATCGCCGACGATACGGATCGGGCGGACACTCATAGTGAGGCACAGTAATCGTGGTACGCCCCGGCCGCTGCCCACCCCCGCGGGGCGTCGCCGGCCCGCCCGGGTCACCGCGTGGTTCAATGAGGGCCGGAATCACAGGGATGTGATTCTGGCCGGTGTTCCCCGTCGGAGAGCATGGTGAACCGAGGAGCATGATGGACGCCGCAGCGGCGCTGCCCCCGATCGACCACCACTGCGGGGGTCTGACCTGCCGGGAGCGCGAGATCCTGGCCTTCGAGCGGCAGTGGTGGAAGTATGCCGGTGCCAAGGAACAGACCATCCGTGAGCTGTTCGGCATGTCTGCCACGCGCTACTACCAGGCGCTCAACAGCGTGATCGACCGGCCGGAGGCGCTGGCCGTCGACCCCATGCTGATCAAGCGGCTGCGTCGGCTGCGGTCCGGTCGCCAGCGCGCCAGGGCCGCTCGGCGCCGATCCGCGCCACCGCAACCACAACCAGGCCTAGCGCTGTGAGCACCCCGAACGGGACCGGAGCCAGCAGGCGGACCCGGACGACCGGTCTGGTCCTGCTGGGACTAGCGGTGATCGCTGCCGTGATCGGAGTAGTGGTCGCCACCGGTGGAGAGCGGACGTCGGCCACCGGGCCACCGCCGGTCGCCTCGCCCCAGGCTCCCGGCAGCGCATCGGCGATTCCTTCGGTCATTCCCTATCCGCTGCCGGCGATCCCCAGCCCCGATGCAGCCCCGGACGTTTTCCCGCCGAGTATCCCGGACGCCGTCGTGGATGCGCCGCCCGGCGGCGCGAGCCCCAGTGGCCCAGGTGTCAGCCGTGGCGAGGTGCGGGTCTACAACAACAGCACCATCCGCGGCCTGGCCGCGCGGGCCGCGGATGATCTGGCTGCCGCCGGCTGGACGGTGGTCGAGGTCGGCAACTACCCGCGGGGGGCGGTCCCGACGACGACCGCGTACTACCAGGAGGACACCGGCCAGCGGGCCGACGCTGATGCCCTCGGTGATCAGTTCAGGATGCGCGTCGAGCCCCGGTTCCCGGGCATCGCGAACATCGGTCCTGGCCTGATCGTGATCGTCACGAACGACTACGTCTCGCCATGAGTGCCTATCGACAGCTGCCGTGAACTCGACGCCACCGACATTCCCAGTCGTTCCCGTCAGCTACGCCCGGAGGCGTAGGCGGCCAGCTCGGCGAGGTGCACGGGGTCCAGTGAGGGGCGGACGGCCTCGCGTGCAGCGGCCAGCTGCGCCACGGTGACCTCGGTGGCTTCCAGGGACTCCCGCATGGCCGTCAGCGCGGCCTCGCGGATCAGCGCTGCGCAGTCCGCTGCGGAGTAACCGTCCAGCTCGCCGGCCAGGGCGTCGAGGTCCACGCCGGCGGCCAGCGGGGTGTTGCGGGCGGTGGACCGCAGGATGGCCGCGCGGGCCTGCGTATCCGGTGGTGGCACGTACACCAGCCGCTCCAGCCGGCCGGGCCGCAGCAGCGCCGGGTCGATGAGGTCAGGCCGGTTGGTGGCGCCCAGCACCACCACGTCGCGCAGCGGCTCCACCCCGTCCAGCTCGGTGAGCAGCGCGGCCACCACCCGGTCAGCGACGCCGGCATCGGAGGACCCGCCACGGCGCGGGGCCAGCGCGTCGACCTCGTCGAGGAAGACCAGCGCGGGCGCGGCGTCGGCGGCGCGGCGGAACAGCTCGCGCACCGCCCGTTCCGACTCGCCGACCCACTTGTCCAGCAGCTCGGCGCCCTTGACGGCGAACACGTTGAGCGCCCCGGACCCGGCCAGCGCCCGGACCAGGAAGGTCTTGCCGCAGCCGGGTGGGCCGTAGAGCAGTACCCCGCGCGGTGGGTCGACGCCGAGCCGGGTGAACGAATCCGGGTAGCGCAGTGGCCACAGCACCGCCTCGGTGAGCGCCTGCTTGACGTCGGTCATGTCGCCGACCTCGTCCAGGGTCAGCCCACCAGTGGTGATGGTGCCCGAGGTGGACATCGAGATCGGGCGGACCGTGTCCAGCGCGCCGATCAGGTCCTGCTGGGTGATCATCAGCTCAGACTGCCCAGCGGACGAGTGCCGCAATGCGGCCCGCACCGCGGCCTCGCGGCGCAGTGCGACGAGATCAGCGGCGACGAACCCCGGGGTGCGCTCACCGACAGCCGCGGCATCGACGCCCGCGGCCAGCGGCACCTCCCGGAGCAGCACCCGGAGCAGCTCCGTGCGGCTGCGGGCATCGGGCAGCGGAAGTGACAGCTCGCGATCGATCAGGTCCCGCGCGCGCAGCCGCGGATCCACGGACTCGGGGTGTGCGGTGGTGACCACGAGCGCGACGCTGTCCAGCGCGGGCGCCAGCGTGTCGAGCACGACGGTGGCCAGCGGCGGCGGGTTGGTGGCCGGCAGCAGCGCCTCGACGTCGGTGATCAGCAGCACGCTGGGCTGCTGCGTGCGGGCCGCGGCCACCGCGTCGCGCACCCGCTGGGTGGCCGCACCGGGCTCCACCGCCGCCACGCTCGGCGCGGCCAGCTCGACGACATGAGCGCCGACGTCCCGGGCCACCGCGTGCACCATGGTGGCCTTGCCGACGCCCTCCGGGCCGTGCACCGCCACCCCGAGACGGGTGCTGGCGCCCAGCCTGCGCAGCAGCTCGGGCCGGCGGAAGGTGAGCTCGAGCCATTCGGCCAGTCTCCGGGCGGCGTCCTGGGTGCCCACCAGGTCGGCGGTAGCCGGCGCGACCGGCGCCGTCGGCATTGGGTCTCGGGGCTGCACCGGCGCAGGGAGGTCCCCGGTGCGCGGGCCGTCGCGCCAGCCGACCACAGTGGACGGATGCGGGGCGACTGGCCCGGCCGGGTCGGTGGCCGTCACGGTGAGCAGCTCGTTGGTCCAGGTCATCCCGATCGCCGCGGCCAGCCGGCCGCGCACCGTGGTCGCGTCCGACCCGGGTGCCACGTCCTGCGGGAGCAGCGACACCGCGTCCCCGGTGGTGAGCACCTTGCCGGCCAGCGCCAGCCGCAGCGTCTCGGGGCTCACCGAACGGCTGGCCAGCGCCGAGCCGCTGACGGTGATCGACCGGGCGGCGGGCACCTGCACCGGTGTGAGCACCACGTCAGAACCCTCGGTCAGCCCCAGGTTGGACAGTGTGAGGTCGTCCAGCAGCGCCGTCCCGGGGGCGGTCTGCCCGGCTGCCGCCAGCGCGGCGCTGACCCGCGCTCCGGTGAGCCGCACGGCGTCCCACGGCCGCAGGCCCAGCGCGTCGAGGACCTCCGGGTGCAGCCGGACCACCCCGCGCCGCGCGTCCAGCGCCGAGGTGGTGAGCCTGGCGGTCAGGGTGATCTGAGGTGCGCTCACGGCGCCTGAGCCTACGAGGTTCAGGTGACGTCGCGCCGCGCCAGCAACAACCCGGCGACCAGCACGGCGCCGACGACGTAGCAGGCGAGCACCACGACGGCCTGGGTACCGCCGACTGCCGCCGTCACCCCAGGCGTCTCTATGGTGACGTCGCCCTGGACGGTGGCCAGCGCGGCCACCAGCGAGCCGGCGTTGACCCCGGGCAGCGCCCGCTGCACGGTGTCGAAGACGTCCAGCGCCGGTGCGAAGCCCTGGATCAGGCTCTCGATCACCAGCGCCCACACCAGGCTGAGCCCGACGGCCAGCGCGGTGCTGCGGAAGGCGATCCCGGCCAGCGCCCCGAGCAGCCCCCACATGCCCAGGATCAGCCAGCCCGCGGCGAGCCCGCGGGCCAGCTCGGCAGCCGGTGGGAACGCCCCCGGAGCCGACTCGGCCGCCGCGATGACGCCGCTGGCGACGGCGCTGACCGCGAAGCTCGCCACGCTGAGCGCGAGCACCACCACGGCCAGCGCGGCCAGCGCGCCGCCGAGCACCTCGATGCGCTGGGGGCGCTGGGTGAGCAGGGTCTTCAGGGTGCCGAAGCCGTACTCCCCGCCGCTCATCAGACCGCCGAGGATCAGCACCAGTGCGCCGCCGAACAGGGGGTAGCCGCCGAGCACGTTGGTGACCAGGTTCGCCGGCAGCATCCCGGCCAGCAACGACCCGGGAGCCGCGGCGCCATCCGGCCCGGTGAACGATCCGGAGCGGTAGATCAGGTAGGGGATCAGGTAGGCGAAGATCAGATTCATCGCCAGCCAGACGCCGACGATGACCCAGATGGCCGGGCGCTTGCGCAGTTTGAGCAGCTCAGCCGACAGGACGTGGCTCACTGCGAATCATCCTGGGTCATGGTCAGGAACACTTCCTCGAGGCTGCGCTCCTCCGGGTACAGCGCGCTGACCTGCACGCCGGCCAGCACCAGCGCGCGGTTCAGCCGCTCGGCGTCGGTCGGCCCGGCGTCCAGCCGAAGCTGGCCGTCGTGGCGCTGGACTCGATGCGGGCCGAGCAGCTCGGCCGCCAGCCGGGCCGCCTCGTCCAGCGGCTGCGCGGTCAGCAGCAGCGACGCCGCACCGCGCATCTCGTCCACCGTGCTCTCGGCGATCAGCCTGCCGCGGGAGATCACCCCGACCCGGTCGCAGACCTGCTGCACCTCGCCGAGCAGGTGACTGGACAGCAGCACGCTGCGCCGGCCGCTGCCCAGCCGGCGGATCAGCGCGCGCATATCGGCCATCCCGGCGGGGTCCAGGCCGTTGGTCGGCTCGTCGAGGATGAGCAGCTCGGGGTCCTTGAGCAGGGCGGCGGCGACCCCGAGCCGCTGCTTCATGCCCAGCGAGTAGGCGCTGAACTTGTCGCGGCCGCGCGCGGTGAGGTCCATGGTGTCCAGCGCGCGGTCCACCTGCTTGTCCGGCACCTGGCAGTAGCGGGCCAGCACCCGCAGGTTGTCCCGCCCGGACAGGTACGGGTAGAACGCGGGCGTCTCGATCACCGCGCCGATCCGGGCCAGCCCGCGCGGGTCGCCCGGGAAGTGGCCGAAGACGGTGGCGGTTCCCCCGGTCGGGCGGATCAGCCCGAGCAGCATCCGCAGGGTGGTCGTCTTGCCCGCGCCGTTGGGGCCGAGAAAGCCGTACACCTCGCCGCGACGCACCGTCAGGTTCACCCGGTTCACCGCGGCGATGCCCCCGCGGTAGTGCTTGGTCAGCTCCCGGGTGTGCACGAGCGGGTCAGCAGTCAGGCCGGTGTCCCCGGGATCGCGCTCAGCGTCAGGGGCGAGGATCCAGGCTGCGTGTTTGGTTTCGCTCATCGGTAGCCTCCTGATCGTTCTGGTGGTGCCGCCCATGCTGCTGCGCCGGTGGCCCCGCGTCGCCGGGCCGCGGAGGCATCCCGGCTACCTCCAGTGAGCACTCCGGGTGCACTACCGAGATCGGCTCCGGTCGACGGTGATCGTGCACGGGAGACGGACATATCGTACACAGCAGATGGACATACCGGGCATAGACGGCGGACGCACCGGGATCGGGCGCCTGTGGCAGGCTGCGCCCATGCCTGGCAGCCCGCTGCTCCCGATGCCCACCGACTGGCAACGCGGGCTGGCGATCGTGGCTCATCCAGACGACCTCGAGTACGGCGCGTCTGGCGCGGTGGCGGCATGGACCTCGGAGGGCCGGGAGATCGCCTACGTGCTTGTCACGCGGGGCGAGGCGGGGATCGACGGGATGGCGCCGGATCGGGCCGGGCCGCTGCGGGAGGCCGAGCAGCGGGCCGGCGCCGCCGAGGTGGGGGTGCACACCGTCGAGTTCCTCGGCCACCGCGACGGGGTGATCGAGTACGGCGTGCCGCTGCGCCGTGACCTCGCGCGGGCCATCCGCAGGCACCGCCCGGAGCTGATCGTCACGCTGAACCACCACGACAGCTGGGGCCCTGGCAGCTGGAACACCCCGGACCACCGCGCAGTGGGGCAGGCCGTGCTCGATGCGGCCGCCGACGCCGGCAACCGGTGGATTTTCCCTGATGTGGCGGGCCTGCAGCCCTGGGGCGGGGCCCGGTGGGTGGCGGTGGCGAGTTCCCCGCACGACACCCATGCGGTGGACGTCTCGGCCCATCTGGACCGGGCGGTCGCCTCGCTGGCCGCACACCGCACCTACCTCGCGGCGCTGGCCGACGAACCCCCCGAGCAGCAGGCCCGGACATTCCTCGAGCAGCTGTTCGCGGCCGCCGCCGAGCGCTTCAACGCCCGCCCCGCCGCAACCTTCGAACTAATCTCCCGCTAACGCCCCCCTTTCCCGCAGTCTGGATGCAGACTGCGCTTATCGGCCCCCGAATTACTGCAGTCTGCATCCAGACTGCAGCGGCGAACCACCCGCCCGCAGCATGCGCGACGAGGCGGTCCACCGACCTGTTTCCGGTCTCGCAGACCAGTAACTCGCCCAGCGCGCTGAGGGTCAGTGGCTGGTGGCCGCTGAGCACGCGCAGCACCTCGGCCTGCGAGGGAGTCACGCCGAGGGGCGTAACTCGTCGGCCAGCAGCCGGTTGCCCGCGCGCTGGATCGCCAGGATGAGGTAAGGCAGTTCCTCCGCGACCCTCATGGCCGCGCACCGGGTGGGGTGGCCAGCCGGTCGGCCGCGGCCGGGTCATGGGCCGCCAGCACGGTCAGGGCGGGGAAGCGCTGGCGAAGCGCATTGACGTCGGCCACGGCCTTGCGCATCTGGGCCTTGTCACCCGCGCCGGGCACGTGCCCGGCGGCCAGCAGGTCCGCATCGTAGATCAGGTCACCGACCAGCAGCAGCGGCGCGTGACCGGGCCGGCGTACCAGCAGCGACATCGGTCCGGGAGTGTGACCTGGCGTGGGGAGCAGCAGGAGGCTGCCGTCGGCGAACACATCGTGCCCGGCGTCAAACGGCGCCAGGTCGCGGTCGCTAAGCCCTTCCGCCCGCATCCGGTGCCACCGCAGCCCGGGAAGGTCGATGTGCGCGCGGAGGAATCCGCGCAGCTCGGGCAGCGGCTGCCGCAGCGCCGCCGCCCACTCCTGCTCGCTGACCACAATGTCGGCGTGCGCAGCTCGGGCAGGCCGCCGATGTGGTCCTGATGCAGATGCGACAGGTGGCGTCCCCGTTACCGCCGGGGCATCCATCGTCGAGCTGGGTGATGATGCCGTCGTTGGAGTAGACCGCCGTCAGCCAGGTGCCCGGGCCGGTGTCCCGGTTGATCGGGCAGGTGAGGTGACCGTCGTGCACCCGCAGTGCCTGGTCCGGGATGAACAGCTCCCGGCGAGTCGCGGTGAACGCCGGGCGCCAGGAATCCGTGAGCGCGTCACCGACGAGCGCAACCAGGTCCTGCTGCGCAGCGGTCACTCCTGGTCGCCCTGCTGACCCTGGTCGCCGTGATCGTCCTGCTGGCCCTGCTCACGCTTGTCCTCGTCATGGTGCCTGCCGCCGCCAGCCTCCCGCACATCCTTGGTCTTGCCGATATCGAAGCCGCCTCGCCCATCAACGGGGATTTTTTTGTCGTGCTTGCCCATGCTGGTCGATCCTTTCCGGCTTTATTGCCCATGGAGGTGGATGAGTGGGGTGTGGTAGGGCCGGGTGCCTGGTGGGTGGGGCGCACGCGCACCCTGGCCTCGGCCAGCTACCTCGCCGCATCGGGGCCGGACAGATCGGCTTCCTTATCCACCACCCGGCTCGTTGTCGACACCCTCGTCGCGGCCGGACTGCCGGTGCACGGAACGGCCCAGCCCTCGCGTGCACCGCTCGGCGAGCTCGCCCGCCACGGCACCGACACCTACCGGGGCATGGCGCTGGCGTGGCTGTGCGCCGCCGACCGCCACCACCAACTCGAAGTGGAGATCAAGCCTGCCTTGCGAGCCGACGAGATCGTCGTCTGCGACCGCTACCTCGCCTCCTCGCTGGTGCTCCAAGGACTTGACGGGCTGTCCAGCGACACCGTGTGGCAGCTCAACCACGGTCTCTACCGCCCCGGCCTCGC
The DNA here is from genome assembly GCA_050699815.1 of Pseudonocardiaceae bacterium. Lineage (GTDB taxonomy): Bacteria > Actinomycetota > Actinomycetes > Mycobacteriales > Pseudonocardiaceae. The sequence goes on along the minus strand of JBOHFT010000029.1, from coordinate 19,535 downwards.
CGTCATCCTCAACGGAGACCCCCAGGTCATCGGCGCTCGATTACAGGGACGTGGCGGCCACAGCCGCTTCGAACGCGCTGAGGACAACAGCGACCTGGAGTCCGGGCGCTACGTCCACCATTCGCGTCCGCCATTGACCGAAAGCGACACCATGGGCACGGTATGACACGTAGCCGCAGCCAGAGGAGGACTGATCGACATGGCCAGGCATGCTGACAAGAGCACCGGCAACGGGCAGGGTAACTATGACCCCGCGAAGAGCAAGGACGTGCGGGAGGCTGGTGGCGGCAGGCACAGCAGCCAGGACAAGGGCGGTCAGGACGCCCAAGGCCAGGAAGACGCCCAAGGCCAGGGGGACGGCCAGAGCCATGGGGACGGCCAGAGCCAGGGGGACGGCCAGAGCCAGGGGGACGGCCAGAGCCAGGGGGACGGCCAGAGCCAGGGGGACGACGAGGATGGTGGCGAGGAGTGATCACCGCGCCGAGGGACGTGACCGCGCTGCTGGGCGATGACCTGACAGACTCGTGGCGGCCGGCGTTCACCGCGACACCCCGCGAGCTGTTCATCCCTGATCGGGCGTGGTGGGTGCGCGGCGGGGAAGCGATCCCCATCGACCGGGACGCCGACCCGGACACCTGGATGGCGGCGGTCTATTCCGATGACTTCATCGTCACCCAGCTTGATGATGGAGCCACCGGCGGGGCGGGGAACTACACCTCGTCGTCGTCGATGCCCTCGATCATGCTGGTCATGCTCACTGCGCTGGACGCCCGCCAGGGGCAGCGGGTGCTGGAGATCGGCACCGGCACCGGCTACAACGCCGCGCTGCTGGCGCACCGGCTGGGCACGGACACCGTGGTGAGCATCGAGATCGACCCCGGCGTCGCGCACCAGGCCAGGGCGAACCTGGCTAAGGTGAACCACGCTGTCAGGGTGATCACTGCGGACGGTGCGGACGGCTACCCCCCTGGTGGACCCTATGACCGGGTCATGGCGACCTGTTCGGTCGGGACCGTGCCCTGGGCCTGGGTCGCGCAGACCCGGCCCGGCGGTGTGATCGTCACGCCGTGGGGGCCGCCGATGGCCAACGATCACCTGCTCCGCCTTGAGGTCGGCCCCGACAGCGCGGTGGGCACCATCGTGGACTCGGTCGGGTTCATGCGGCTGCGCGCCCAGCGATGGCACGTCACCGACGAGCCCGACGACTTCCCCGACATCGCCGCACGCTCGGACACGGACCTGGACCCACATGAGGTACTCGGCAACGACTCCACCCTCGCGGTGGCGCTGCACCTGGGCGAATGCCGCGCGATCTTCGAAATCGACGCCGGCACTGGAAGCGAGACATTGTGGTTGCTGGCCGGTGACGCGTGGGCCTCGATCTCCGGCGGGCACGTGCGCCAAGCCGGCGCCCGCAACCTCTGGGACGACGCGGTGGCTGCTTACCAGTGGTGGACCAAACAGGACCGTCCGGACCGACGTCAGTTCCACCTCACGGTGACCCGCGAACGGCAATGGGTCTGGCTAGATGACCCAGCCAACACAGTCACCACAGCACCGCAAAATCAGCCATGATCATGACTGGCTTTGCTTGGCACTGTTGCGTTGACCGATGACGTGTTGTCAGCGCGTTCCACCCACCGCGTTGCCGGCACAGATAGACCACCCATCCAGCCATGACGTCGAAGGTTCGGCTGGCGGCGAGCAGCTCCTCGACGCCAGCAGCGTCAGCCGAGCTCATCCGGGTGAGCACGACGTGCGGATGAGTGACCAGTTCCTCGACCATGGCCTCAGCGTGCGGTCGCAGGGTTCGTGCTTCGGTGACGGCCAGCTCGGGCAGCAGAAACGTCAGTCCCAGGACGGGGGCGACCGCCAACCAGGACTGGATCGCCAACTCGCCGGCCGTCCAGGACGCGACTGCCCCAGCATCAAGGATCCGCCCGCCGACTAGCAGCGAGGGTGACTGCTCGGTCAGGAGGCATCCGCCACGGGGAACCGGCGACGGATCTCCTCCTCGCCTGGCCACGGTTGACCGCAGGACTCATACACCCGCCGGTAGTGCGCCAGAGTGGGCGCCCCGAACCGGTTGGCCATCCGTCGAGTGATGGCCCGCGCGGCGTGCTGAGCCTGCGCCGCGCGCGAGTCCGCACCGGCGGGCACCAGATCAGCAACCGGTCGGCCGTCCCGCACCAGGTGCACGACCTCACCGCGAGCCACCCGGTCGAACGCCCGCGCCAGGGCCGCTGGATCCTCCACCGGCAGTTCCTCGGCATCCACGCCCGCAAGCGTAGCGAACAGATCCCTCGGCGGCCTACGCCCGCTACGCGACCCGGACGCCGTCGTCGACGAGGAGTAGGAACACCACCATGGCGCCTCCTGCCCCGCTGACCGACCCGCCGGGGCACTGTTGGGGTCTGATCTTCCCTATCTGCCGGAAGAACGACGTCCACGCCGGTCGGGGGTATTGCCCGATGCCTTCCGGGCCCGAAACCCCATCGAGCAGCGTCTGGAACAAGTAGTCCCTGCCGAGGATCTCGTGGGTGAAGTCCGCCGCGAGTGTGCGCGGGATCAGCGGTGCGATCGGCGCGAGAAACGGCACGCTGGCGCACTCATTGCGCATCAGTCCGCGCTCGATGCGGTACTGGCGCGCCGGTTCGGGGGCGACGCGAAGGATGACCGGACGGTCCGCGCCGATGTCGACGCGGTAGGTGTTGTTGTACATCCCGTTGCCGAGTTCGACGGCTGACATGACGCGTACGTTGGGTCCGAACGCCCGCCGGCACACGCTACTACTAAGTGCTATACCTGCGGCGCGACAACGTCGATGGTGCTGGTTTTACAGATCAAGAGCAGCGCGGAGGGCGTTGTCGACGGTCTGCTGCTCGTCTGGGCTGATGACGCCGGCTGGTTCGCCGAGCCGGGATTTGATCACTTGTTCGATCGTCGTGATGACCGCCCAGCCGTGACCTTCCAGTGCCACCGACAGCAGCGAGCCCGGGTCGCGATCGACCACTTGCAGCCCGAGTACCACGGGTAAGGATGACTCGTTGAGCGGGTCCGCGGAAACAATCAAGCGCTGCAGCGATTGGCCAGGCCGCGCAAGGACTGGTTTGTAGGGGTAGACAGCCCCCCGGTGAAACGACACTCAGCCGGCCTCGCCCAGGGCGGCGGCGGTCTCCGCCAGTGAGTCCTCCACGGAGGTGGGATTGGCCGCATACCAGCGCGCCATGCTGTTGGCTGCTTCGCGCAGGGCATCAGCTTGCACGAGACGCTCGAGATAGCCCGACGCGCCCCCACGCGTCCGGGCGCCGCACTGGCGGACCCTGGCGGCCACCCGCTGGTCCAAAGAGATCGTTAAGCGCTCACGCCGGTTCATACGTGAGAGCGTACCGTGATGCGTAAGGCGGCGCGCCGAGTGCCGGGCCTGGCCGTAGCTTCGGGAGTCCTTGGCCGTGCGGATCGCCTCCACGGCCCGGGCGTTAGCTCTGCCGGGCGCTGCGGGTGACGAAGGTGGTGCGCTGCTCGTCGAGTTCGCGCAGGTGCGGGGGCACGGTGCGCAGCGCGGCCTCGACCTCGCTCGACAGGACCGCACCCAGCTCAGTGCGAATCCGGCATCCGCCGACGTCGGCCGCCCCGAAGTCATGCGTGTACCGCGTGCCGGTTATGATCTCGTCATGCGGCAGCTCGCACTCGTCGTGACGTGTCGTCAACTCCACGAGAAGTCGGGTGACGCGGCGTACTGGCGCGCACGGCCTCGGGCTGAGCGCGTCGCAGCTGTCGAGTTGTTGCGCCAGTGTCAGCATGGATGGACGGATGCGTCTCGACCACGACTTCAGCGAGTTCATCGGATTCTTGAGCGCCCATGAGGTGCGTTTTCTGGTGGTCGGCGGCTACGCCGTTGCCGTGCACGGCTTCGGGCCGCGTCCCAGTGATGCAGCAGCAGGCGGGCGAAGTCCCAGCGGATGGCCTGGTCAACCTGCTCCTCGGTGAGGTGATACCAGCTGGCGACCTCATCGGCTGGCTCGCCGGCCATGACGAATTCCGCGACCGTGGTGGCCAGCACATTGCTGTCACGCACGGTTGGCTGGCCGCTGCGTCACCGCCGGGACTCCGATGGGTCACCCATGCACACACCCGTGCCGCCGATGCCGCAGTAGCCGTTGGGGTTTTTGGCGTCGGATAGATACTGCTGGTGGTAATCCTCGGCGTAGGAGAACTCGTTCAGCGGGGCGATCTCGGTGGTGATCTGACCGCGTCCGGCGGCGGTGAGGGCCTGCTGGTAGGCGGTGCGACTGGCGTCGGCTTCGGCGGCCTGCTCGGTGTCGGTGGTGTACACCGCAGAGCGGTACTGGGTGCCCCGGTCATTGCCCTGCCGCATGCCCTGCGTCGGGTCGTGGCCCTCCCAGAACACCCGCAGCAGCTCAGCGTAGGAGATCTGCGCCGGGTCGAACACGACGAGCACCGCCTCGGTATGCCCGGTCCGCCCGGAGCACACCTCCTCGTAGCTGGGATTCGGGGTGTGACCACCGGCGTAACCGACCGCGGTGGAGTACACCCCCGGGGTGCGCCAGAAGATCCGTTCGGCACCCCAGAAACAGCCCATCCCGAACACCGCGGTGCGCAGACCGTCAGGGAACGGCGCCACGATGCGGTGCCCGTGCACGGCGTGCCGTTCCGAAACCGGCATCGGGGTGGATCGCCCGGGCAGCGCCTCCTCGGCGGCCACCATGCGGGTCTTGTCGCGTCCAAACAGCGCCATGCCGCCAGGTTACGCTGGCACCGATGGTTGCCTGCTGCGCCAACCCGGGCCCGCTGGGCCCGATTCCGGGTCGAGGTCGATGACCTGGTCGCACAACCGCTGCACCTGCTCGGCGTCGTGCGAGTCCAGGATGACGGTGCGCCGGCCGACCAACTCGGCCACCGCGGCTTCCACCAAGTCCCGTGACGTGCTGTCGAGGGCGCTGGTCGGCTCATCGAGCAGGAGCAGCGCCGGGTTCAGCGCGAGTGCCCTGGCCAGGCACAACCGTTGACGCTGGCCGACGGACAGGGTGTGCGCCGGGTCGTCGAGCCGGTCGCTGACCTCGTCCCACAGCCCGGCCTCGACCAGGGCAGCGCAAGCCCGGTCGCGCAGTTCCGCGCGGCGGCAGCGCACCAGGTGGCGCAGCCCGAACGCGGCGTTGGCGAGCACCGACCCGGCGAAGACCACCGGGCTCTGCCCGACGAGCACCGCCCTGGTGCGCAACGCCGCCCAGCGAGGATCGCGTCGGCTCCACGACTGCACGGAACCGCCCAGCACGGTCAGCTCGCCGTGCACCCGCAACCCGTCGGGCAGCAGACGGTGTCGCTCCTGAGGTGGCGAGCCGACGTCCGGCGGGCCCGTTGCCAGGTGGCTCGTCTCGGCCTCGGCGGCCTGGCCGGCATCGGTGGGGTAGGCCGCCGAGCGGTACCGCGGGTCGGCTATGCCAAGACCGCCGGCACCGACGGCTCCCGCTCAGGCACCCCTGCCACGGAGACGCCAGCTGGATGCCCAGCGTGGCCCAGCGCCCCTCCCGGAGTGCCATATGGATGCTTGTCGCTGTCGCGGCGTGGCTCGCGGCGCCTGAGGTAACGGCGCAGCGACTGCGTGGGCTGTTCGATGTAGCGCCAGGACAGCCAGCCGCACAGGTAGGTCAGCGGCAATGCGGTGGCTATCAGTGGCCATAGCGTATCGACACCGGCCATGACCAGCAGTTGCTGGACCGGGAATGCCCACACGTACAAGCCATAGCTGCCGAATACCCATGAGTCGTATCCCTCAAGGCGGGCCGGCCAGTGAAACGCGAGCACAATCGCCCCGTACCCGGCCATGAACGGTAGCGTCAAAGCCCCGGCCGGGGTGGTGTGGACCGCGATCTGGAGCCCGACCAGTGACCACGCCACGACAGGTGAGAGCGGAATCCGGCCCCGGTAGGCGTGCAGGACCATGCCGATGCTGAACGCGACGAGGAAAGCCACCATCGACCCGATCGGCACCTGCAGGAACGAGCCACCATCTCCGGGGTAGCCGACGCTCGCCTCGAACCGGCGGTCCAGCGCGATCAGGGCCAGCATCAGGACGATCGTCATCCACGGCGCCCGGCGGAACAGCCCGAGAGTGCCGAACGCGAGGACGAGGAGATAGCCGGTGAACTCCATCGGCAGCGTCCAGATTGAGCCGTTCACTGACCATGGCCAGGGATTGTTGACGAACACGCCGGGCAGCTGATGCTGCAACGTGTACAGGCCCGCGTTGTTGACGATGTATCCCCACGTTTGCCTGGCCGAGAAGTAATCGCCTAGAGCGAGGATCGTGACCAGCGGTCCGATCACCAGTGCCGTGACGAGCACCACAAAAAGCAGCGGAGGCCACAATCTCAGCACCCGTTTGGCGCTGAAGCGCCACCAGGACGGATCCTGGCGCCAGCTGTCGCTGATCTGGTAGCCGCTCATCGCGAAGAACCCCATCAAAGCGATGTAGCCGGGTGACAGAATCCACGACGTGGGAAAGAGCGTCAGGCGTGACGGGTCGGTCAGCGGCATCGAGTGATCGACCACCACAGTCAGCGCACCGATTATCCGCAGCCACGCGAAACCGGTGTTCGGGGGCGCCGCCGCGGGTGGAGTCCGACCATGCCGCGCGCGCCCGGAACCGCTCATCCCGTCGTCCATCAGGGCGGGAGAGTAACAGGGCTGCTCACGCGGGGAGGTCGGCCGTGAACCCAGCGTGGCTGCTGTGCACAATGTGCCCCGAGTGCCCCGACCCGATGATGACCCAGGGGGTGGTGCAGTGACCTTGCCGAACGAGTTGCAGCAGCTCGACGAGGATCTCGCCGCGGGGCGGCTGTCCCCTGCGGACTACCGCCGGCGTCGCGACGAGCTGCAGCGGGCCGGTAACCGTGGGGATTCGGCGAGCACCGCGGACGGCGGGCTCCAGGCGGCCAGCCCGTTCCCGCCGGCGTTTCGGTGGGAGACCTCGCCGCCGGAGCAGCCGACGCAGGTGATGCAGGCGGCCGGCCGGAACACCGGCGGGGGCGATCCCGCGGAGGCCACCCAGGTCGTGCGGACCGGCGACGTTCCGGACCCGGGACGCACCCAGGTGGTTGCGTCCCCCCCCGCCTATCCGCCCAGCCCCTCCTACCAGCAGCGGTCGGCCGAGGTCCAGGACTTGTTCCGGCCGGTCGGCAGCCCCCCCGTCGGCAATTCGGCGCCGCCCTGGGCCGTCTCGGATCTGCCGCCCCGCACCGAAGCGCCTCTCGCTGAACAGCCCCTCGCTGAACAGCCCCTCGCTGAACAGCCCCTCGCTGAACAGCCCCTCGCTGAACAGCAGAGCGCCTGGATGCGGCAGAGTCCCGAGGTGTTCGAGACGCCAGCGACGCAGCCCCGGCCCAAGCAGATCATCGGGATCGCGGTAGTGGCCGTGCTCGTGGTGGGGCTGATGGGCGCAGGGGTGGCCTACGTCCTGAGTTCGGGCTCCCCGGACCAGGCGGCCGGCCCGCAGCCCGCCTCGCTCCAGCCCAACCAGCCCCGGCCGGCCTCGCCCCCACCCGCCATTACCCCTCGCGACCTGCCTGCTCCACCGGTTCCCAGCCCGGCGCCGGTGGACACCCCGCACGCGCTCATCGATCCGCCCGGTCAGTCCCGCGACGGTGGTGGCCTGCTCGACCTGCCCCGGCTGGCGAGCAGCAAGCTGCTGCCCGATCCGATCCTCAACGCCCTGGGCGCCGGCGCGATGACCGACGGCGTGCTCAAGACCACCACAGTGGGCAGCAACACGATCGGGATGTTCGCCTTCGCCCTGCGCGACGAGCAGGCCGCGACCGATGTGGTGAACACGATCTTCACCGTGCAGCGTGACGGTGGGCTGACGGTGGACGACACTCGCGCCCAGCAGGGCGTGGCGGTGCTGGGTAGTGGCTCGGGAACCTCGTCCACGGCGTATCGGGCGGTGTATGTGCTCTACAACCGGGCGATCTTCGTTGAGGTGTTCGGTCCGGACCGCGACTCGGTGCTCTCCGCCTTCGACTTCGTGGTGAACCAGCAGGTGAACTACGCGCCACCGACGGTACGGTGACGCTAGCCGCCTACCCGTCCGACACCAGCTTGGCGGCGGTGTCCAGGACGTCGCGCAGGGCGGTGCGGGCGACGTCTGGCCCGAACCGTTCCCGGACCGCGATGGTCCCGGCCCCGGACACCGTGCGCCACAGCACGTCGTCATCGAGCAGTGCCACCACGTGGTCGGCGAACCCGGCCGCATCCGCAGCCACCAGCACGTGCTGGCCGTCGACCAGGCGCATCCCCTCGACCGCGACGGGCGTGCACACCGTGGGCAGGCCGGCGGCCATGCTCTCGCCCACCTTCCCCTTCACCCCGGCCCCGAACCGCAGCGGCGCCACCGACAGCCGGCACCGCTGGTGCCACGGCACCAGATCAGGCACCCAGCCGTGCACCTCGACGGCGTCGCCGGCCAGCTCCAGCACGTCGGGCGACGGGTTGCTGCCGACCACGTGCAGCACTGTCCCGGGATGCCGGCGGTGCACCAGCGGCAGCACGTCCTGGACCATCCAGGCCACCGCGTCCCGGTTGGGCAGGTGGTCGAAGCTGCCGACGAACAGCAGCCCGGCGCGCCCCTGCGGCCCGGGCACCTCACCGGCCGGGTGGTGCACGTTGGACACCACCCGGACGTCGGCCTCCGGGACCAGGTCGCGCAGCAGGCGCTGCTCGTGCTCGGAGACCACCAAGGTCAGGTCGGTGGCCCGGACCAGCCCCAGCTCCAGTTCCCTCGACGCGGCCGCCTTGCCCGCCAGGGCCGTCGCGCCGTGGCGGTCACCCACCGACGCGGCCAGCTCGGCCTGCCGCTGCAGGCGCAGGAAGTGCAGGTCGACGGTGTCGTAGCCGATGAGGCAGTGCGGCGCACGCATCCGCAGCTCCTCTAGCAGCGTCCAGGCCACCTGCGGGCGGGACAGCACGGCCAGGGTCAGCGCCGCGCCCGCCTCGCGCAGGAAGGTGGCCTGCCCGGCGGCGTCGGGGAGCACGGTGATCCCGTGGCGCTGCAGCTCGCCGGTGTAGGGCTGCAGGAGGGCACCGTTGGACGGGAAGAACACCACCCGCTGGCCGAGCTCGGCCAGCGCCAGCAGCAGCCGGTGCATGCGCATCGATCCAGAGTCGCGGTCGGGGGTGGGAACCTGGTGGTCGGCGACGAGCACCAGGCCACCCCGGTGCCCGGCCGGTCCCCGCTGCCGCGCCAGCCACACGTTGAGCTCGCTCGCGGCCGGCAGGTGATCGGCCAGCGCGGGTGCCCACTTCGCCACGAACAGCGCCCGGTTGATCTCCTGGTAGCGCTTGACGCCGGTGCCGGCGTCGGTGCCATGCGAGACACCCTCGTGGTGCATCACCACCGCGGCCGGCTCGACGATCGTGCGGTGCCCCGTGGCCCGGATAGCGAACGCCAGGTCGGTGTCCTCGTAGTAGGCGGGCGCATACCGCTGGTCGAACCCGCCCACCTGCTCGAACAGGTCCCGGCGGACCAGGATCGCCGCTGCGGAGCAGTAGTCGACGTCGCGCCGCACCTGGAACTCGGGCGCGCCGGCGTCGCGGTGACGTCCGTAGTTCCAGCCGGAACCGTCGGCCCAGATGATGCCGCCGCTTTCCTGCAGCCGGCCGTCCGGGTACACCAGCGCCGCGCCGACCAGGCCGATCCGGTCATCCGAGTCGAGCGCGCTCACCAGCGCGTCCAGGGCGCCGGGCCGCACCTCGGTGTCGTTGTTGAGCAACAGCAGGTAGGCCCCGCGGGCGTGGCTCGCGCCGAGATTGCACGCCCCGACGAACCCGACGTTGCGCTGGGTCCGCACCAGCCGCAGGCCGGGGCTGGCCGCCGCCAGCTCGGCGGTGCGGTCCGGTGAGGCGTCGTCAACGACCAGCACCTCGAACGGGACCGCCGGGCGGTGCTGCTCGATGCTGGCCAGGCACGCCCGGGTGTACTCCCACTTGCCGTGCACCGGCACGACCACGCTGACCAGCGGCGACGTGCTGGTGTGCAGCTCCACCGGGCCGGGCGCCGGGGGTCGCGCCGCCGGTGCCGCCGGTGCGGGCTGGCGCCCCAGCGCCCGCTCGTAGAGATCGCGGCGCAGCGTCCCGCGCGGTGCGGCCCGCTCGACGGCACCCCGGTACCGGGAGATCAGCCGCTGCGCGGTGGCTGACTGCTCGGCCCGCAGCACCACGACCTCGCGTTCCAGCTCGGCCGCCCGGCGTTCGGCGGCGCTGCCGATCTCGTGGCGCCAGGACGCCACCGACTCGGCCCGCTGCGCCCGGCGCTGTGCGGCGGCCAGCTCGGCACGCAGCCGGTGCACGTCGCCAGCCAGCTGTTCCCGCCGTCGGGTGGCGCTGTCCCGGTCGGCAGCGGCGCGCTGCCGCTCGCCGGCCAGCTCACCGGCGAGCTCGGTGTGCTGTTGAGCCAGTTCGGCGGCCTGGTTGCGCTCGTGGGCCAGGGCCCGGTGTGCGTCGCGCACCAGGGCCAGGTCGGGATCGACCAGCGCGCTGAGCGCGGGCAGGTCCGGCAGCGGTGCGTCCGACGCGATGCCAAGCAGGTAGGTGTGCGGCAGCTCCGGCGCCACCCGCCAGCCGCCCTCCGGTGCCCGCCGCACGGACTGCGCGGTTCCCCAGCCGGGCGCCGCCGTGCTGGTGATGAGCGATCCGACGGCGACGTTCTGGCGCAGGATGGCGACGTGGCCGAATGAGCCCCCCAGCAGCGCCTGGAACTGCGGCTCGGTGAGCTCCCGGACGTGGAAGGGGTTGTCGTTGCCGTGCTCGTGGCTGTACACGGTCACGTCCGGCGTGCTGGTCAGAAACAATCCGCCTGGCGCCAGCAGCCGGCGCACCACCGCGATCAGCGTGTCCTGGTCCGTGACGTGCTCCAGCGCCTCGAAGCAGGTGATCACGTCGAACGGCTCCGCGCCGGCGAGCAGCTCGGGGTCGATCATCGACCCGACTGTGAAGTGCAGGTTCTCGCCCGGGTAGTGGGCGGTGGCGTGCTCGACGGTCCGCGGGTCGAGGTCGACACCGGCCACCTCGCGCGCCTCGGCGGCGAGCAGCGCGGGCCCGAAGCCCTCCCCGCAGGCCAGGTCGAGCACCCGCGCGCCGGCGGCGAAGCGGGCCGCCAGCGCGTACCGGTGGTAGTGCTCGTAGACGACCTGCAGGTCGTCGGTCCAGGGCACGCAGCGTTCCCCGGTCCACTCGATGCGGCGGTCTGCCGGGGCGCAGTAGTCCATCCGGGTTCTCCCCATGGTCGGCGGGTCGGCCGGTGCAGGCTACCGATCGAGTCGCCGTTACGGTGCACGCCATGTCGGTCACCGACCGCGGCCACCTCGACGTCCACGAGGCGTGGCTGCGTCGTGGCAACCCGGGCCGTGGTGGCCGCCAGCTCGCCGCGCTGATCTGCGCAGGGCTGTTCTTTCTCAGCCCGGCTATCGCGCTGAGCCTCGGGGCGCGCCCCGCCCGGTTCGAGAACCGGGCGCTGGCCGCGTTCGGTGATCCCCGGGACGGCTGGGCCTGGCTGGCGGGGCTGCCCGCCTGGGCGGCCGACCAGCTGCCGTTGCGCGACGGTGCGGTCCGCGCGGCCGAGGCAGTGAGCAGGGGGATCTTCGGCGAGCCGGCTGCGCTGTGGGGGCCCAGGCCGGTGGGACCCGGGCCGGTGGGACCCGGGCCGGTGGGACCTGCCGTCGCGGCCGTCCCGCAGCCCCCGGCCGCGGCGTTCCCCCCGGTGATCGAGGGCCGCGATGGCTGGCTGTACCTGGGTGCGGAGGTCAGTGGCGCGTGCCGGCCGGCCCGCTCGCTGGACGACACGCTGGGCTCCTTGCGCCAGCTGCGCACCGCGGTGGAGACCTCCGGCCGGCAGTTCGTGCTGGTGGTGGCCCCCGACAAGACGACCATGGCGCCCGAGCACCTGCCCGCCGAATACCTGGGACGGGATTGCGCGGCGCGGGCCAGGGATGAGTTCTGGCGCCGGGTGGGCGCTGAAACAGGCGCGATCGACCTGCGGCCAGCACTTGCTGAGGTAGCCCGGCGCAAAGGCTCCCCGGTCTACTACCCGGCCGACACCCACTGGAGCCAGGAAGGTGGCCTGACGATGACCTACGCGCTGGCGGATCGGGTGCAGTCCGGTATCACCCGCACCTGGCAGGTGGCTGCGGCCGGGTCGACCCCGTGGCCGGACGACATCAGCCCGCTGATCGGGCGCAGCAGCGAGCATGCGCTCCCGGTTTACTCCCTGGCCCCGGCCGGGCAGGCCGACCGCACCCGCTGGATCGCCAGCGACTTCCGGGTACCGCTGAGCCTGACCTCGGCGCCCGCCGCGGGCACGGTCGACCAGCCCGTCCGCATGATCGCCGACTCGTTCACCCAGTTCGCCAGCCGTTACCTCGCGGCGGCCTTCACCGACATCACCATCGTGCACCCCGAGACCGTCGCCGCCGCCCCCCGCCCGACCGGGGAACTGCTCGCCGCCGGAAAGGTCATCGTGCTGCAGGTGGCCGAACGCAACCTGCTCAGCGGCACCTCCCCCATCCTGCTCCACCCCGTCATCACCGACCTCACTGATTACCTAACCCAGCACTGATCACCTACCCGCAGTCTGGATGCAGACTGCTGTTATCGGGGGCCGAATAACAGCAGTCTGCATCCAGAACGCGCTAGCTCAGCTCGATCACCCGGAACCAGTCGGTGACGGCTACCGGCTCGACGCTGAACGCACCCGATGCGAGGTCGCCGAGGAACAGCAGCTCCGCTCGGGTACCCAGACGGGTCTGCACCAGGTAGCACACCTCGGTGATAACCAGCGCAGGGACGATCAGTGTCCCGTTGTGGCAGGCCAGAAACTCGGCGCAGCGGTGGTGATCCGCGTCGTCGGCATCGATATAGGCGTACAGCGGGCCGGCATCAACGATGACGGCAGGTTTCACCGGGGGGAGCCGAGCTCAGCGGCCAGGATCTCGTCGGCGCGCCGTGCCACATCGGATCGTCCGCTGGCACCCGCGCCGGTCGCGAGCAATCTCCGCTGGCCGCCTTGCCGTGGAAGATGGGTCTCGATGGCCTCCCTGGCCCACTCGGACAACGTCATCCCACGGCGCTGCGCCTCGTCTCGCATCGCGCGGTCGATGTCATCAGGGACCTTGACGGTTGTCCGCTTCATGTATGCCCGGTGGGTGGGGCTCGTCAGCTGGGCAGCCGGCGGCGGCCGGCGATGCCGAGGTCGGAGCGGTGGTACCAGTCCAGCGCCGACTCGCCCTCCAGCCAGCACAGCCGCACCGACACCCCGTCCAGCTCGGCGGGGAAGTCGATGAGCAACGGCGCGACTCCCTTGAGCTCGATGCCCTGGCCGCGGAACCACCCGAGCATGTCGTCCAGCCGGGCCTGGAGTGCCTTCATCTCCGCGATACCGCCGAGCGCGGACGAGCCCGTGCGGTGCAGGTCGGACGACAACTCGGTGAGGTCTGCCCGTACCGCGATCAGTGCATCGGCGCGCCGCCGTACCTCGGGCAGCAGTGCCCGGGCCTCCGGCACCCTGAACAGCCGGTGCTCACCCACGCTGTCAACGGTAGTGGGTCAGCCGTTGGTCGGCGGGCGTTCCACGAGCTGGCTCAGATAGAGCTGCTCGCCGAGCTTGCCGATCAGCTCCAGGTTGGTCTCGAGGTAGTCGATGTGGCCCTCCTCGTCGGCGAGGATGCGCTCGAAGAGGTTGGCGGTGGTGATGTCGCCCTTCTCGCGGCACAGCGTGATACCCGGGCGCAGCCGCTCGACGACCTCCATCTCGACGGCCAGATCCGCCTCGAACTGCTCTTTCACGGTCTGCCCGATCCGCAGTGAGAACAGCCGCTGGTAGTTCGGCAGGCCCTCCAGGAACAGGATGCGGTCGGTGATCCGCTCCGCGTGGCGCATCTCGTCGATGGACTCGGCCTTGGTGTGCTCGGCGAGCTTGGTGAAGCCCCAGTTGGCCTGCATCTTGGCGTGCAGGAAGTACTGATTGATGGCGGTCAGCTCGCTGGTGAGCTGCTCGTTGAGCAGCTCGAGGATCTCGTCGTCGCCGCGCATGTCGCCCAACCCCCTTCAGGATCGGCCCTTCGATGATCGCGACCGTACGCGTATGAGTCAGGCATGTCACTGAAGGTGAGCCTGACCTGACCAGGAGTTATGCCGGTATTCAGGCATTTTGTGGTCAGGCGCTGCGCCGCAGTGTGTTCGACAACTCATCGGCGGGGGAGCGGAGCAGGGCCGCGATCTTTCCGACGCAGGACCCGCATTCGGTACCGGCCGCGGAGCGCTTGATCACGTCCCTGACGGTGCACGCGCCGTCGGCGATGCACCCGCGCACCTCGGCCTCCGTCACGGCCCGGCAGATGCAGACGTACATGGCTCCGATGCCCCTGGATCGACGCTGATTAGGCAAGGCTAAGCACAACAGATCATCTGGGCGGTGTCCAGACCTTGGCGACCGGGACATTGCGGCCGGATCCGGATCGGCCAGCGCCAGCCACCCCGCCTCGACGCTGTTGTTGCGCGACGCCGTGGACCACTACGGCCCCGGCTACGCCCGGCTTCGAGCGGGCGCGCTGACGACTCTGGTCGGGGCCCACGCGATCGCCGGGGATACCGACACCGCCGTCACCCTCGGCCACCAGGCCATCGGCGCGGTCACCGCGGTGTCCTCACCCCGGGCCTATGACCGGCTGCGGGCCCTGGACACCGTGCTGCAACCGCTGCACGCCAGCGCCGGTGTCGCCGAGCTGCGCGATCGCCTGACCATCACCACCGTGTGAGCAGGGCCGTGGTGGGGCCGGATACCCCCAGGACCGCCCACCACCGGCAGTGACCGATGCGGGCGCCGGCGGGCGACGTCCGCCGGCGCCCGCATCATCTCCGGGGTCCTGCCCGGCCGGGACAGCACCATCCCGCCGGCAACACCCCAACAACGTGACAGCGCCGTTTCAGCTCAATGTCCTGCGCATCGTTGCGCGAGGCGTTGGTGGAGTGTCACGATGCGTCACATGGGCAAGCACGACAAGCCGACCCCGAAGCCGGACCCGACTGACGACGCGCAACCCCCGCCGGAAAAGCCGCTACCTCCACCGCCGGACCCCGGCAAGCACGAAAAGCCAGATCCGCCCGACGAGGACGACGAGTAGTGCTGGCTGACGCCGAGGTGCTGCGTCAGGGCATGGTGGAGGTCCTGGCCCAGCGGGGTGAGCTGGGCGAGCGGTGGCGGGCCGCGTTCACCGAGGTGGCCCGCCACGAGTTCATCCCGGAGCTGGTGTGGCGGTACGACCGCGAGACGAGCGCTCACTGCGATCTGGTGCCATTGCGGCGCGGTGATGACCCGCAGGGCTGGCTGGAGCGGGCCTACGCCAACGCCTCCGTGACCACGCAGGTCGATGACGGCCACCCGATCGGCGAGGCAGGGTGCGGGCGCGAGGTCACCTCCTCGGCATCGATGCCGGGCGTGGTGGCGCAGATGCTCACCGCGCTGGACGCCGAGCCGGGGATGCGGGTGCTGGAGATCGGCACCGGCACCGGGTACAATGCGGCGCTGCTGGCCCACCGGCTCGGCGCGCAGCACATCGTGAGTGTGGAGGTCGACCCGGCCGTGGCCGGGCACGCCCGCCATGCCTTGGCCGCGGCGGGGTTCGGTGCCGTGACCGTGGTGACCGGCGACGGCGCGCAGGGCTACCTGCCGGGGGCGCCTTACGATCGGGTGATCTCCACCGTGGCGGCCGCGGAGGTGCCGTATGCGTGGGTGGCGCAGACCCGCCCGGGGGGGCTGGTGCTCACCCCGTGGGGCACCCCGTACTACCCGGGTGGCCTGCTGGCGCTCACCGTGCACCCGGACGCCACCGCGACGGGCCGGATCGTCGGACCGGCGTCGTTCATGCGGCTGCGCGCCCAGCGCATCCCCCGCTACAGCACGAGCCGGATCGTGCGACGCGACGACGACCCGGTGACCACCTCCACCACCGACCTGCACCCGTGGTATGTGGCCGGTGATGTCCACGTGTCCACTGCCATCGGGCTGCGCGTGCCCCAGTGCGAGTACCTCTACCAGCCGGAGGACCCGGAGACCGGCACCCTGTACCTGGTCGATCAGTGGAGCCGCTCCTGGGCCCTCCTGGACCTCACCACCGAGGCGCCCTATGAGGTGCAGCAGAGCGGAGCACGCAAGCTCTGGGACGAGGTGCACACCGCCTACCAGTGGTGGCTGGACAGGGGCAAGCCAGCTGTCGACGCATGGCAGTTCACCATCGACCCCAGCGGCCAGCGGATCGAGCTTCTCCCGAGTTCCAGCAGCTGATCCTGACGGCACTCATGGGTCGGTGGTGCCGTGGGCGTCGGATCGCTGGCTGCTCTCGCGGTGTCTCGGCACCGCCGACGATCACGCTCGGAGCGCCGCTCAGGAGGACGCTAGGGCGCGGGTGGACCTGCGGCCGATGCCACGGACCTCGAAGCCGACCCGGCGCAGGACGTCGGCGTCGAGGAGGTTGCGGGTGTCGACGACGATGCGGCGCTCGACCAGCTCGGCCAGCCGCCCCCAGTCCAGCAGCCGGAACTCGGGCCATTCGGTGAGCACCACCAGGGCGGCAGCACCCGAGGCGACCTTGAGCGGGTCATCGGTGACCTGCACGTCGTCGGTCTTGCCGGGCACCGCGGCGGGCACGCCGGGGTCGTAGGCGATCAGCTCGGCGCCCTCGGCGGCCAGCAGGGCGGCCACGGTCAGGGCGGGGGAGTCGCGCAGGTCGTCGGTGCCGGCCTTGAAGGTCAGCCCGAGCAGCCCGACCCGCTGCCCGGCCAGCGACCCGCCGACGGCGTCGCGGACCTTGGCGACCATCCGGTGCTGCTGGTGGGTGTTGGTGTCCAGGCTGGCCTGCAGCAGCGCGAAGTCGAAGCCCGCTGCCGCGCCGAGCTGCAGCAGCGCGTGGGTGTCCTTGGGCAGGCAGGACCCGCCCCAGCCCGGGCCTGGCTGCAGGAATGCCTGCCCGATCCGCCGGTCGTAGCCGATGCCCTCGGTGACGTCCAGCACGTCGGCCCCGAATCGCTCGCACAGCTCAGCGATGGCGTTGACGTAGGACAGCTTCATCGCCAGGAAGCAGTTCGCCGCGTACTTGACCATCTCTGCGCTGGCCGCATCCGTGAGCACCGTCGGCGCGCCCAGCCGAGCATACAGCGCCGCGACGCGCTCGGCGGCGTCTTGGGCGTCGCAGCCCACCACGATGCGGTCGGGGTTGAGGAAGTCCTCCACTGCCGAGCCCTCCCGCAGGAACTCCGGGTTGCTGACCACTGCCACGTCCGGCCGGCCCAGCCATTGGGCGGTGCGCGCTGCGGTGCCCACCGGCACTGTCGACTTGTTGACCAGCACACAGCCCGGCGGCAGCAGCGCCCGCACCTCGGTGGCCACCGCTTCCACCGCTGACAGGTCCGCCGCGCCGCCGGCCCCCATCGGTGTGGGCACGCACAGGAACACCACCTCGGCTGCGTCGTGGCCCTGGCCGACCGCGGCGGCGGCGCCCATCACGAATCGCAGCCGGCCAGCGGCCAGACCCTGCGTCACCAGCTCGGGCAGCCCGGGCTCCAGGATCGGCACCTCCCCACCGGACAGCCGGGCCACCTTGGCCTCGTCCACGTCGGCGCACACCACCCGATGCCCCAGCGACGCCAGGCATGCCCCGGTGGTCAAGCCCACATACCCGGAGCCGATCACCGCGATCCTGCGCACGAACATGTGTCCTCCCGTCACGCTGTGTTGACACTCTCATCGTGGCACACCGTTACCTGCATGTGCGGCGGGCGGGTCACAAGTCGCCCATGTAGGGCACTTCGTACACGTGCGCGCAGCTCATCCACTGCCGGAGCGCGGCAGTGGCGTGTACGTCGTCGGCGTTGTAGGTGAGCAGCCGCTCGCGCTGCGCCGGATCCGGCGTGCCGCCATCCAGCCCGACCGCGTCCCGGTACCAGCGCATCGAGTTCTCGCCACTGGCCTCGGGATCGTGCCAGGAGAACCCGGCCGCCGGGGCGATCGTCTTGAGCCCCTTGCCGTGCGCGCACAGGAACTCAATGCCGACCAACGCGTACAGATCCACCCACGCGGGGGAGGTGATGAACTCCTGCACCTGCGCGACGGTCGGTATCCCGGGGAAACCGGCGAAGCGTTCCGCGGACGAGAGCATCCAGCGATTCTCAGCCTGCTCGTTGTAGCAGTACGCGTGAAAGCTCAGGCCGCGCTGCGCGGCCCGGTAGCGGACGTCGGCCAGCCAGCGCCAGAACCCGGCGAAGGACCTCGCCTCGTCGTGGGTCGGCACTGGGTCCCAGGTGGCGAAAGCACGGTAACCGGGGGCCACCCCGATGCCGGAGCCGGACAGCAGGCATCCCCACAGGTAGGCCCCGGCCTCGTCGTAACACTCCATGTCCACGTCCACCTCGACGTCGGCGCGTGGCACGCTGATGCGCTGGTTGCGCCGCACCAGCGGGAGGTCCCGCTGCCAGGCCCGGGCCAGCAGCACCGCGTCGCGCACGGACATCCCGACCAGCGGCGCCGGCGGGTTGCCAGCCGGGTCCAGGGCGGCCAGCGCGTCCACGGTGGACATCCCGGCGGCCCGCAAGGCCACCGCGTCCTCCCCCCGCAGCACCATGCTCACGTCCCGGGCCGCCCGCAGCGCCGGGCCGCAGGTGGGCCACCACGGGCAGGAGCGGCACTCGTTGACCCGGGACGGCAGGGCCAGCGGCTGCCCCTCGGTCGCCGCAGCCCGCGCGACGGCCAGCCGATCAGCGAAGCGGGCGTCGTACTCGGCCATCGCGGTGCGGCCGCCCGTCCAGGTGGGGGCGTCCAGGTCGTGCCAGACCACCACGTCGGCCTCCAGCCCGACCACCCCGCCGATGGCCCGGCCGCGGGCCGCCAGCCCGGCTGCCTGCAGCAGCCGCAGAGTGTGTGCAAGGCGCAACTGGTCCCGGGAGTGCGGGCGGACCTTGCGGGTCGGGTCGATGCGGGCGGCGGCCAGGACAGGCTGGGCCAGCGGGCTGGTCCGGGCCCCAGAGCCGGGGTCGGTGACCTTGTGCCGAACGACGATCACCGGAAGATAGCCATCGCGGTGGCGTACCAGCAGTTCCGCGCCGCCACGCCGCCCGCCGGGGGAATCCGCTGGCAGCAGCCCGCCCCAGACGAACGGTGCGCCCTTGCTGAGCAGGGCCAGGGTGGTGGCGCTGCGCTGCGCGGGGGGCAGGTCGGGCGCCACCTCCGTCCAGTCAGCGGTGTGGTGGCGGGCCAGCCTGTCGGCGACCCAGCGACGGTGCGCGGCGGCGTCGGCGATCCGCCGCTCGGCGGTAGGGTCCACGCTGGTGCGTGGAGCGTCGACTGCGGTGGGGTCGTGCTCCAGGTGCACCCGGCGGCGGCACCGGGTGACCACACCCGCATCGAGCAGCACCTCAGAGTCCACGGCGTCAGACTAGATCGAAGGGCTGACAATTGTGTGGGGTGCGCCGTCAGC
>JBOHFT010000028.1:0-35835 GCA_050699815.1 Pseudonocardiaceae bacterium | reverse complement strand
CCCCGGTGGCCCAGGAGGCCCTGCCCGAGGGTGACCTGGACGTCGCGCTGGCCGGCATCGAATGGCCTGAGGCGGTCGCCGGCTGCGCGTTGGCCCAAGAGATCGTGGTGCTCCCACCGACAGCGCAAACCGATCTCGGTGAGTTGCCCGGCGACCCAGCGGGTGCCCGCCGGGCCGCCGCCGGGCACCCGCAGCGGCGGGAGGGCAGGCTGGTCGCGGCAGTGCTTCGAGACGGCGCCGGGGCCTGCGTGCTGCGGCTGCGGGCCTGCTCTGGAGCCGACCGGGGACACGACGAGCTGGTGGAGGACCCGCAGCTGGCCCCGAACCTGCTGCGCGCGCTGCTGGAAACGTTGCGCTAGCAGCCCGGCGGCAGCCGGCCGGCCCGCATGTCGTCCAGCGCGTGCACCGCCTCCGCCAGAGTGCCCACCCTGACCAGCCGCAGCCCCTCGGGAGCCCGCTGCACCGCCTCGGCGCAGTTGCCCGCGGGCACCAGGAATACCGACGCCCCGGCCTCCCGGGCGCGAATCATCTTGAACGGGATGCCACCGATCGGGCCCACCCGACCATCCGTGGCAATCTCACCGGTACCCGCGACGAAGGTGTCCCCAGCCAGTGCGCCCGGCGTCAGCTTGTCCACGATGGCCAGCGCGAACATCAGGCCCGCCGAGGGACCCCCGACGTCGGCCAGGCTGATGGTGATATCGAAGTTCACATCGGGCCGGTCGGTCACCCCGACCCCCAGGTAACCGCGACCCGGTTGCTCTCCCGCACCGAGGGTGACCGCCACCTCCTGTGGCGCGACGCCACCACGCTGGAAACGGACCTGCACCAGCCGCCCGGGGGAGCCCCCGGCGAGCAGCAGGTCCACCAGCTGCTGCCCGGTGCGCACCTGCTGGCCGTCGATGGCCAGCAGCCGGTCCCCGGCGGCCAGCTTCCCGCTGGCGCCGCCGTTGCTGATCACCTGGTCGACCACGACCACGGCCGGATAACCCAGGTGGCGCAGCGCCGCCGTCTCGGCCTTGGACTCCGAGTCCACGAACAGCTGCTGGTTCTGCTGCTCGAACTGCTGCTCGGACAGCCCCGGCGGGAAGATCTCGTCGCGGGGAACCAGCGCGCTGCGCCCGGCTATCCACAGGCCAAGTGCCCCGTACAAGGTCATGTTGTCGACTACCGAGACCGTCGTCATGTTGAGGTGTCCGCTGGTGGGATAGGTCTGGGTGCCCCTGATGTCCACCACCACCTTGCCGTCCACTACCCCGAGGGTGTCGAAGGTGGGGCCAGGGCGGAGCGCGGCATAGGGCACCGGCACCAGCCCGCCCAGCAGCCCGAGCGCCATGGCGAGACCGAGGCTGACCAGCAGGGTCCAGGTTCGGCGGCTCACGCCCGAACAGCCTACGTGCCCTGGCCCCGCGTAACGTAGGGTCCATGAGCGACCTGCCCTTCGGTTTCGGCTCCCCCGACCCCCGGGACCCCGACCGGAGGAAACCTGACGACGGCGGCGAGAGCTCGGCCGACTCGGCGGCCTTCGGGGCTGGCGGCTTCGACGTCGGCGCCCTTGGTCAGATGCTCACCCAGCTAGGTCAGATGATCAGCCAGGGCGCGGCCGGTGGCGGTGGGGGGCCGGTGAACTACGATCTGGCCAAGCAGATCGCGGTGCAGAAGCTGTCCACGACCGGGCTGCCCTCGGCCCAGCAGGCCACCGCGATCACCGACGCGGTGCGGCTGGCCGAGATGTGGCTGGATCCCGCGACCACGCTGCCCACCGGGACACAGAGCAGCGCCGCGTGGGCACCGCGGGACTGGGTGGAGCAAACCCTGCCGACCTGGCAGCGGTTGTGCGACCCGGTGGCCCGCCGAATGGCCAGCTCGTGGATCGACGCGCTGCCCAGCGAGATCCGCCAGGCGGCCGGTCCCCTGGTGGCGATGGTCGAGCAGATGGGGGGGATGACCTTCGGCTCGCAGCTGGGCTCGGCGCTGGCCCAGCTCGGCGGGGAGGTGCTCACCTCCACCGATATCGGGCTCCCGCTGGGACCGCTGGGCGTGGCGGCACTGCTGCCGGCCGCGATCGAGCAGTTCGCCACGGAGCTGGAGCTCAAGAGCTCCGAAGTGATCGTTTTCCTGGCCGCCCGGGAGGCTGCCCACCACCGCCTGTTCGGCCATGTGCCGTGGCTGCGGCAGCGGCTGCTGGGCACCGTCGAGGAGTTCGCGCGCGGCATCCAGGTGGACACCAACGCGCTGCAGGAGATCGCCCGCCAGGTCGACCCGGCCGATCCGCAGAGCATGGACCAGCTGATGGCCTCCGGCCTGCTGGAGCAGCGGACCAGTCCCGAGCAAAAGGCCGCCCTGACCCGGCTGGAGACGCTGCTAGCGCTGGTCGAGGGCTGGGTCGACGTCGTCGTCGCGGACGCGTTGGGGGAACGGCTTCCCGGTGCCGACGCGCTGCGCGAGACACTGCGGCGGCGGCGCGCGTCTGGCGGTCCGGCCGAACAGACCTTCGCCACGCTGGTCGGCCTGGAGCTGCGGCCGCGCAAGCTCCGGGCTGCCGCGCAGTTGTGGCGAAAGTTCACCGACCAGCAGGGCGTCGAGTACCGGGACGCCCTGTGGAACCACCCGGACCTGCTGCCCACAACCGAGGATCTGGACGACCCCACCGGGTTCGTCAATCGGGCGGCGAGCCAGGCCGCCGATCTGGACGACCCCATCGCGGCTCTGGAACGCACCGCGGCGGACGCCCCCCGCGAGCAGCCCCCCGACAATCCCGAACCCCCGGTTAGCTAAAGCGGCGGGGCGTGCCTCACAGAGGGCTGATGCCGTCGTCGCCGTTCTGCAGTTCCAAGATTGCGCGCAACCGGCGCCGGGCGTGCGGAGTGCGCGCCGCCGCCAGCCACTCCGGGGGCACGTCGTCGTACTCGCTGGTCGTGATCGCCTCGACCAGGTCGCCGTTGCGCAGCCGTGCGGTGGCCGCCGCGAACCGCCCGTTCACCCGCAGGCTGACCAGGTTGCCGGCGTGACTGCCGCGAGCGAAGGCATAGTCCACCCCGGTGGCGCCATGGGGCAGCGTGATGAACTCCCCGGTAGGTGCGGCGACCACGACGATGCTGCCGCCGCGCAGCGCGGTGCGCAGGTCGTCCAGATACTCCCCGGACGGGGTGTGACCCTGCCACGACAGCAGTTGCTGCAGCCACTCCAGATCGCCCCGGTGCTGGGCAGGCTCACCAGCCGCGGCGTGCCCCGTGGTCCGGCTGATCTCGCGGATGGTCGCCGCGATGCCGTCCTCGGCGACCTCCTGCATAGCGGGGGTACGGATCAGCACGTCGACCTGTTCCCCGCCCGGCCCGATCACCGAGGTGTGCAGCGACCGGTACAGGTTGAACTTCGGCACAGCCAGGTAATCCCGCAGCCGGCTGGAAATCGGCGCGAACTCCTGGTGCACCGCACCCAACGCGATCCAGCAGTCCCGTTCAGTGCCCTCGACCACGATCACCACCCGGCACACCCGGCCGACCGGCAGCTCAGCCACTCCATCTGGGCTGGCCTGGTACAGCGAATACAGATGGCGGGGCCGGGCGGTGACCGTGGCGCGCAGCCCCTGGCCGTGCACCGCCGCGGCCATCCGCGCCGTCACGCCGACGAAGTAGCGCTCCCGCTCGGCCTTGCCGGCGAGCATGGCCGACACCGCCGCCTTGTACTCGGCGGGATGCAGGTAGCGAAACGCCAGATCCTCCATCTCGCGCTTGAGCCGGTACAGGCCCAGCCGGTCACAGAAGGGCACCAGCAGATCCATGCTCTGCTGGGCGATCCGGGCCTGCTTGTGCGGCGGTTGCGCGCCCAGGGTGCGCAGGTTGTGCAGCCGGTCCACCAGCTTGATCAGCAGCACCCGCAGGTCAGTGCCAGCGGCCAGCACCATCTTGGCGAAGGTCTTGCGCTCGGCGACCTCCTTGCCCAGCCGCTCCCCGTCGAGCTTGGTGACCCCGTCAACGAGCAACGCGACCTCGGCACCGAAATCCGCGCGGCACTCCCCCAGCGTGTAGTCGGTGTCCTCCACCGTGTCATGCAGCAGCGCGGCGACCAGCGTGGTGGCGTCCATGCCGATCCCGGCCAGGATCGTCGCGACCGCCAGCGGATGGGTGATGTAGGGCGCCCCGGACTTGCGCATCTGGTCGCCGTGCAGGTAGGCGGCCACCCGGTAGGAGTTCTGCAGCCATTCCAGCTCATCACGTGCCTCGGGGTGCTGGCGGCGGAAGGCATCCACCAGCGGTCTGGCCGCGGCCGACTCGGCCCGGCGAGGGTGACGGCGCGGCCACAGCCACGCCCACGCGGCCCTGCGGCGCGGAGCCTGCGGTTCACGGCCACCTAGCAGCAACGACACCGCGATCCGGCGGTCGACCGCCAGCTCCGGGGTGTTCTCGTCGTCCTCCCGCGCGAGAACGGCGCGCGGCGGCGCGGGATCGTCGGTGGTGTCGTCGGAGTTCACGAGACAACCACGGCCGAGCCGATGCGGTGGGTCAGTTCGGCGAGACCTTTGTGTGGTTCACCGAAGCGTGTGTGTGGTTCACCGAAGCGTGCCTCGGTGACGAAATGGCCATGTACGGCGACATCCCGCAGTGCGCGTCCGGTGCGCCCAGCGTGGAATGCAGCGCCGCCGTAGAAGGATTGCCAACCGCCGAACGCTTGTGCGGCGTTGCGGACCTCGGCCACCTGGTTGGGCGTGATCAGGTCGGCGCACGCGACCGGCCCGGCCACGGTGGCCGCACCCACGCCGAGAGCAGCCCGGATGAGCTCTTGACGGTCCACGTCCGCTACTGTAAGGCCGGGCCGTCGAAAACCCAACCCGGTGTCCGTCGTGACGCCCAGCGCCGCCCGGAACAGTGGCTCACCAGTCGCGTTCGGCGATTCGACACGTTCGCGCGCTCGACGTAGGCGATTGTTCGGCTCGGCCACAGCTGACCTCCTGACGGCTGGATTGGCGCAGTCTGCCGCCGGCCAGCCCCGGCGCGGTACCGGATCACCCACCCCGCTATCCACTTTCCATCAGCTCAACACCGGCTGCACACGAGTAGAGTGACGACACATCGGGTCACCTTGCCCGAGCCCTCATCCGTCAGCGCAACAGATCCTGTCGTAGAGGTCTCGCGAGTCGATCCCGAGAAAGCGTCGGTCCACATGCCCAGGAAACCCGCGACGACCGTGAGCTGCGTCGGTCACTCCTGCGGATGCACGAACATAGTCGTTTCGTCCGGCATCCGGTTGCGGATCGTGCGGATCATTTGACGGTTGGCTGTGCGCTCCTCGGCTGGCGTCGCGGGGAGCGGTAGGTGCAGACACCGGAGCAGATCAAACCGGTGCAGCGCTACCGCGGCATTGATCAGCTCGCCGTAGCTGGCAGCGGTCACGACAGTGCCCTGGTAGCTGAGCACCGCGAGCAGCAGCAGGCCACCCACGACAGGGAACATCCACACGCTGCGGACCAGGAGCGCGGCGCACACGACCGCGGCCAGAAACAAGGAGCAACAGAACCGCGCCCCGAGGTCAAGCCGGGCGCTCCGCAGCTGCGCCCGAGCGGGCGCATCCTTCGTGCGATCGATCAGCGCAGCGAGCGCGGCAGCTGCCTCGGACCGCGGCATCGACCGCAGCTTGTCACACACCAGGTCGACCAGGGCGGCGATGTCGATGTCCGCAGCACCGTCCAGTGCGTCGGCGAGCCCGCGATAGAACGCGTCGGTGAACAGCACGGCGAGGTCGTCGTCCACCGGCCAGAGCGATGCGACAACGGTCGAGACACCCGCGGCGGTCAGCGCGGCGGGTAAGCCGACGGCGTCGTATTCGGACAGTACCCCGGCACCGCCGATCACCACCTCACGCAGCCCGGGACGGGTCTCCCGCCACGAGTCGACCTCGGCGGCCATGCCCGCGAACGGGTCGTCGCCGCTACGCAGCGCGATGGGCGGCGGGATCGTGCAGCCAGAGCGCCGAGCGACCGGGATCGGTGAGATCGGTCCGGCCATGCCCCGCGACGTGTACGACATCGGCCGTTGCGGCGGCGGCCAGTACCGCCGACTTCACCGCTTCGGTCCTCACGAGTGCTCGAGTCGTAACGCTGTGCCGCTCGAGGTGGGTGCGGATCGTCTCGGGTTCTGCCGCGGCCGCCCACAAATCACCGGTGGGGTCGGCGACGGCGAGCACCTCGCTCAGGTTGCCCGGTGCGGCCCGCTTGGCTGGCACGGCGGCGCTGGCCTGCACACAGACAGTGAAAGACGAGAACGCGGGCGCGGCCCAGAACGGGACGATCCGTAGCCACCCCTGGGGCACGAGCCTTAGCCGACGCAACCGGAGCGCCTCGAGGCGCTGCGCCATGGGCCGCAGGAAATCGTCGACGCCGGCCAACAGCTCGACCAGCGCGGTACGAAGGTCCGGATCGCGCCGCGTCAGCAGCGCGACGAGCCAGCTCTCCGATTCGGGCTCGGAGACGAGATCATCCCAGCGCTCGCTCGTCCAATCCGCCCGCAACTCGTGCGCGGCTACCCTGCCCTCCCGAGCGCTGGCCGCGGTCACCGCGCCCCACCAGGTGCGAACCAGCCGACGCCCAGCGACACGACGGCCTCGCCCTCATCGAGCCGGACGGCCCAGTCGCCGACGGCCGGTGGTGCGGGAACGGCCTCGGGCAGGGCCTGCGCCAGCTCCCGACGCAGCTGGTGGAGCCGCTCGTCGGCAGGCAGCCGCGCCGCGACACTCGCAGTCAGGACGACGGAATCCAGTCCGCTGCCGGCGGGAGTGTCTGGATCCGCCTCGACCAGCTCGACCGGTGCGCGGAATCCGAATACGGCTGGCGCCGCCCACGCGTCCTGGAGCAGCAGCGGCTCATCCCGCGCGCCCGCTACCCGGACGAGTGGAGGTTCCCACGGATCCGCCCCCATTCAGCAGCTCAGTAACGGACGGCGCGCTCCCATCCCGTGATCGTCGCCGCAATCCGGACACCGTACAAGGTCTGTTCGGGCGCGGCGACACAACGATCTTGGGTCTCGCTGCTGCGCTCTAGCCGGGCAACTGCGGTTACTTCGAGGATCCGCGGTGGCCGTCTCACATCACGACAACACGCCGCTCACAAGCGGGAACCTCGTACACCATCTCCGGGGACGCAACCCCGCCCGTGACACGGTTGAACCGTCCCGAGCACTTCTTGGAGGCGTTCCAGCAGGTCAGGGCGGTTCGAGTAAGCGCGCACCAGGTGCACCACAGCCAGAGACGGACGGCGCGCGGCGGACCGTCACCGACCGGACACTGATCCCCGCAGCCGTTATGGTGTGGGGGTGGCTTCACCCGCTGCCCACCCCTCGCAGAGCGGTCTTAACCCGACTCCGCCCCCGCCCGAAGCGCACGCTATCCGCGCGTGCCTGACGCCGGACGTGGCAGCTGAGTTCGATCGCGAGTGGGAGATCGTGCTAGACCAGGCGAAGAGGGATCAGGACCTTGAACCGGTGCATGACCTCCTGGCCAAGTGGCGCCACTTCGCCTACGCCGAGCTCAAGGCTCCGGGCAGCTACTTCCGTGTGCTCGCCACCGCGGCGCACACGCTGGCCACTGGCCAACCACCCGTCGGCAGCGTGCCCGGCGAACAGATCACCGAGCTGATCCGTAGGCGGTTGGGCCAGTAGGTGTACCGGATCGTCGTCTATCCCGAGGCCCGAGACCAGATCGCCGCGCTTCCCAGTGCGGCACTCCAAGGCTACGCCGAGGTCGCCAGTGTGCTTGAGGCCTCTCCGTGGAACGGCCCACCGCACCACCGGTCAAACCCGGACGGCGCCGTGCGCCGCTGGCACTTCGGTCCAAAACGGCCGGCCAGGTCGTCTATCTCATCGTGGGGGACCTCCAGGAGGTCCACGTGCTCCTGGTGCAGTGGCTCGGGTAGGCCGCGCCCACGCAGGTCGTCACCTCGCGCAGAGAGTTCGATGCCCACTCCCGTGGCGGGGCGGAGCGAGTGCCAAGGCGGTCACGGGTACGGTCCTGGCGATCGTCACGCTGTATGACCGGGTCGCCGAGGTGCACACCGCCGTGCTGGCCGTCCAGGAGGATGAGGCCGCGCTGGCCGCCTTCGCCGCCACGCTCACGAGCCAGCCGGAGCCGTCACCGGCCAGCCCGGACTGGACGGGCGGCTCGCCCCACGTGAGGTAGGTGCCCACGTGCCGGGCCGCGACCGGGCCCGCCTCTGCCGACGAGCCACCGAAGTACAGATCAGGTATCGGGTCCGGGGGCGCCATCACGGTAGCGCCCCGCACGTCGTAGTGCTCGCCCTGGACCCGCCCGAGGTGATCGCGCTGGTCGAGATCGGTGATCTGGAGATCGTTGGCGAACCGGTGCCGTTCTAGCGGCTGCCGAGTGCGAGATCCACGGCCTCCTGCGGGCTGGCTGCGGTGAGCGGGGTGTCCGGAAGTGGCTGGTCGTGCTGATCCAGGATCGTCCAGCCGCCCAGGACGACGACCGGGATGCCGCCGCGTCGCTTGGCCAGGGCGATCTCGGAAAGAGTGCCCCAGGAGCCGCCGATGGCGATGACGGCGATGACGGCGTCGGCGGACCAGACGATGACGGCGTTGCGGGCTTCCCCGAGGTTGGTGACGATCACCGCCGAGAGGTCGGGGCTGGCGCCTTCGGTGGAGTCGTTCGGGCGGACGCCGATGACCAGGCCGTTCTCGGCGCGAGCACCCGCGGCGACGGCGGCCATCACGCCGGTGCCGCCGCCACAGATCACCGCGGCGCCTGCCTTGGCGAGCAGCTGGCCGACCTGGTGGGCGTGGGCCTTGTCCTGGTCGGTGCAGTGGCGTGGGCCACAGACGGCAACCTGCACGGGCACGCCTTCCTGGTCTCGTGAGCGGATCAGTCGGTGGAGCCCTGTTCCAGTTCCGGGCTGGTGGCCGGGGTGGCGCAGAACTCTGCGAGATCGTCTCGCAGTGCCGCCACCGTGGAGGAGGCGACGTCGGGATGCCCGCTCAGCAGGGTGTTGAGCGACGTGGCGCGGCTGATGACCGGCACGGTGCGCTGCTCGGCGACGGTGCCGGTCAGGACCGGGGCTAGGTGCTCGCCGACGGCGTCGAGGTCGCCGTGGGCCAGGTGTGCTCGGGCGAGGTCGATGCGGGCGGCGGCGATGAACTGGGTGTTGGGACGGCGTTCGGCGGTGAACTCCTCCACGGCGGTGACCGCCCAGTCCACGGCGGCGTTCAGGTGCCGGGCGCCGCCGAGTTCGCGGTGGGCCTCGCTGGCGTAGTAGGCGGCTTTGCCGGTGGCGAAGGCGAACACGCCCGGTTCGTCGGCGGTTGGGTCGGTGGGAGCGCTGGCCGCGACCGCCAGCGCCCGTGAGGCCCCGGCGGAGTCCTGGCGTCCGGCGATCAGGGTGAACACGTCGTTGCGGGCGCCGATCAGCCGGGAGAACACCGTGGCCGGTGGGTCGATCAGGTAGCGCAGCGCGATCTCGGCGACATCGGCCTCCATCTGCTCTAGCACGTCGTCGTCGACGTTGGTGGTGGCGCTCCAACGACGGAACTGGGCGGATTCCTCGGCGGCCATGACTACCTCCTCGCGGATCGGCAGACCGCGCGCGTCGCAACGCACGATGCGGCGGTCCCCTGGGCTGCCGACAGTGTCGGCCCCCTGGCTGGTGAAATGCCGAGCAGGGTGCGTGTTACTGCTCGGCACGACGACCATCGTGGGGTCCGTCGGTGTGCTCGCGGTGGTCACTATGAGCGTGCTCCCGGTCGGCGCCGGGGTCAGGAGCCGACGGTCTGCGGGACTGAGATGTTCCATCTTCCCGGCGCACGTTGGGTGGCGCACCTACCTCGAACGGTAGCGCCGAGAACAGGCCCGCTGGGAGCACCCCAGCGCCGATGACCGGAACTTTTCTCCCCTTCTGCAACCGTTTCCGCAGCTCATGGGCAACGTCATGAGCGAGGAAATGTTCCCCTCCCCGCCGGAGGTGAACCACACGCCGGACAGACCACGCTGAGTGCAGACGACAGCACCACCCGCCACAGGCTGCGGATACAGACGTGAGTACCGCGATCAGCGACAAGGTCATCCCCGTGCCGTTAGAGGGGAACGCGGCTCCGCCTCGGGCCTCGGTCGTGGTGCGCGCGTTCTCCAGCACCCCGGTCGGCCACCCGGTGCTCACCGCTGCGGTCGGGCTGGCCACCCAGCACCTGCTGCGTACCCAAGCCCATCAGGTGGCCTGCGACCCGCGCACCGACGATCACGTGGTGGCCGCCGCGACCCGGCAGATCACCGCCGCCGAAGCGGCGTGCGCGCGTGAACAGGCACGTAATCGAGAACAACCCCGCTGAAAGAGTAACCAGGTGAACACACTCCGACATGACGACGCCAGCGCCGCAGAGTTCCGCGATGCCCTGGTGGACACGCTTCTCGCCAACAACATGATCACCTCGCCGGTGGTGGAGCGGGCCTTCCGCACGGTGCCCCGGCACCTGTTCGTCGCCGAGGGCACACCGCTGGACGTCACGTACAACGTCGACAATCCGGTGGCGATCAAGCGCGACCCGGACGGCGTGATCATCTCCTCCACCAGCGCGGCGTACATCCAGGCCCGGATGATCGGGCAGGCCGAGCTCGGTCCGGGCATGAGCGTGCTGGAGATCGGGTCCGGCGGGTTCAACGCCGCCCTGCTGGCCGAGGTCGTCGGTCCGGACGGGTGGGTGGTCAGCGTGGACATCGACCCGGAGGTGACCGACCGCGCCCGCGAACTGCTGGACGCGACCGGATACGGCAGCCGGGTCACTGTGGTGCAGGCCGACGCCGAGAACCCGCTGCGGGGGCTGGACGAGCCGGTGGACGCGATCCTGGTGACGGTCGGGGCCTGACCCGCCGACGAGGACTCCCCCGAGCAGGCGCAAGATCGGGCGCACCAGCTCGACCCCGCCGATCCCGCGATCGCGGCCGCGCTCGACGCGGCGACCTGATCCGGCTCCTCGACTCCTTCCCCACCCACCATGACAGCCCCGGGGCGATGAACCCAGACCGGCTCCGCACTGCACTCGACTTGCGGTAACTGGCGATCAGCCACCGGACGCTCAGACCACCGTGCTGCCCGAGGTGCGCGCAACGCTAGCCTTCGCCGGGTGGCCACGCGATCCCACCGACCGAAGCCGAAACCCGGACGTCCGGGGCAACGCAGGCAGGGCGGGCGGACACCACCGCGGCCGCCCGGGACCGGCGAGCCCGACCTGGTGCGCGACGTCGCGGCCGCGCTGGCCGAGGACCACCCGCTCGCCCTGCTGGGGCTGGTGAGCACGCTGCTGGCGGCGCTCGATCCGGGCCGCCGCAGCCCCTTCGAGCCGGAGCCGGGCACCCCGTCCCGAGAGAAGCTCGTCCAGGCCTTCCTCGGCGTCGACCTGCCCGAGACCTCGGCGTTGCTAGCCGCGATCGCCGGGCTCTCCGGTGACGAGATACTGCGCCAGCGGGTCCACCGCGAGCTCACCACCCGGGCCCACGCCCTGCCGCGCTGGCTCGCCGACCTGCATCGCGCCGCTGCTGCCCCCCGGACAGTCGAAGTGGTCCACGTCCTCGGCGACGGCGACAACATCGTGATCGGCGTGCGCCTGCCGGGCGGGCCCGAGTTCACCGTGGTGGTGTACATCGACCACAACATGGGCACGCTGGTCAAGGATGCCTTCGTGGTCCCCGAGCCGGTGGGCGGCCTGGTCGAACGGATGCTCACCGTGGCCGGCGACCCGGACACGCAGGCCCGCGACATCGACCCGGCCGCCGCCCGCGCCCGGATCACCGAGGCCATCGAGCTTGGCGCGATCAGATTCCCGCCCTTCGAGTCCGACACCTGGCCGGCCTGCCGCCCGCTCATCGAGTGGGCCACGGCCATGCTCCCCGCGGGCGGCACCGGCTACCAGCGGCCCGACTGGGACGACGACGCGCAGGCGGCGCTCGTCGAGCGGTTCCTCGCCGCACCGTCGGGGGCCGGGTTCGATGACGCCGACCACCGCGGCCTGCTCGACTTGCTGCTGCGGTTCGGCACCGACTACGGCCCCGGCGACCCGCTGCGCTGGAGCCCGGTCGCGGTGGAGATCCTGCTCGTCGACTGGATCCCCCGCAAGATCGCCGCCGAGGTGCCCTTCCTGGCCAAGGCCCCCGGCCTGCTGCGCGCGTTGATCCGCTTCAGCCACCACGAGCGCGGCATCCGCCCCGAGCTGACCACCCGGACCCTCGGCGCCGTCGACGAGTACGAGCCGGAGTACCAGCGGCTCATCCGCTCCCCCCGGCTGCAGGGCCCGGCCGCGCTGCTGACGGCGATGGGCGCCCCCGGCCTGGACGGCCCGTGGCCCGCACCGGAAGCCCGGCCCGACGACGGACCGGCCGAATACCACGAGATCATGCTCGACACCCTGCGCCGCGCCGTCGGGGGCGAGGACATCCTGGCGGAACTCGACCCGGAGCCACTGCCAGACGAGGCCTTCGTCTGGGACGCGATCCACGCCGACGTCCACGACCGGGTCGCCGAGGTGCTCGGCCTGGTCGACCGGTGCTGTGCCGAGCTGCTCGACGTCGAGTACCGCACCGCCTGCCGTCGGCTCCTCGCCCGCGCCGCGGCCGCCGACCCGGAGATCTTCCGCCGCCGGAGCCGGGCCGCCACCGCCGCCGCAGCCGTCTGCTGGGTGATCGGCAAGGCCAACAAGCTCTTCGAGCTCTCCGGGGCGGGCCACCACCTGCTGGTCAAGGACCTGGTGGGGCATTTCGGCATCGGCCAGGGCAGCGTCTCACAGCGCAGCGAGCCGTTCCTCCGCGCCGTCGGCGTCGACCCCCACCACCAGTACGGCGCGATGGACCTGCGCTCGCCGGACTACCTGACCTCCACGCGCCGGGCCCGGATCATCGCCCTGCGCGACCACTACCGGGCCATCGGCACATGAGCCCCGGGGCCGCCGGCCACCCCTGCCGCGCCGGCCACGACGGTCCGGGTCGTCTCAAGATCGATAATGCTACTTCGATGCTGGACGCTGCATGCCGGGGCTGCCATCCTCGAAGTGTCACCAACGATCCCGCAAGCCCAGCGGAGGTGCCCACATGCTGCTTGCCGGGGTCAACCACGTGGCGATCCTCACCAAGAACACTGACCGGCTGCACGCGTTCTACCGCGAGATCTTCGACGCGAAAGTATCTGCAGACCTGGCAAAGGCCGGGGGTATCCGGTTCTCCATAGTCGAAATAGGGCCCAACAGCGAGCTCAATGTGTTCGAGGCGGAGGGGAACACCGAGGCCGAACGGCAGACGCCGATGCTCGGACGGGGTCGCATCGACCACATTGGCCTGCAGGCGGCATCCATTGAGGCCTTCGACACCATCCGTGACCGGCTGATCGCGCGCGGAGCGAGCGACGGCTTCGTCACCGACTTCGGCCCAGTCCTCAGCCTGTTCTTCCGGGATCCCGACGGCCTGGAAGGCGAGGTCTGTGTCCCCAACCCCGCAGCCAAGCCAGGTGTCCTCAACCCTCCCGGCACGCCCGCCGCCGGCTACGAACGCGCCCTCTGAGCATCAGTTCCGCGCCACCGGCCGCCCCTGCTGCGTCGGCGGCCGCGACCGGTGCGAGATGGTGCCGCGATCGCGGGAGCGGACACGCCCGCTGCGACGGCCCGCCGACCGCGACGAACAGCACAGCCGACCGCTCGCCGACTGCCTCGACTCCTACTTCGCCCCGCAGGCCACGACCCGCGCGCCGAGCCCGCCGGTGACCTCGTCCACCGCGCTGCTCGACCAGCTCCCCGCCATCACCATCCGCAACCACCCCCTCACCCAACTACTCTGCCCCGCCTACCTCGCACTCGTGCCCGGCACGCACCCGCCGTTCGGAGCCGAATAGCTGTCAGAGCCCCCCTCTCGAAGTGCCATTCGGAGCCGAATAGCGCTGCCGCCCCCCGCTGGCACCAGCAACGCCCGCCCGCGACCGAGTGGCTGGCACTGCTCTACGACGCTCCGATCGAGCGGGTGCCCGGCCGGGAGCTGCTCACCACAGCCCGCCGGTTCGGCACTGCGATGTCCGGCTATGGCGCGCTCTACGCAACCCTCGCTGCAAGCCTGCGATGCCCGCTGGTCACGACGGACGGACGCCTGGCGCGTACCGCAACGACACAGTTCGGCCTCACGGTGACCCACGTTCCGACCAGTGGCCGGTGAGATCCCCTGCACCACCAACCTGGCTCGAGGGCGGTCGCCGCGTTCTCCTGCGGGCGGGCGGGTGGCCGTCGGCCTGGCGTCACAATGTCCGACGACACCGAATACCACTCAGCCACGGCGACTGGATCCGGCTGCTCCGCACCAACGGCTTCGAGATCGAAGACCTCCTCGAGGTCCAAGCGCGCGCAGATGAGGAATCACCGGTCTACTACGACTTCGTTACCGCCGAGTGGGGCCACAAGTGGCCAGCCGAGGAGATCTGGGTCGCGCGGAAGCGATCCTAGGCTTGTGGGTGGGTCAGCGGTCCAAGTCGTCGAGGCTGGTGGCCTTAGCGAGTCTGTCGATCCGCTCGCCATCGGGCAGTTCCGCCATCCGCTCGGCGATGGCCTCGACCCGTGGGTCGTCACCGAAGATGCGCTGGAGCACGAGGCCAGTCAGCCTGACAACCGCCTGACGGCCCTCCTCGCGGATTTCCTGGCGGACTTCCTCGCGGATTTCCTGGCGGATCTCCTCGCGGATTTCCTGGCGGATCTCCTCGCGGATTTCCTGGCGGATCTCCTCGGCGAGCTGACGGCCGAGCGGGGTGTCACGAACGAGGACGGGCATGGTGGCCTCCTTCAGCGCTGTTTCGATGATAGATCCTGGGAGCACGATCGAGGCCAGGGTGGCCGCTGCGCCCAACAGGGTTCGGCTGCGATCCGGCTCGGCGTCGGCGATCAACGCCGCAGCCGTGGTGAGCACCGCGGCCCGCTCGACGGGTGTGCCGCGGCCTAGTGCGGCGATCGCCGCGGTGGTCGGGCTGCGCAGCAACGTGGCCGGGTCCTGGTCCCCGACCCGCACCACCGACCAGGCGCAGGTCAGCTGCCAGCCGTCGACGTAGCGGTCGGGCACCACGACGCCATCACCCAGCACCAGCACGTACTGAACGACGGGTGTGTCCCGCTCCTGGCTGTGCAACCGCGACCGGTACTCCAGCATCCGCAGATCGAGGTTCGGCGTGCGGTCCTTGACGAACTCCACGTGCACGATCCCGGCGGGAGTCCGCGCCACCAGGTCGGCCCGCACCGCCGACCCCGCCAACTCCACGTTCAGCCGCTCCGCGCCCTCGCCGTGCACACCGACCAGCGACAGCACCGCGCCCAGATCATCATCGGCGAGGATCTTCATCGCGTCGTCGTAGACCGGGCCGGGCCGTCGATGACCCGGCCCCCGCGATTCGCCCATGCCTCCCCCTTCCGTCAGGAACCGGATGCCGGCTCGCTCGGACGGACGCTACCCAGCACCCCCGACAGAACCGGGACGATCACGAACCGGTCGACACCGGCGTGAGGACCACCCGATGTCTCACCCCGAACCGGCGGGACGCGGCCCAGCCGCCTGACATCCCACAATTCCGGGATGGGTTGAAGCCATGGCATTTCTCGCTGAAGCCGGGCAGGCGCTTGCGCAGCTGGTTCTTGAGCCCGCTCAGCTGCGGCGGCGCGCCCGAGACCGGCAGCTCACCGACGACATCGGCGAACAGCCGGAAGGCGTGGCCGTCGGCCGAGTCGTCCTCGGGGAAGGTCACCTCCGGGTCACCCTGCGCCGATCCCCGGCGCAGCTCCACGACAGGCTGGCTCTCGAGGTGGCGGAGCAGCTCGCCGAACCCCCGGAACCCCTGCTCGGCCTCGTCGAAAGTGGGGTCCTTGCGCAGGACCGCCCGCTTGAGCATCGACACGCGCACCGGCCCGTCAGCGTGGCGCAGCAGGCCGACGAGGGTGCGCGCCACCAGCAAGCCGACATCGCGCTCCTCGCCCGCCGCGACCGCCTCATCGACCGGAAGCGGCGGGATCTCGACGTCGACCGGGAGCAGTGGGACCTCGACCGAACCCGACGGCGTCGACAATGACGGATGCACCGGCGGGCACCTCTGTCCACTCGACGAGGTCGTCGACGCGCCGGGGCCGTCGATCCCGACGAGAATGCGCGGACGATCCGCAGCATTGCGCGTCACGCGCTCGGCTAGAGCGGTGATGTCCACAATGTCAGCCGTGGTCATGGCATCTCCTTATCGCGTCGGGTCGTCGGGATGCGGCGCCTCTACTGAAGCCGGGGCGGTTCACGAATTGGAGGCTGCGACATGACCGAGATGCGCTGGCGGAAATCCAGCCGCAGCGGCCCACAGAGCAACTGCGTCGAACTGGCCTGGCGGAAATCCAGCCACAGCGGAGAACAAAGCAACTGCGTCGAGCTGGCGCACCCGCCGGGGGCCGTCCGGGACAGCAAGAACCCCGCAGGCCCGGTGCTCCTGGTACCCGACATGACGGCGTTCCTGCGCGAGATCAAGCGCGGCCGATTCGATCCCCGCTGACCCAAGACCGACGCCGGTTGGGCACAGCAGCCTCGCGCGCCGAGTAGTCGCCAGCGAGTGCGGCTCTGCCGGCCGGTGACGTGCGGACCCTGTGACGCGCAGGCGTTGTGACTTCGAAGGCCGACAGGTGCCATAGGCCGGACTTCCGGTGACTCTCGGTGCCTGTTCGATCACGCACGTAGCTGGCGGGAGGACGCGGGGTGATCATGGACGGGATCTTTATCAGCTACCGCCGGGGTGACCATATCGACGTGGTGTCGGCGCTGGGCAGCCGGTTGGTGGAGAGCTTCGGCTCTGATCAGGTTTTCCTGGACACCGAAGCCCTGCGGCCAGGTGACCGGTTTTCCGGCAAGCTGGAGAAGGCGGTGCTCGACTCGGCGGTGGTGCTGGCTGTCATCCACGCACAGTGGCTCGCCGAGTGCAATGTGAATGGTGTCCGGCGGCTCGATGAGCCGGACGACTGGGTCCGGAAAGAACTCGAACTCGCGGTCCAGAATGGCAAGAAGATCATCCCGATCCTGCTGGACGAAACGCCAATGCCGCAGCAGATACAGTTGCCGGAGTCGATCCGTGACGTGGCCGACTGCCAGGCCCACCGGATCCGGGCAGGCTCCCGCGGTTCCGACATCGAAGAGCTCGTTTCGCAGGTCGATGGTGATGTGGCGCTCAGCTGGACACCGGCAGATGTGATCGAGACCACGCCATTGCGACGGCCCGCCCGATGGCTGGTTGCTCTCGCCGCAGCGCTGGCCGTACTGTCGCTCGCCGCACCTTCGGTGCTCGCGCTCAATGCAGCACCGCTCACGCGTGGCGAGCTTCCAGGAACTTTTCAGCTCGCCGGGTGGTCATTGTTGCTCATGTGCGCACCGTTGCTGGCGGCTGCATTCGTCGGGATCTTTCAGTCCGGCATCAACTCTGCTGAACGTGATCTGCACAGCACGCCGGTCGGCAAGTACCATACCCGGGCGGCGCTACCGCTGGCCGTCGTCACGCTAGCATGCCCGCTGGTGATCGCGGTGTCTCAGGGAAACGGGCTCGGCATCCTGATCACGGGGTTCATCGCAGCCTTAGGCCTTATTTATGTCGCGAGCGAGAGGCTTCGTCACGAGAAGAACGAGAATGAGCTGCGGACGAGCTGGGCGTACCGATTGCCCGCTCGGCTGCATCCTGCTGTGTTGCGGCAGGGGGTTGCGCTACTCGGCGATCAGCTAAAGGAGTGGCACCGTCCACTGTCGAAGGAAAAACGTGAAAAAGCGCTGTGGATGTTGGATGCCCTCAGCCAGGGGGCGGAGAGGATACGTGAGACCGCCGAACGAGGGCGGCGGTGCTGGTTGGCCGACCGGCCTTGGTGGATCATCGGGTACATGCTGTGGGTGGCGATCACCGTAGGCCTCGCCGCGGCAACGGCCGTCGCGCTGCTTCGCACCGGGCATGCCTCATGGCGGGTCTTCTCGCTACCCGTCAGCGCGCTGGTGGTCAGCGGTGCACTGTCCTGGGGGACCATGGATTTCGTTTACCGTCGCCATCGGCGGCAAGGCCGGACGGTAGCGACCGAAGTAACCCGAAATGTAGAAAAACTCCGCCGACGCTTGGACGATCTCCTGGTACCCGGACGTTAGCCCTGGAGTGACGCGAGAATTCGGGTCGCTGGAGCGGCTGAAGGGTTCCTGATGCGATGTCGCTGGACGTCGTGATACGGACGAAGCAGGGTGCAGCCCGGCTTGTTCTACAGTAGATGAACCGAACAACATCATCTGCCGGGTGTCTCTCATGGACGGATATGCCGAGGCCGGAAGGGTGTGATCGTCGGCGTGCGGCTGTGTGAGCGGAAGAACGCCCGACCTCACAGGCCGAGATACCGAGCGACGGCGTGCTCGACTTCGGCGAGCTCGTCGCGTTCGAGGTAGTGCACCGGGTCGCCGATGATGTAGTCCGTGTCAATGCTGCAGATCTGGTCAACAAGGACCCTGGTCTCCTGCCCGTTGATCTCCATTGATGGGCGGAAGATGGCGGGCTGCGCGGTTGTCGAGGTAGGGACGATCGTGATGACATTCCATGGCATTGAACTCGGGCTTAAAACCAGACCAAGGCGCCTGCCGCGCTGCTCGTGGCCACGCTTCGCGTCACCCAGATCTACTCGGTAGACCGCGCCACGAATCACCACGCATCAGCCTCACCTGTCACGTCCTCCTTCGCGAGGCGCTCGGCGTCGGATCGGGCGTGGGAGAGCCATACTTCGCGCTCGAGTAGCCGCAGTGCGCGGCGGATCACGTCGCTGGTGCGCTCGTCAGGGCGCATCGCAGCCTTGATGATCCGCTCGTCCTCGTCGGTAGGCCGGAAGCCGATCGTGGTCGCCATAGCCCAAAGAGTACCACCTGTGTTTGACAACTGTCACGCAATTGTCGAACACTGTCGCCAAGCCGGGGTCCGCAAGGGCGGCGAGCCTGCCACCCCCTCACCCAAGGTCATCTCAGCGTATCTAGACGCGCATCACTTACGAACTAGTGCACCAGACCTGGTCACCGGCCACGGTGCTGGCATGGGGGTGCCGCAGCGGTGGGGGTTGCGGCGGCGCCGCACATCGTCACCGTCCTGGCTTCAGACCTCCGACTACGCACGATCGCTCATCGGCAGCGATCGGTGGTCACCACGGTCGATCTGCACCTCTCTGCATGAGCAGGTCGCCTCCTGCCGTCACGGGCCGGGAGGTATTCAAGGCGCTGGTGGGCGTGGGGTTCGTCCACGTCTCAACCAAAGGCTCGCCTGCCGAGGTCGCGCCCATCAGTGCCATTCGGAGCCGAATAGCTGTCGGAGTCCCCTCGCGGAGTGCCATTCGGAGCCGAATGGCACTGACGCCGGCCCCGGCCGACACGATCCTTCGGTGACGGGTCACGACGCCCTTGCTCACCGAGCGCGCGCTGCCTGCCCGGTCTCCGGAGAAGTCCTGGATCGATCCTCAGCTCGCGAGTCGGGCCACTGCGGTGGCGAACGCGTCGAGATCGGGCAGCCCGGTAGCGAGCGCCTCGTGCACGCGGACGTCGTCGATCTCGTCGTAAACGTGCACCAGACGGTTCCGCAACCCGGCGAGGCCACGGAGCCGGCCCGCCAGCGCGTCGTCGATGACGCCGTGCTCGTGCAGCACGGTGAAGCCGTCACCGAAGTCACGCGGAGCCCGCCAGCCCTCCGAGGCGATGACGTGACTCGCCAGATCGATGCAGGTCTGTGCCGCGACCTGGACGAGGTACCGACCGGCGTACGCCTCATGCCGCAGATACTCGGCAACCGGCAGGTCTCGCAACCGCCGCAGCTCGCGCAGATAGCCGGCGAGCAGCTCCAGGCGCTGGTGGATCCGGTCGGGGTCAACCATCCAGCCCCCGCACCGCTACCCGGCGCAGAAAGTGATCGCGGTGTGCCCGCTGGGTGGGAAGGAAATCGAAATACTCGCTGCGGGTGCGGACCTCGAAGGCGACCCGGCCGGGCTCATCGGCGCTGTACAGCAGCCGGCCCTCCGCCAGCACCCGCCCGCGTAGCCGCAGCGGCGCCCGCCGCAGATCCACCAGGTCGACGGCGGGCACCTGAAGTGCCTGCGCCAACCGGTCGGCCAAGCCCGCCTCCGCAAGGAGATCAAGCGGGCATCCCGGCATGATCGCGATATCCGCGTCGCTGGCCGGGCGGTGCCGGCCGGTCGCTCGCGAACCGAAGAGGTAAGCGAACTGGACGCCCGCCGCAGCCAGCACCTGATCCACAGCGGCGGTGCTCATGGGCGCTGAGTCTACCCGCGGAATCGAGCCAGACAACCTCGTGAGCCGGTTCGCTCGCCGGACCCGTCATCGGCGTCGCCGAGTTCCGGCCGCAGGCTCAAGGCGAGGAGATGGCTCCACGGCCATTGTGCCCGATGCCACCTGGGCGGCGATTCATCGGTTTCCGCCAGAAGGCACGATGGGCGCGTGAAGCTGCTGCTGATGGCCGACACGCACGTCCCGCACCGCGCCCGGGATCTGCCCCAGCAGCTGTGGCGGGCCGTCGCCGAGGCCGACGTCGTGGTGCACGCCGGGGACTGGGTGTGCGTCGAGCTGCTGGATGCGCTGCTGGCCCGGGCGAACCGGCTGATCGGGGTGGTCGGCAACAACGACGGACCGCCGTTGTCCGCCCGATTGCCGGAGATCGCGACGGCCCAGTTGGACGGCGTGCGGCTGGCGGTGGTGCATGAGACCGGATCGGCGCGCGGTCGTGAGCAGCGGTGCGCAGCCCGTTTTCCCGACACCGACGTGTTGGTCTTCGGACACAGCCACATCCCGTGGGACACGACAGCTCCCACCGGCCTGCGGCTGCTCAACCCCGGCTCCCCCACCGACCGCCGCCGCCAACCAACCTGCACCTGGATGACCGCTGAGATCGAAAAAACCCACCTCACCCAGGTACACCTGCACCATCCGGGCGACCCTTGAGTGCCATTCGGAGCCGAATAGCGCTTCCGTCGCCGGCCTCGCGCGAACAGACCGGGTGGTGTACGTCTGCGGTTCCGCCCGCTACCGTCGTCACACCCGGCGGGCTGCTGCGCGCCCATTGAGGAGCCCGGCGGCAAAGTGGCGACGGGTGCCCTCTACCGGGCCATGGAGCTGGACGAGCTCGCTGACGTGAAGCATCGCCGACGACAGATGATGGCGCGGGACGAGACGCTGCTGCACTGCTCCGCAAGGCGCTGTGCGACGGCGTCGACGCCCTCGAGGCCGCGTCGGACCGGCTGGGCGAGGTGCTCGCCGGGCGGATACGGCATCGGACGTGAAGCGACCAGCCGATCCGGGAGGCTAGGCTGCCGTCGGTGTCACCTCGGGGAAGGGGCGGATCGCTACGGTCTCAGTTGCCAGCATCTCGGTGAGCAGCGCATCAAGGTGCAGCACCACTTCTTCGTCGAACCAGATCTCCCCGCATGCCGGGCACTCCTCGACGGGAACACCTGTCACGACGACAACCTGATGCTCTCGCTCCTCGACGTACGGGCGTCGCGCCGGGCGCCTTTCGCCGTTGTCGCAGACAGCGCAACGCATCATCGCCTCCGCCGGTGGTCGGCCGTCCAGCGAGACGGGTCGGGCTCGTACACGGTCACCAGTCTCTCCTCTTGGCGCGCGGTGTCAACGACAATCACCACGTGCAGGGGCCGCGACCACTCGACGAGGAGCACGATCTCGCGCAGCTCCGCCGGGCCGTCTTCGGCCTCGGCGATAACCTCACCGCGTCCGAGCAGCTGTTGGAACTCAGCAAGCACGAGATCCACAGACCGCAGCTTGTCGAAGACGTGCCTACGGTACTTATAGCGGAACTGCTTAGCATACGGACGAGACGTAGGCCGGTAGGAAGCCCCCTCGGTCATAGTGGGGCTCCGGGCGCGGCGCGCACACGTGCACGGTTCGTCGAGATGGCCCCGACTACACACCGCAGGGTCGAGCACGGCTTGAGCAGTGAACGCACGTTCCGCACGGTATGCCAGAGGTACGACAACAACCGCACGCCTCGCGCGAACAGACCGGGTGGTGTACGTCTGCAGGTATGGGCGATTTGCGGGAGTATCGGCGGCGGCGGGATCCGCGGCGCACGCCCGAGCCGGTGCCCGCCGAGGACCCACCGGGCGGGGGCGGCGGGGACCGGTTCGTCATCCAGGAGCACCACGCGCGGCGGCTGCACTACGACGTGCGCCTGGAGCGCGACGGCGTGCTGGTCTGCTTCGCGGTGCCCAAGAACCTGCCGCCGCAGCCCGGCGAGGTCCGGCTGGCGGTGCACACCGAGGACCACCCGCTGGAGTACCTGACCTTCCACGGCGAGATCACGAAGGGCGAGTACGGCGCTGGCTCCATGACGATCTGGGACAACGGCCGTTACGAGACCGAGAAGTGGACCGATCACGAGGTCGCGGTGACCCTGCACGGACAGCGCACCCGCGGGCGGTTCGTGTTCTTCTCCCCCGGTGCGGGCCAGGATTGGCTGGTGCGCCGGCGCCCCGATCCAGATGACGGGGCGGTGCACGCGCCGACCGTCACCGTCGAGGGGCGGCGGCTGACACTGTCCAATCTGGACAAGGTGCTCTACCCGGCCACCGGGTTCAGCAAGGGCGAGGTGATCGACTACTACACCCGGATCGCGCCGGTGCTGCTGCCCTGCCTCGCCGACCGGCCGGTGACGCTGCGCCGCTACCCCGACGGGGTGGACGGGAAGTCCTTCTTCGAGAAGCACGTCCCCCGGCACGCCCCGGACTGGGTGCGCACTGTCGAGCTGCCCACCCCGGGCAGCACTAAAGGCGCGGCGACCGCCCACTTCGTCGTCGTGGATGGCCTGGCCACCCTGGTGTGGCTGGCCAACCTGGCGGTGCTCGAACTGCACGTCCCGCAGTGGACGGTGGGGCCGCGGGGTGCCCGGCACCCGCCGGATCTGCTGGTCTTCGACCTCGACCCGGGGCCGCCGGCCACCGTCGTGGAGTGCTGCCGGGTGGCCGAGCGGATCCGCACCGTGCTGGAGCGCGACGGCCTGACCGGGTACCCGAAGACCAGTGGCGGCAAGGGCCTGCAGGTCTACGCGCCGGTACAGGTACGCGACCCGGACACAACCTCGGCCTACGCGCGGGCGGTGGCCGAGCAGCTCGCCGGGCAGACCCCGGAGCTGGTGGTGTCCCGGATGGCGAAGCCAGCCCGCACCGGCAAGGTGCTCATCGACTGGAGCCAGAACAACCCGGCCAAGACGACGGTGGCGCCCTACTCCCTGCGCGCCCGGGAGCACCCGACGGTGTCCACCCCGTTGGACTGGGACGAGGTGCGCCACTGCCAGCAGCCATCCGACCTGGTGTTCACCGCCCCGGACGTGCTGGCTCGCATGCAGCGCACGGGTGACCTGTGGGCGGGGACCCGGGAGCCGGGGCCACCGCTTCACTGTGCGGAATAGCGCCAGGGCTGCCTCAGGTCCCGGACCCGACGATGGCTTTGATGAGGTATGAGTGCGCCGCTGGAGGATCTTCCTTTCACCGAGTTCATTCAGCGTCCCACCGCCGCCACTGGGCTGCGGCGACCCCGAGCTGCACGCCCTGCTGCCGACTTCCGGATGTATGAGCCGAGCCGGTACCCCTCGGTGTTCGACGTCTTCACCGGGCCGGGAGTCCCAACCGGACATAAAGCTATAGGCTGCGGCTGACCATCAATGCCGGTGATCGCACGCTCACCACTCGCGAAGCCGAAGTCGTCCGCGAACGCGTGATGGAAAGATTCCACGACCTCTTCGCCGCGCAGCGACGTTAGGAGGCTCCGGTCACGCTGGCACGCGGCGCTGCTTACCAGCTCCCCCATCGACCCTCCGGTACCCACATCGAACACAACGTGACCCGACACTATACTGTTTTCGATAATCGACGGTGTGGGCGCGTACCGGGCGTGGCGAAGTACTTACGCGCTGGTGCTCGGGCTCGGTCCGAGAACACCGTACGCCGCTAGCTGCGCGTCCAGGGTCTTGACGGCGTGCGTGCCCTGCCATGGCTGCAGCTGAGCACGGGCAGTGCGGAGGTCTGCGGTCAACCGTGGCGAAGGGCTCGCACTCGCGGTGCCCACAGCGGCGCCGAGGACACGTGCGGCCTCGGCGATCTCCTCGCACAGCACCAGCGCCGTGACGAGACGCACCTGACAGCGCGCGTGCATGCCCCTGAACGACGGATCGAATCGCTTTGCCGCGGCCTGAGCAGCGTCCAGCGCCTCCCGGCGCCTGCCGAGCCGCACCAGATCGCCGCTGAGCTGGCTGTCGATCGTGCCGGCGGCGACCCAGTAGGCGGGCGACTCGACGCCCGGCACGGCCGCTGCCAAGCCTTCTCGGGCGCGGGCGTAGGCGGCCAGACACGCGGCATACCGGCCGTCGAGCGCGTGAGCGCCAGCGGCCACTTGGTCAGCCAATGCCTTGAGCAGCGCATCGTCGGTGCGGGCAGCCAGGTTGCGGGCGGCAGCGGCGGTATCCAGCGCGGTGCACGTCTCGCCGCGTAGGTACGCGGCGTGACTGGTCTCCGCCAAAGCATAAGCAGCGTGGACGCGGTCACCGGCCTCATGCCCAGCGATGCGCGCGTCCCGGAAGTAGTGCTGCGCCCGGTCATGGTCGTTGAGATCGACCAGGTGCTCGCCGATCGTGGCCGCCATATCGCTGCGCAGCGACAGCATGAGAGGGCGCAACCCCGCCGGGCACTGCGGGAGCAGGCGCCGCACGAGGTCGTACTGGGCCAGCACCGTGCCATGCACCACCGACGGCCCCAGCGCGGCCTCCTGATGTTTGCAGTGCCGAAGGAACGTCGACAGGCTGTCGATGGTCGCGGCGTCCACCCGGCGCGGCACCTCAATCACCGCGACCAGCCGGTCCCACTCGTCCAGGCTGATCAGGGCACCCGCAGCGGTGGTCGTCGCCCACCGCAGCAGTCGCAGTAGCGTTCGACGATCCACCAACCTCGCCAGCCTCTCGATCAACCGGAGCAGCTCACCGCTCACGTCGAGGTCCGTGCCCGCCTCCACTGTATTCGGATCGA
Source organism: Pseudonocardiaceae bacterium (assembly GCA_050699815.1). Lineage (GTDB taxonomy): Bacteria > Actinomycetota > Actinomycetes > Mycobacteriales > Pseudonocardiaceae. The sequence goes on along the minus strand of JBOHFT010000028.1, from coordinate 10,765 downwards.
CCGGGCCTGCGGGTGGTCCAGCCGGTGCGCGCGGCGCCATCAACCGGTCCAGCTCCTCCTGGGCCTGGCTGCACCTCGCACCGAGCGCGATAGTCCACCTCGGCCGCCACCAGCGCATCGAACATGGCCAGCAGGCCACCGTCAGTGCGGCAGTGCTGGTCGGCGAGCCGCCAGAAGGTGCGATCACTGCGACGACGAGCCCGCTCGATGTGCGACACAGTGCTGCGCACGCAGCCGATCAGCCCACCCAACGCCGACTGCGACAACCGCGCCGCCCGCCGCGACGCGGCCAGCCGCCGACCAAGCTCAACCCACGACCGATCTAGCTCCGCACGACCGACCACGGCACACTCCCCTCTCGCTACTCGCTAGCTCACCCTAACGGCGAGAAGGTCACACCGAGGGTGACAGCAGAGCGACAGTCGTCCATCACCCGTGGCATCTCCCCCGCCACAGATGCGACGGTGATCGCGGCTCCGGATCCGGCTGGTCGCCTCTGCTACAGACAGCAAGGCGAGCGGCAACGACTGACACCACCCCGTGCCGCTCGGATCCGGGGCCACCCACGACCCGATACGACCGGAGGCCGGCCGAATGACTGGGCGACGTGTGCGAGTGCTCGATCGCGAGACGCACGAACACCGGCACGTGCGTCTCAGACGGGAGAACCTGGCCGAAGCACTCCACATGAGGCGGCCCCGGTCCACAGCCGCCACCGGGATGACGGCCCACAGCGCGGGCCAGGCGCGGTCGGCGGATTCTGTCGGTCCTGCGTGCCAGACTGGCGTCCTGACCCTGAGGAGCACCCGATGGCCCTTCCTGTGCCGCCCATCCGGCCCATGACGGTGACGGAATACACCGCGCTTCCCGAGGACGACGAGATCCGCTATGAACTGCAAGAAGGCATCCTGGTGATGTCGCCCAGCCCCCTCCCCGACCACCAGCGCTGCCTCCGGCGGCTCCTGCGCATGCTTGAGGATCAGCTGCCGGATGGGCTGGAACCCGTCCCGGAGGTCGACATCGACCTGCGGTTGGTCAGGCCCTCCCAGCCCGGGTTCGTCCGGCGCCCCGACGTGGTCGTCGTGACGTGCACCGCGATCGAGCGGGTCCGGAAGGAGCGGGCGCTGCTCCACGCGAGCGACGCCGTCCTCGCCATTGAGATCATCTCCCCCGGCTCCCGGCGGATGGATACGGTCGTCAAACACAGCGAGTACGCCGATGCCGGCATCCCCCGCTATTGGATCATCGACATCGACCGAGGTGTCAGCCTCACGGCCTGCCACTACGCCGACGAGTTCGGATTCATCGACGCCGCCCCGGTCACCGGCATCTTCACCACCGAGGATCCGTTCCCCGTCCGGCTCGACCTAGACAGGCTGCTGTAAGGCCCTGAGCGGACCAGCTCCGACGATGACGTCCCAGTGAAGTACTTATTCGCTGTTGCTCGGGCTCGGCCGAAGAACGCCGTACGCCGCTAGCTGCGCGTCCAGCGTCGTGACGGCGTGCGTGCCCTGCCATGGCTGCAGCTGGGCACGGGCGGCGCGGAGGTCTGCGGTCAACCGTGGCGAAGGGGCCAGCCGGTCCCACTCGTCCAGGCTGATCAGGCCACCCGCAGAGGTGGCCGTCGCCCACCTCACCAGCCGCAGCAGCTCCCGGCGATCCATCAACCCCGCCAGCCTCTCGCTGACCAAGCTCAATCCACGACTGATCCAGCTCCGCACGGCTGACCATGGCATGCCCCCTCTCGATGAGCTAGCTCACCCTAACGGTGAGAAGGTGACACCGAGGGTGACAGCAAGGCGAGCGGCACGACTGCGCTGAACCAACCCGTGCCGCTCGGCACAGACCCAGCAGGATCAGAGCGGGACCCGCAGCACCCGGCCGCCACCGGCGCAGACGCCGCAGTCGGTGAGATACGCGCTCCCGCCCTGGATGGTCAGCCCGGTGGGGAAGTTCAGCCCGTCGAGCACCACCTCCGGGGCCTGCCCGGGGCGGACTTTCACCAGCGCGCCGCGCGGCGGGTCCGCGAGCAGCGAGTTGTGCGCGATCTCCAGCACATACAGGGTGCCGCCCGGGCCGAAGTCGAGGTCGATGGCGTTGGTCAGGCCGGTGGCGAAGACCTGCGGGGGTTGCCCGGGTACGACCCGGTGCACCCGGGCGGCACCGACCTGGAACGGGAAGCCGGTGAGCTCGCTGACGAAGTGCGCGCCGCCGCGGGACACGACGCCAGTCGGCACCGACTGCATCGGGATCTGCGCGCCGGGCGGCAGGCCGAGGAAAGGTGGCGCATCGACCATCCGCGAGCCGAAGACCGCGAGGGTCTCGATCCGGCGGTCGAAACCCACCTGGACCAGCGAGTTACCGCCGGCGTCAGTGACGGCGGCACCGCGCGGGCCGACCTGGACGGCTTGCGGGTTGGAGTCGACCTCCCCGCCGTCGGGGTTCGCGCTGGCCTCGTGGCCGGCCACGTCGGCGATGGGCACCGCTGGGAGCGCTCGCGGAACGCGGGGCGCGAACACCCTCAGGAAGTGATCGAGCGATCGGCCGGGCGGCAGGAGCTGTGCGAGGGTCGCGCTCACCTCGGAGCCGGCCGCGCCGGGGAGCGGCAGCGCTCGCGGGGCGCCGGGCGCAAACGTCAGCAGGTGCCCGAGCGTGCGGCCAGACGGCGGGAGCTGTGCGCGGGCCGCAGGATCCGCCCCGAGCCCGATCGTGACGAACCCGAGCCCGAGGAATGACACGTCGGACGGCCCGGACGCCGCGCTGCCGTCCTGCTCGGCAAGCGACGGCAGTCCCGTCACCGACCGCGACTGCTGGCTGCCTTTGATCCGCGTCACCGCCCCGGTGAGGCCGAAGCAGACCTCGTCGCCCTCCGGCCCCGGGATGCAGGGGCCGCTGCCACCGCGGCCCGCCTCGGCGACGTACAGCGCGCCGTCGGGGCCGAACGCCAGCCCCCGCGGGTTGTCCAGGCCGCTGGCGATCACGGTGAACGAGGGCTGCGCGGCGGCCTGCGCGCCGGGTGCCACCGCCACCGCGAGCGCGACCACTCCCGCGGCGGCGAACCGCCGGGCCCTGCGACGTGCGACCGATGCGGCCACGGCGACCTCCGCATGCCTCGAGTCACCCGGCATCGTGCGACCCGGGTGGTGCTGAAAGGGTTCACCGGACGCCACACCCACCCGGCTTCTTCCCCCTGATTCGGGGGCGACCATTCGTGTACGTCGTCACTTTAAGCGCAAATAATCTCGCCAGCACTGCTCGTAATAGGTGAAATCAGCGTTTGACAGCCACCCGATCGGCCGTATCAGCGCACCAGTTCGGCGCATCTGGTGACCCAGGGCGACGAGTGCGGGCGCTTCCGAAACGGCAAGCCCGATCATGGCAGCCGTCCGTGGTTCCCGCGCTGTTCACCCCACGTCACCGCGAGGTCGTGTGGCGTTCGAGGTCGATTGACAGCGTCGCGGAATGTCCCAAGTTGACGATGACATCGTTTCTAATCCCACCGACAACCCGCGTTTCTCCGACATCCTCGAGGCGGCCCTGTCCCGGCGGACGATCATGATCGGCGGGGTCGCCGCCGCGGCGACGACCTTCCTCGGTAGTCGGAGTCTCGCCGTGGCCGACGTCGCGCCCGTCACGGGTGGCGGTGGCCAGCCGCCGCTGATCGGCTTCACCGGAATCGCCACCTCCACCGCGGACACGGTGGTCGTCCCGCCCGGCTACACCGCCCGCGTGCTCATCTCCTGGGGAGATCCCCTCTCCCACGGCCCGGCTTTCCTCCCTGATGCCGGCAATACGGTGGCCGACCAGGAGCGGCAGTGGGGGATGCACAACGACGGCGTGCATTTCTTCCCGTTCCCGCGTGGCTACCGCGACGATGACGATGACGACGATCGCGACTTCGACCGGGCCTGGACGGTACGCCGGGGGCTGCTGGTCCAGAACCACGAGTACACCGACGACGGCCTGCTGTTCCCGGACGGGGTGGCGAACTGGAGCGCGGCCAAGACGGCCAAGTCGCTGGCCGCGCACGGGGTGTCGGTCATCCAGCTGCGGCGCAGACGACGGGACGGCTGGCAGGTCAAGCGGCCGTCGCGGTTCGCGCGCCGCATCACCGGATCCACGCCGATCACCATCGGCGGCCCGGCCGCGGGCCATCCCCTGCTGCGGACCAGCGCCGACCCGAGGGGCCGCCGGGTGCTCGGCACGCTCAACAACTGCGCCCACGGGTGGACGCCGTGGAACACGTACCTGGCCTGCGAGGAGAACTTCAACGGGTACTTCCGGACGGCGACGGCTCCGGCTCCCGGTACGCTTGCGGCCCGCTACGGGCTCAGCACCGCCGGTTTCGGCTACCTGTGGCACACGACGCCCGGCTCGCGGTTCCAGGTCGAGAACGAGCCCAATGAGCCCAACCGCTTCGGCTGGGTCACCGAGATCGACCCGTTCCGGCCGGGATCCACGCCCGTCAAGCGCACCGCGCTGGGCCGGGTCAAGCACGAGGGCGCCTGGGTGGTCGAGGACCGCACCAGGCGGGTGGTCGTCTACATGGGCGACGACGAGCGTTTCGAGTACATCTATCGGTACGTGTCGAATAAGCCCTGGCCCGAAGCGTTCCGCCGGAATTCGCATCCGCTCGACGACGGCATCCTCTACGTCGGGAAATTCAACGCTGACGGTAGTGGTGAATGGTTGCCGCTCACGGCCGACAATCCGGCGTTGTCCGGTTTCTCGGGCCAAGCCGACATCCTGATCCGGACCCGGCAGGCGGCGGACCTCCTCGGTGCCACCAGGATGGACCGCCCGGAGTGGATCGACGTCGACCTGCGCAGCGGCTTCGTCTACTGCACGCTGACCAACAACAGCCGCCGGGGAGCCTCCGGCCAACCGCCGACCGATCCGCCGAACCCGCGGGTCAACAACGTCTACGGGCACATCATCCGCTGGCGGTACCGCAACGACTTCTCCGAGAGCACCTTCCGCTGGGAGATCTTCGCCCTGGGCGGTGACCCCACCATACCGGCGCACGGCTCGACCATCATCGGCGACAAGTACGGCTCGCCGGACGGGCTCTATGTCTCGCCGGCCGGGCGGCTGTGGATCCAGACCGATGTGTCGACCTCGACCATCAATGCAGGGGCCTACGCGGGGTTCGGGAACAACCAGATGCTGGGCGCCGACCCGGCGACCCGCGAGACCCGGCGGTTCCTGGTCGGTCCCCGGCAGTGCGAGATCACCGGGGTCGTCGTCACGCCCGACGAGCAGGCCATGTTCGTCGGGATCCAGCACCCCGGCGAGCGCCCCGACGACATGCCGGGCAACCCGGCCAATCCCAAGGAGTTCAGCTCCTGGCCCGACGGCCCCGCCGGCGGCCGACCCCGATCGTCCACCCTGGTCATCACCAAGAACGACGGTGGTCCCATCGGAAGCTGAGCCTCATCCTTTGCCGCGTTCTGGAGGCAGACTGCTGTTATTCGGCCCCGGGTAGCAGCAGTCTGCCTCCAGAACGCGGTTCGGGCAGTCAGGGCGACGGGCAGGTATCAAACAGCGGGGAGACCTGCTCTTTGTTGTGCCACGGCCTGAGAAGGAGGAGCCCGCCATGTCCAGTCCATCCGTGCCCGAGCAGCCCCCGGCAGATCACACCGGCAAGGTCGACCTTGTGCTCCAGGGCGGGGGCGTCAAGGGGATCGGCCTGGTCGGCGCCGTCAGCACGTTGCGCGCCGTCAGCTACCCCCGTGTCCAGCGGGTGGCGGGCACGTCCGCCGGCGCCATCGTCGCATCGCTGATCGCCGCCGGCATGTCACCGTCGCAGCTGGAGGAGGTCATGCGTGGCCTGGACTACGCACGGTTCCAGGAGGCCAGCCTGCTGGCCCGGCTGGGGACGCCCGGCAAGGGCCTGGCGCTACTGCTGCAGGGCGGCATCTACAAAACCAACTTCATGCACCGCTGGATCACCGACCATCTTGCGGCACTCAATGTCCGCACCTGGCGCGACCTCAAGTGCACAGACGTCGGCGCGGACACCCACCTGGCTCCAGAACGGCGTTACAAGCTCGTCGTCATCGTCAGCGACATCTCCCGCGGTCGGATGCTTCGCCTGCCCTGGGATTACCAGAGCATGTGTGACCGCAACCCCGACGACATGCCTGTCGCCGACGCAGTCACCGCCTCGGCCGCCATCCCCTTCTTCTTCCAGGCCCAGCACCTCACCTGCGGACCCGCGCACAACAGCCAGAAGCTCACCCTCACCGACGGTGGCTCGCTGTCCAACTACCCCATCGGCATCTTCGACCGCACCGACAGCGCGCCCAGCCGGTGGCCCACCCTCGGCGTCAAGCTGTCCGCCCGGATGACGCCTGCTGCCGGATGGCGCGCGATTAACAATCCGATCGTCATGTTCCGGCGCCTGTTCTCCACCATGAGCTCTGCCCACGACAACGTCTACGTCGATCAGAAATCAGTCCAAGATCGCACTGTCTTCGTCGACACGACCGGGGTGAAATCCACCGACTTCAACCTTAACAATCAGAAGCGTGACCAGCTATTCAACAACGGGCAGGACGCAGCCGAGGCGTTCCTGAAAGAATGGGACTGGGAGCAGTGGCAGGAGGAATACGGGGAGCGGACCTGAGGGCCCGGTACCTCAGATCCCGGCGCGAGGCAGCTCGCCTACCAGGGGAGGTGCGGTCGTGGGCGGTCCGGCCAGTTCTCCTCGTCGCGCCGGTACACCGCGATCGGGCGCTCGGCGATCCGGAAGGTGAACCGGCCTGCCTCGTCGACGACCTCGCCATCAGCGGCCAGCGAGGCGTGCTCGCCGATCAGCTCCACGTCGAGCGACGGCGCCTCCCGCTGCACATAGGTCCGGGTGTGCTGCAGCGCACCCAGCGCGAGCGCGATGATCGCGCGGGCCCGGGAGAACCGCCGGTCCGCGCGCAGGTAGCGGATGTCGAGCAGGCCGGAGTCCAGCCGCGGCCGCCAGGCCGGCACCATGCCGCGCGGGTGATACGGCCCGTTGCCGACGAACAGCAGCCACAGCTGCTGCTCCTTGCCGTCCAGCTTCACCCGCAGCGGCTGGGCGGTGCGCAACGTTGTGACGAGCGCAGCCGCGAACGCCGGCCACTTCCCCCACCTGCCCTCCCACTTCTCCCGCAGGCGCACCAGATCGGAGTAGCCGCCCAGGCTCGCGGTGTTGAGGAAGTACCGCGTGTGCGGCGCCCGCCGGCCACCGTGGATCTCCACCACCCCGAGGTCGACCGCGACCGCCTCGCCGGCCTGGGTGGCGTCGACGGCCTCCTGCAGGTCGTACACCCCGACGTCGCGGGCGAAGTGGTTCAGCGTGCCGGTCGGCACCACGACCAGCGGCAAGCGGCGTCGGCCCGCGACGGCCGCGGCGGCGGCCACCGTCCCGTCGCCGCCCGCGACACCGATGGCCCGCGCCACGCCGTCGCCGCGAGCATCCTCGGCGGCGAGCGCGGCCTCGAGCTGGTCGTGGAGGTCCACTCCTGCCACGGCGCGCAGCACGGTGGCGGCTGGCAGCGCCTCGGCTACCTCGTCGGCCGGGTCGTGCCCGGGGCCGCCGGATCGCGGGTTCGCCACCAGCACCAGGCCGGCCCCGGCCGGCAGCACCGGCGCGGCGCCGTGCGGCCGCGCCCGGGCCTCGTCGATCGTCCGCACCGGCCACCAGCGCCGGGTGCTCAGCGCGATACCGGAGCCGACCGCTGCCCCCACCACCACATCCGACGTCCAGTGCACGCCGGTGTGGATCCGGGAGTAAGCCACGGCGGCGGCCAGCGGGGCGATGGCCAAGCCTGCCTTCGGGCACTCCAACGCGACGGCCACGGTGAATGCCGCCGCTGACGCGGCGTGCCCGGAGGGAAACGACGACGAGGTCGGTGGATCGGAAAACGCCTGGTAGGAGGGAATTTCCTGAGTCGGCGGGCGGCGTCGCGGCAGCAGCGGCTTGAGCACGGCGTTGGCAGTAAAGCTCGTCGCGGCGATGGCCAGGACGCCGCGCTGCGCGGCGCGCCGGGTGGCACCCTTCCTGGCGGCCAGCGCGGCCGCTATGGCGAACCACAGCGTGCTGTGGTTCGCCATAGTGCTCAGGCCCTTCATCACGGGGTCGACCAGGCTGGGCGGCCGCCGCCCGATCCACCGCGAAATGGCGTGATCGACTTCGGTCACGCCGTCCAGCCGGCGCCGGAACCACTTGATCAGAGTCACAGCCGTGACAATAGAGGCTGCCGCACGCCGACGCTGAGGTCAGGCAGCGGCGCATCGATGGCGTGGCCGTGGATTCAGCGTGAGGTGTTGCCGGACTCCTGGAATCCAGGCTCGGACTGCCGGTCGATCTCGAACGGGCGCATCTGGCCGGTCACGGTGTTGCCGATCACGGATACACCGTTTGACGCACCGCTGAGCTGCACCGCGCGGGCACCGGGACCGGAGAAGCTGTTGCCCCGCACGACGACGTCGGAGAAGTTCCGTAACAAGACGGCCTGGGAACCGTTGACCGCGCAGGTGTTGCCCTCGAAGATGATCGTGGTCGGTCCTCCGGGAGCGCCCCGGTCACCACGCTCGTCGATGGTGGCGATCAGGCACTGGACGTCGACGTTCGTGCAGATGTTGTTGGCGATGACCACGTCATAGGTGGGTTGGTCCTGGCCGTTGTTGTAGGTCTGGAAGCAGTCGGTGTGCGGGCCTTCGTCGCGGTAGCCGGACGCCTTGATGTCCTTGATCGTGTTCCCGATCAGCCGGTGACCGACTCCGAAGAACCGGATGCCGTCGGCGTCGTCCAGGGTGCGCAGTACCGACTCGCTCACTGTGTTGTCCCGGACCATGATCCGCTGCCCGGCGATGAAGATCCCGGTCCCGTCGGCCCGCTGCACGGTGTTCGACTCGATGATCGCTTCAACGCAACCCCGGCAGACGAGGCCGTCCTTGGTGGCGTTGTAGATCACATTGTCGCGCGCGACAAGGCCGCGGCCCGCCATCGTCAGGCCATCGCCATCCCGCAGCGTCAGGCCCTGGATGACGACGTAGTCGGCCCTGACGTTCAGGCTTCGCAAGGTCGCGCCGTCGGCGATGATCGTGATCGGCTGCTGGCGCGTTCCCGAGGCCGTCATCTCCAGCTCGGCGTCGGTGAGGCCGTCACCGCTCAAGCACACGGTGCTGCCGGGCCGGGCCTGCTCCAAGGCCGCGCTGGCCTGATCGGGTTCGGTGATCCGGTTAGCGCAGTCCACCGGGAGCGGGCCGATCTCGTTGGACGGGGGCGCCGCAACAGGAGGTGGGGGGGTGGTGTGCTGGGCAGCCGTGCAGCCGCTGGCGATCAGCGCCAGCCCGATCACCGTGGCGCGCAGCCAGCGGAGGGCGACGCCGTTCACCTGCTTGCCCCGCCGTGCGTCACGCGCCTCGCCGGGCCGGGCCGGCAACGTGACCGACACGTCTCCTGAGTCGTCGCTCATGCTATGACTGCCCTCCTCGGTGACTCGGGTGTGGAGCTGGCCGGTCATCAGACCGAAGCTAGGCGGGTTCGGTTATCGCCCGGCTCGAAGCCGGTTAGCGGTTGGCAAAATCCGGTAGCGAAACCGACCACTGCCCACCGACGACGGTCTGCATTTCAGTGATCTCGCGCTGGTGGGCGGCCAATAATCAGCAACCACTGATGTCGAGCCGTACCGGATCCTCCCCACACCCCTGCGACTATAGTCACCCGCGGTGGTCAGCGCCCGCCGCGGCACGTGACTGACCGGAGGTGCATCCTTGCGGGACATCCGCGCGCTGCCCAAAACCCACTTGCACCTGCATCTCACCGGCTCGATGCGCCAATCCACGCTGCAGGAGCTCGCCGCCGCCCACCAGATCACGCTGCCCCCGGCGCTGCGGGGCGCGTCGGTCGGCTGGTCCGGCGCTGACCGTGATTGGTCGGTGTTCCAGGCCCGCTACGACGCCGCCCGCAGCACCATCCGCACGGTCGACGACCTGCGCCGGGTGGTCCGCGAGGCAGCCGAGGACGAGGCGGCGGACGGGTCGGGCTGGCTGGAGCTGCAGGTGGACCCGACCTCCTACGCATCCCGGTTCGGCGGGCCCGCAGCGGTGGTCGAGGTGCTGCTGGAAGGCTGCCGGGACGCCGCGGCAGCCACTGGCGTGGGCATCGGGCTGATCGTCGCTACCAGCTGGGCCAGGTCTGGCGAGCATGCCCGTGCAGTGGCCCGGCTGGCGGCCCGGTATGCCGGCGCCGGGGTGGTGGGGTTCGGGATCTCCGGCGACGAGCGCTGCGGGCGCCCGGCGGATTTCGCCGCCGCCTGCCGGATCGCCGCCGCGGCCGATCTGATCCGCACCCCGCACGCGGGGTATTACACCGGGCCGTGGCACGTGCGCGAGTGCGTGCAGCTGCTGGGCGCGACCCGGATCGGGCATGGCATCACGGCGGTTCACGATCAGTGCGTGCTCGATCAGTTGGCGGCGCGGGCAGTCGCGCTGGAGATCTGCCCGACCTCCTATGAGCCGATGGGTGTGCTGGAATCGGTCCGCCAGCTGCCGATCACCGCGCTGCTGGATGCCGGTGTCCCGGTCGCGATCGGCGCCGATGACCCGCTGCTGCTCGGGACCCGGCTGGCCGGCCAATACCAGATCCTGCGCGATGTCCTCGGCTTCGGCGACGAGCAGCTGGCGGTTCTCGCCCGGCACTCGATCACGGCCGCGGCCGCCCCGGCCGCGGTCAAGCGGCGCCTGCTCACCGGCGTCGACGACTGGCTGGCCTAGCAGGGCG
>JBOHFT010000027.1:0-35961 GCA_050699815.1 Pseudonocardiaceae bacterium | reverse complement strand
GACCATCGCAAACTTCAAGACCTGGAGAATCATGCACACCGACTACCGTCGCCCCCTTGCAACATTCGCGACAACCATCTCAGCTGTAATTGGACTGCACTTCTACACGGCCGCCTGAATAATCCTCTTTGTCAAGTGGCGACGAACTAGCCGACGCCAATACCCATCCGGTAGGCCATCCCGCGTAGATCTCGACGTGCTGATGCGCTGAGCTGCTCACGCCGCCGCATCAGGTCAGCGACGGTCTCTGTAACGAAGGGGTTCGTATGGATGAGCTGCGGGGCGATCTTCTCCGCGCGTAACAGCATACCGACCGCCTCATTGCGGGTTGATCTTTCTTGCGCCATCCCACGTCCCAGGTCAGCCCAGAACATCGCCTGACGGGCCGCCGAGGGCACTCGTGACGGGTGAACAACCCGAGCGATCTCCTGGGCGCGGCCAGTCTCGCCCAGCTCGACCGCGATCGACAGCCGCCAGATCCCCACATTGTCCGGTCCGAAGTACAGGTTGCCAAACCCGCGCCCGTCCCCGCTGACCCGCTCGGCCATCGCCGCGGCCTCCTCGAGGTGATCAGCGGCGTCGCCACTGCGGCGCATCGCCGCCGAGGCCAACGCGGCGTTGAGGTGCAGAGCGCCATACATCTGCGCTGCGCGAGGGTCGTCGAGGTGGCGCTCCAGCTCGTTAGCACCCTGCACCGACACCGCCAGCATGCGCGGCCGACCCTTGCCTCCCAGGGTGGACGCCCGCAGCCACGTGGCCAGCCCGAGCCAAGCCGGATCGTCCAGCTCCTCGGCAACCTGCCGGGCCCGGAACGCCGCCAGTGAGGGAAGACCACGAATGCCGAGATTCTTCAGCAGGACTCCCGCCGCGTGGTAACAGTCCATCAGCGCCGTGCAGACGTCGACCCGCCGTGCTGGGTCGGTGACGTAGAGGGTGTGCAGCTCAGTCAGCAGCCCAGGCAGCAGGACGCCTTGTGCGGCGTAGTCGGTTGCTGGCCGCATCACCGAGTTGAGCCGGTCGAGGTCGGCAGCCACGACAGGCCAGGGGCGGGCGGTCTCGCCGCTGGACTCGCCAAGGTGGTAATCGGATAGCGCCGCTTCGAGGGCGATAACGGCGGCCTGCGTCTCCGATGCAACCGGGTCAACCATCGGCGGCGGGAAAGCTTGTTCGGCAAGCTGGGACGGGGCTACCCGCAGCGCTGCGGCGATCGCCTCTAGAAGGGAACGGCTGTTGACGGCACGCTCGTTGCGCTCGATCCGGGATAGGTAGCTCTCCGTGATACCGGCGAGTTCCGCGGTGGCCTTGAGTGTCATCTCTCGCCAGACCCGGATCTCCCGGATTCGACCGCCGATAGACCGCGGCTGCATCATGTTCATCACGCACCACTTCCATCGCCGAGGTGATCTCTTCCGCCGATGCCCTGGGACCGTCGCCCCGGGGCGTGAACCTCGGCGAAGAGGTAGCGACAAGGCTACGCCCGTCGCCCCGGTGGACACTGCGGGCGTGGATCAACGACGGCATGGTGACGTTGACCGAAGCGATCTTGACCGACATCCCGAAGCTGGGACGGGGCTGCCTGGCGCGGTCGGCACGAGGTGTTCGACCCGATCCGCGGCTGGGGCCACCGATACCAGCACGAGGAACGGATACGGCTAGCGAAGGCCACCCGGATCTGTGCCGGATGCCCGTGATCCAATGCGGCCCGGCCGTGACCATGGCAGGGGAAGTCGCGTAATCCCCGGCACCGCTCCGTACCACCACCTACCCGGAACACACGGTGCTGAGATACTCCGGTCCGTGGATGGTGTCGCGCTTGCGTCAGTGATCACGTCCGGTGTTCTGGGGATCACTACCAGCAGCATCGCTGTCTGGAGCGCAAGGCAGAATGCCAAGCTCGCTCGGGAGACACGCACGCAACAGCGTCTCGCCGACTCCTACTTTGCAGTGCTGCGCACCCGTAGCTGGGTACGCAGGTGATCAGCGCCGCCATGACCTCCGTACAAATCGGACATCCCAGTTACGCCAAATATGTGTTATTTGCCGAGGCTCGTCTGGACCAGCCGCCTTGGCCACACCTACCACGTGCGCCCACCCCCGATCATCGAACCCCTGCCCGACCCCATAACTGGCTACGGGTCAGGGCCACCGCTGCTCGTCCCGCCTGACGACGACTGGGACGAATCAATTATCTGGGACGATACGTCACCCAAAGCCGACACCAAGCCGTTGCCAAGACCCCCACCGCAGCCCGACCCCCACGAGGACCCACCACCGTTTTGAGTGCCGTGCGGGCGCTGCCGACGTCGGCGGTCTGCCGGGTCACTTCTGCAACGGTGGGTGCGGGCCGGACCTGGTCGGGCCACCTCACCCACAGTGCGTGAGGTCCCGCTCGAGCTCTTCGTTCGGCACGGCAGCCCATCGATTGGGGCGCGAAGCTCATCGCCTGGCTGGAATCCCCGGACGAATCTGCAGCTTGCGGCCCGAGCCGGTGCGGAAGGCGCTGAGCGCGTCGGGATAGTCGTCCAGGGCGAAGGAATGGCTGATCATCGTGTCGGCGTCGATCACGCCGCGGCCCATCAGTTCGACGGCGCGGCCGAAGCTCGCCAGCACCGCCATACTGCCCACGATGGTGATCTCGTCGTGGTACACCCGGAACGGCGAGAAGGATGCCATCGCATCTGCGGGGGCAACGCCGAACTGCTGGAACGTGCCGCCGCGCCGCACGTGGGTCAGTGCATCCTCGATCGCCGCGACGACTCCGGTGCAGTCGATCACCACCTCCCAGCCCTGCGGCCGGTCCAGCTCGCTGGCGCCGGTAGCGACCGCGTCCGCGCCGAGTTTCGTGGCGATCGCGAGCCGGTTGGCGTTGAGGTCGACAACCGACAGCGACGCTGCGCCGGCCTGCCGCGCGAGTTGCAGCATCAGCAGCCCCATCGTGCCAGCGCCGTAGATCAGATAGTGCTCGCCGAGTCTCCGGGGCAACAGGTCGAACCCGTGTACTGCACAGGACAATGGCTCGATCAGTGCCGCGTGTGTGACCTCGATGCCGTCGGGTAATGAGTAGCAGTTCGCCGCGGGAGCGAGGGCGAACTGAGCGCAGGCACCGTTGCGGGTCACCCCGATCGCGTTCCAGTGCTCGCAGAGATTGCCGCGCCCGATGGCGCAATAGTGGCACTCGCCGCAGAACAGCGACGGGTCGACGGCGACCATTGCGCCCTCGCCCACATCGGTCACGCCATCGCCGACTGCGACCACCTGCCCGGCGAACTCATGGCCCGGCACGATCGGATACCGCGTCGGGGCGAACTCACCGTCCACGATGTGCAGGTCGGTGCCGCAGATCCCGCATGCTGCGACGGCAACCACCACCTCACCTGGCCCAGGGATCGGGTCGGGAACCGACGCCACGGACACCGTGCCCGGCTCTTCGATCAGGACGGCCCGCATGGGATCACGACGGCAGGTGCGCGGCGGGGATCGTGCCCAGCCGCCCGGCCTGATAGTCCTCGAAGGCCTGGAGGACTTCCTCGCGGGTGTTCATCACGAACGGCCCACCCCAGGCGACCGGCTCCCGGATCGGGGCACCACCCAGGACGACGACATCCAGCGCAGGGTGCCGGGACTCCTGGCGCACCGCACCGGAGACGGTGATGGTGTCGCCGGGCCCGAACACCGCGAGCTGGCCGGAGCGCACCGGCCGGGCTTCGGGGCCGACGGTGCCGGCCCCGGAGAGCACGTAGACCAGCGCGTTGAAGTCGGTCCGCCAGGGCAGCCGCAGCGTCGCGCCGGGGCTGACGGTGGTGTGCAGCATCGCCATTGGGGTGTAGGTGGACCCGGGGCCGCGGTGCCCGGCGACATCGCCGGCGATCACCCGGACCAGCGCGCCGCCGTCAGCCGTGGTGAGCAGCGCGGACTCCGCCGCCCGCAGGTCCTGGTAGCGGGGCTCGATCCACTTGCGCTGGGCCGGCAGGTTGACCCACAGCTGCAGGCCGTGGAACAGCCCGCCGCTGACCACCAGGTGCTCCGGTGGCCGCTCGATATGCAGCACGCCGCCGCCTGCGGTCATCCACTGGGTGTCCCCGTTGGTGATCTCGCCGCCGCCGCCGTGGGAATCGGCGTGCTCGAAGATGCCGTCGATGATGTAGGTAACGGTCTCGAACCCGCGGTGCGGGTGCCAGGGGGTGCCCTTGGGCTCGCCCGGGGCGTACTCGACCTCACCCATCTGATCCAGATGGACGAACGGGTCCAGATCGCTCAGCTCCACCCCGGCGAAGGCACGCCAAACCGGGAAGCCCTCGCCCTCATACCCGGACGGCGCGGTGGTCACCGAGCGGACCGATCGGTCCACGGTCCACGGGCCGGGCTCCGGGATGCGGGCCAGGGTGGTGACGTCCTCGACGGTGACAGCGGGCATGGCTGCCTCCCTTAACTTGTTAATTGCTCAACTGCTGAGCACCAACATCCCGGCTGTGCCGTGCATTCCGTTCGCGCCACGGCGAGTCTGCTCAGGCGGTGGGCGGTGCAGTCGGGCTGGGCGTCTCAGTGACAAAGGTGCCGCCCTCGGCGCGGAACGCCAGCAGCGACGCCACCACGGCCGCTAGTGCCGCGATCAGCCCCAGGTACAGGCCGAATCCGGCGCCACTGGACGCGGTGACGAGGCTGTCCACGCCGATGTCAGCCAGGTCGCCCGACCCCCTGTCGGCGTCCGGGAACGTCACCCACCGTAGCAGGATCGTGACGACCGCCAGCGCGGACAGGCCAAGCGTGATCAGCGATCGGGAAACCGGCAGCCGCAGCCGCGCAGCCATCATGCTCACCAACGTCACACCGCTGGCCACGACCAGCAGCACGGAGAACCACGCGCCGAAGCCCGCGTTCCAGGCGTTCACACTGGCTGATCGCCCGACCCCGAAGACCGAGATACTGGCCCCGTACCAGGGGAGGAAACTCGAGACGTACGCCAGCACGCCCGCGCCGATCACGACCCAGTCCAAGGTCGTCACTGTCACCGAATCGGATCTTGCCATGGCTGATGTGCCTCCTTTAGACCCGCGGGCATCGTAGGGCCTGGCTAGGGTGGTCGCCTGTGGGCGCGCCGTTGACTCCGCACCGGCTTGGCGACCGTGTTCGCGCCAACCAGCCCACAACTGGACACCAACCCTGGTTAGCGACAGTGGAGCGCGGACGGGGGGAGTAATGACTGCCATGACCGAGATCCTGCTGACGTGCGCTGGGCGGCCCGCTTCCCCCGGCTGCGCCTGGCAGGATTCGACGAGGAGCGATGACAATGACCGCAACGAAGCCGCATGACTACGTCCTTGACAACAGTTGGGAGCACGCCCGCCATCGGCTGGAGCTGCTTGAGCAGTGCTACGACGCGGGGACGATCCGGCGGCTGAACACTCTCGGGGTCGAGGCCGGATGGCGCTGCCTCGAGGTGGGCGCCGGCGCCGGATCGATCACCCGGTGGCTGTGCGACCGGGCCGGGCCGGGCGGCCATGTCCTTGCGACCGATCTTGATACCCGCTTCATCGACGAGCTCGATGCCGAAAACCTCGATGTCCGCCGCATGGACCTCAGAACCGACGAGCTGCCTGCCGACGCCTTCGATCTGGTCCACACCCGCTTCGTGCTCATGCATATCCCCCAGCGGGAGCAGATTCTCGACGCGCTGCTGGCGTCGCTGCGCCCGGGTGGCTGGCTGCTGCTGGAAGAGGGAGACCACTTCGCGGTACCCACCCTGGGCACCGGGTTGTACCTCGAGGTGACCGAAGCGGGCGCCGCCAGCACGGCGCAGGCGGGCGTCGCCTACGAGTGGGCCCGGCACCTGCCCGGGTTGCTGCACCGCCACGGGCTGGCCGACGTCGGGGCCGCCTGCGAGGTGCCGCTGTTTGAGGGTGGCTCGGCGGGTGCGGAGTTCTGGCGGATCACGGGGGCGCAGCTGTGGGAGAAGGGCTTGGTAACCGGGGTCACACCCCACCAGTTCAGCGAATGGGACGCTCTGCTGAGTCAACCGGGTCGCTGGTTCCCCGGTCTCACCGTCGTGGCGGCTTGGGGCCGCCGCCCGTGAACTGCTAGCCGGTGTCGCCGGACGCGCCGTGAGGCCGTGCTCGCCGTCATTGCCGCGCGCAACCTCACGGCTCGTCCTCACCGAGCCCGGCGTGCTCCAGGTCGAGCACCCGCTGGATCCGTCGGCGGGTGGCGTCGGTAATCGCACCGTCTTGGTAGAGCCGTTCGAGCTCCGCGCTTTCCACCGCAAGGAGGTCACGCCGCAGCTGGCGGTATATCGAGGCAAGGGGAGGAAGTTCCCCGTTGCCGTTTTCCTCAATACTTTCGATACGATTTCGCCAGCTGTTTCGAAGCTGTTCGATCACGAATTCCGGCGCGGCTTCTGTCTCGGTGACCTGATCGAGGTGCGACAGCCCGGCGCGGGCCAGGTGCAGCCGTGCTGAGGTGTGCTCAGCCCGGACGTCGTCCGGGGTCAGCGCGATTCCCGCGCGCCGGACCAGCGGCGCGAGCGTGAACCCCTGCACGACCAGCGTGATGATGATGACCGCGGTGGTCAGCAGCAGGACCAGGTCCCGATCTCCGCTACTGATGGTCAGCGGGATGGACAGCGCGGCGGCCAGCGGCACGACGCCGCGGGTGCCGGCCCACGACACCACGGCCGGCACCTGCCACGAAGGCCGCTCGACGCCCCGGCGCCGCAGCTGGATTGCCGACAACGGGAACACCCACGCAACGCGAATCACCATTAACGTCGCGGCGATCGCCAGCGCCTGCAGCGGCCACAGCACGTCGATACCCGCCAGTCCCCGAAGCAGCGCGGGCAATTGCAGGCCGATCAGGCCGAACACCACGCTCTCCAGCAGGAACACGACGGTCTGGTACACCGCGGACAGCTGCAGCCGGATGTGCGCGGTGGTCAGCCGGGTGGCCTGGGTGCCGAGGATGACGCTGGCCACGACGACGGCGGTCACCCCCGAGGCGTGAATCGACTCGGCTGACACGTAGGCCCCGTAGGGGGTGACCAGGGCCACGACGGTCTCCAGCACGGGGTCCTCGGTGCGGCGCCTGATCAGGAAAGCGCCTGCGGCGATGACAGCGCCCACCGCCACACCGCCGCCGGCCAGGATGGCGAACTCGGCGACGGTGCGCTCCCAGGAAACGAAGCCGCCGGCGATGGCCAGCGACAGCGCGACGCGGAACAGCACCAGGCTCGTCGCGTCGTTGAACAGGCTCTCGGCCTGCACCAGTGCCTGCACGCGGGGCGGCAGGGACAACCGGCGTCCCAGCGCGGCGACGGCCACCGGGTCGGTACTGGCCAGCACGGCCCCCAGCACGAAGGCCATGCCCACCGGGAGCGGGGTGAGCGCGATCGCGACCGCGCCGACCGCGGCAGCCGAGACCAGCACCAGCACCACGGCCAGCACGGTGACCGGTCGCCACACCGCCCGGAGGTCGCGCCAGGGCAGCTCCTCCCCGGCGGCGAACAGCAGCGGCGGCAGCACGACCAGGCTCACGACATCGGGGGTGACCACGATGGCGGGCACGCCCGGCAGCAGGCCGACGATCACCCCGGTGATGACGAGCAGTGAGGGCGCCGGGACCCGCAGCCGCCGGGCGAAGGTGGCCACCACCGTGGCCACGATGACGAGGAACAGAACCGTCTCGGCACTGCGCATGACCGGTGCTCCTCGGTGCGTCCAGCCGCCAATGCCGACCAGACTTCCCGGCGCTCCTGGGAGAACCTTACCAGCGGCGATCCCAAGCCCTCTGGCGTCGACGGCCTATCCTCGGCAAGTGAGGAGGTTGCCGTGGCAGTGGTGGACAACGCGGTGTACGTGGCAGGTCGGCGCACCGCGGAGCCCGGCACCCTCGGTCACGCCGTCGAGGTGCTGCGGGACTGCGCGGGTGACGGCCCGAGCTTCTGCTGGATCGGGATGCTCCGCCCGACCGCCCACGAGCTCGCCGCGGTCGCCGAGGAGTTCGCCCTGCATCCGCTGGCCGTCGAGGACGCCGTCGACGCCCACCAGCGCCCCAAGCTCGAGCGCTACGGCGACACCCGGTTCGTGGTCCTGCGCCCGGCGCGCTACGTCGACCCGGTCGAGGTGGTGGCGCTCGACGAACTGCACCTGTTCCTCGGGCCGGAGTTCGTGGTCACCGTGCGCCACGCCGACGAGCCGGACCTCGCCATGGTCCGCAAGCGCATGGAGGAGCAGCCAGAGCTGCTCCGGCACGGGCCCGACGCAGTGCTCTACGCGGTCATGGACAAGGTGGTCGATGACTACTTCCCGGTGCTGGACGGGCTGCAGAACGACATCGACCAGATCGAGACGCAGGTCTTCACCGGCCACCCGGACGTGTCCCGGCGGATCTACCAGCTCACCCGCGAGGTGATCGAGTTCCAGCGCGCGGTCGAGCCACTGCGCGCGATCCTCAGCGAGCTCAGCGAGCGGGACGGTGAGCGGGACGGTGAGCTGGACGTTGAGCTGCGCCGCGCGTTCCGGGACGTCCAGGACCACGCGGTGCGGGTGGGCGAGCGAACGGACTCGTTCCGCCAGCTGTTGAACAACATGCTCACGGCGAACGCCACGCAGGTCGCGCAGCGGCAGAACGAGGAGATCACCCGGCTGACCGAGGCCACCTACCAGCAAAGCGAGCAGGTCAAGCGGATCTCGTCGTGGGCGGCGGTCCTGTTCGCGCCGACCCTGGTCGGCACCGTGTACGGGATGAACTTCACCCACATGCCGGAGCTGAACTGGGTCTTCGGCTACCCGCTCGCCGTCGGGCTGATGATTCTCACCGCGCTGGTGCTCCGGCTCATGTTCCAGCGCCGCGGCTGGCTGTAGTCAGCGGTGCAGGTACACCGCCCCGTAATAGGACGAGACGCGGACTGGCAGCCATTGGCCGTCCTGCGAGATCAGCACGGGTGGCCGCGGGTTGTCCGCCTTGTCGATCTGCTCCTCCCACCGTCCGGCCTTGGGCCACGGAATCCAGGCCTCGACATCGCTGTCCGAGAAGTTCAGGATGACGATGAGGCTTTCGGCGTCGGCGTCGCGGCGGTAGGCGATGATCCCGTCCCGCTGGTGGAAGGGGTCGTTGTAGTAGAAGAAGGACCCGCGGCTGCGCAGCGCCCGGTGCTGCGCCCGTAGCTGCCCCAGAATCCGGTAGAGGCGGATCAGCGCCTTGCCCCGGGTGTCATAGAAATATTCCCAGTGCAAAGGCCGGCTGTACAGGACCCGGCCCAGCCCGCCCGGCGGCACACTCCAATTCTCGGCGAACTCCTGCCCGTGCCAGAGCATCGGGATCCCCTTGGCCGTGTACAGCGCGATGACGTACGGCTGCGTCTTGTAGTACAAGTCGCGATTGCCGTAGGGCTGGTCAAGCAGGTCCCGGAGCGGCTCGGCGCCGAAGCGGGTGATGAACCGGCTGTGGTCGTGCGACTCCAGATACTGGAACGGGGCGACCGGCAGGGCCTCGCCGGTGGATGAGTTCTCGTACTGGGCCGGATACCCGATCAGCTCGGGGTCGAGCTGATGCGCGAACGACACCAGGGCAGGCCCGCTCATCTGGCCGGCTGCCGCGTCGAGCAGGCCGTTCTGCCAGCAGGTGTTCGAGTAGGTCGTGCGGAGGATCCCCCGCGCGTCGGGTAGGTGCTCGGCGCACTGAATGATCCGGCTGCGGCCTTCCCCGGTATCGAATCGCGGGAAGCGGGCAAAATCCTGCGCGTGCCGGTAGGTCCGGAAGGCCAGGTTGGCGTAGCCGTTGCCCGCGGGGCCGTCGAGCATCCCGGGGACGTAGTCGTACCGGAATCCGTCGACGTGGTACTCCTCCATCCAGTACCGGTTGGCCGTGAAGAAGTAGTCGCGGGTGAACTCCTTGTTGTAGTCCATGCCCGGCCTGGCGAAGAACTCCTCCGCGAACCGGCCCATCATGGGGTTGGGCTCGCCGGATGTCTCGTAGACCAGGTTGTAGGCGAACTCGGGGTGGGCGTGGGCGTAGACCGAGTCCAGGACGACCGCGATGCCCTCCCGGTGGCAGGCGTCGACCAGCCGCTTCATCTGCGTGGGGCCGCCGTAACGGTCGTCGGGCGCGAAGTAGCTCAGCGGCGTGTAACCCCACTCCACGTCCTCCTTGACGGTGGTCACGGGCATCAGTTCCAGGGCGTTGACCCCGAGGCTCGTGAGGTAGCCGAGTTGCGCGACCACCCCGCCGAAGGTGTCGTTGAACTCACCCACGTGCATCTCGTAGACCACCAGGTCGTCGACCTCGGGGACGAGGAACTCCCCGTCGCTCCAGGCGAAGGGCTGCGCGTTGCTGTCGATGGTGAAGGCCGACAAGGTGCCGCGGCCCGTCGCGCGGCCGAACGGGTCCGAGAACCAGACGGTGACGACGTGCGCGCCGCGCAGGAGCTGGAAGCGATACAGGTAGGTCCCGTCCTGGCCGAAGTTCCCGGCGGCGTTCGCCGTCAGGTCGACGGTCGTGTCCCACAGGTCGAGCGCCGAGCCGTTGTGCCAGAACAGGTCGAAGGCTCTCGGCTCGACGTCTCGCGCGAACTGGTCCCGCTCGTGGATGACCCGAACCTGGACGCGATAGCCCTGGTCGAACGTGATGCCCGGAAGGTAGGTGCCGAAATGCACCCGCCAGTGTCCCGCACCGTCCTTCGCCGCCGCCGCGCCGACTTCATCGAGGTTCATATGATCGTCAGCGCCCTTCCCAGACGATCGCGTGCTGCACGGTCTCGGTCATCGTTGGCGCGCCAGGCGCTCGGAGGTGAAGCCTTCGATGGCGCCCGCCAGGTCAGCGACCTCCCGGCCCGGATCCGCGACGCCGCGCAGTGCGGTGCGCACATGCTCGACCGAGGTCACGATCCCGTGAATGCGCTTCGGCGGGGGGAGCTCGAGCACGGGTGCGAGCGCTTCCGCGGCGCCGTCGATCTCGCGTCGGAACACCCGCGCGACGGCCAGGGCGGTGCGCGTACCGGCCTCGCCGCCGAAGGCCCGGTCCTTATCGGGTGCCTCCGCATAGGCGTCCAGTGCTTCCAGGGCGAGCCGTTCAGTGTGGTTCGCCTCCGCCGCACCGCCCCAGGTGAGCGCGTCGGCGGCGTAGTAGAGCTGGCGCGGCCGACTGAAGGTGCATACCCCGCCGAGGCTGTCCAGCTCATCGGGCTGCACCCGGTCCTGCGCCTCGGTGGCTCGGGCCAGGGCGGTGTGCGCGTCCTCCAGCCGGTTCAGCGCGGCCAGCGATCGCGCCTCGCTGCTGGCCAGCCAGACCCCCGCGGTGCCTCGGCTCCGGGCTGCGGCCTCCGCACCGAGCTGGGCATAGCGCACCGAATCCTCCAGGCGCCCGGACCGGTAAGTGATCAATGCTTGCAGGCCGCGGGTCCAGGCCCGCAGCCCGTCGTGGCCGGCGTTGTCCGCGCAGGCGTAACCCGTCCGCGCCTGCGTCATCGCGTCATGGGGGGCACCGAGGTCGTGCGACGCCCTGGCCATCAGCCCGCAGGCGATCCCGGCGATCAGGTAGAGGTCCCGGGTCTGCTCCGGTCGTTGGCGCCCTTCCAGGAGCTCGAAGGCGCGATCCTGGGTGTCCACCAGGTCGCCGAGCAGGGTGGGCAGCGGTTGCTGCTGAAAGGCGGTGACTAGGCGGCGCAGTTCGTCGATGAGTTGGTCGAGTGTCTCGGCGCCGACGTTGGATGCCTCGCTGCGGGTGAGGAAGTCGCGAGCCCGGTCGGCGCTCATGACGATCACCTGCCCTTCCCAGTCGGTCCGCGCGCTGCCCCGCCTCGGCGCTGCCCCGTCGCGGCGTCGCGGCGGCCGGACCGCCTCGATGCCGTACGGCGGGCCGAACAATCGAGCCACCGGCTCACCGAACAGCTGCTCCAGGGTGGCCTGGGCCTGCGGGTAGGGCAGGCTACGGACCTCTCCGGTCACCCACCGGTACGCCTGCCGCTCGCTGAGCTGGGCCTTCGCGATCTGGTTGTACTGCTTTCGGAACTCCTCCAGTGTGAGGTGTCGCTGCCGGAGCAGCTGCTCCAGCCGGGTCCGTGGCGACTCCCGCTCGATCATCCCACCCCCTCGGTCAGTCAGCCCACCATAGATCCCCGCGGGCCGAGACGGTGACATGCGGGGGCGGATGGCAACAGACGGCAACAGTTGCCAGACGTCGTGGCCTGACCAGGGAAGTCCACCTCCGCCGAAGCTGATCGCAGCCAAGGACCGGAGGGGAGCGGGAAGTGACGCAGTTTCCAGAGGTGGACGGGCCGCACCAGCTGCCGCAGGGCAAGCAGGAACGGTGTGCTGTGGAAGGGGACCTCATCGACGGCAGCGGTCAGTGCACCGTGGTCGCCATCCGGGACCGGACGCGGCGCGGCTGGGTGCTCTACCCGCACGGGGTGGCCGGCCTCGGGGTGCTCATCGCCGATGACGCCGCCCGCACGCTCGCCGGCCGCCTCGGCGGCCCGTCATGAGGGATCCCAGAGAGCATTGATCGGCAGCGCTGCCACCGCCCCGTGTCTTGCGCCTGACCTAATTCTCCGTATGATGAATTCATGCGGCTCCTCCGACACACCCTCGCTATCGCGACACTGCCGGTGACGGTGACGGTCGCAGTCCCGGCGGCGGTGCTGTTGATCTTGGGGCCAGGGTCCCCACCCATGAGCGCCGGCGTGAGCGCCACGCTTGCCGTGCTGGGCGTGCTGGCACTCGCCATCGGGCTGGCACTGCTGGCGTGGACGATCTTCCTGTTTGGCCGTGAGGGTGACGGCACGTTGGCGCCATGGGATCCCCCGGCCAAGCTCGTGCTCCGCGGTCCTTACCGTCACGTCCGCAATCCGATGATTAGCGGTGTGCTTTTCGTCCTGCTCGGCGAGGCGATGCTGTGGGCCTCACCGGCGCTGCTGGGCTGGTTCGTGTTGTTCTTCGCCGTCAATCAGACCGTCATCCCGCTCTGGGAAGAACCCAGCCTGGCTCGCCGGTTCGGGGAAGACTACGTCCGGTACACGCGGCACGTCCGCCGCTGGTTGCCGCGCGTTCGCCCGTGGGGGGTATGAGTGAAGGAGTCCACGGCCAGCTCTGAACCGGCCCCCACCCTGCCGAGCAATTGCCCGGCCCGTACGCCCACCCGGGTGCGCAATCGCCGACAGCGCCTCGCTGTCCAGCAGCAGCATCAGCCGACCAGCTTGCGACGTTCTTCGGACCGGGTGGCAGCCCAGTCCTCGACTAGCCGGGCGGCCCATTCCAAGGTCTCGACCGGTACCGGACCGTGGTCGCGGTCCAGCTCGGCGAGCCACTCATCCACCGCAGCCTCATGCCGCAGCCGGTCGAGGTAGGCAGCTAACGCGGAGTCGACCGCTGCCGACACGCTGCGGCTGCCGACCTGGGACCGCAATTCCGCAAGGCGACCAGCGTCGAGCGTGAGCGTAATCTTTTCCTTAGGCATACCCGATGATAGTACCATCACCCGGCACTTAGTGACCGATGGCGCTGCGGCCAGGTAGTCCGGGGGCGTTCGTCGTCGGTCAGCCACAACCGCGCGCCGTCTCCGAGGGCGCAGCATACAAGTTCCCCGATGAGGGTCCCTGCGCCACGTCGCCGCTGACACGAAGGATCAGATCGCCCAGCGCGTACAGCCTCGGGTCAGCTGTGCCGCCCGCAATCCGTTGGCTGGTCGCTCGCTCCAGGAACACAACGCTTCGTTGACCACCTCAATGGCATGTACGCTTTCGCTATCTGGGATCCACGCGTCGATACCGATGCCGACAGCAATCTCACCGGCGAGCTGCTGCACAAGGTGCACTTCGTGCCGCCGCCCAACCCGGAAGCGCGCGTCCTGCCTTTCCTCGGCCCGTTCACGCTGGTCAACGGGGTGATCTGGCCGCATCTGGAGGTTGACGCCCGCTGGGTCCGGTTCCGGGTGCTCAACGCGTCCAACTCGCGCTTCTACCGGTTCGGGCTGCGTGCTGAGGACGATGAGCCGATCTCGGAGGCGCTGCATCTGATCGGCACCGACGGCGGGCTGCTGCGGGAGCCCGTGAAGCTTGACCAGCTGACGCTCGCGCCGGCTGAGCGTGCCGACATCTTGATTAACTTTGGGGCCTTCCGGGGAAAGCAGCTGAGGCTGGTCAACACGCGTGACGACCTGCCGTTCGAACCGGGTACAACCACGCGCAACCCCGACATCATGCAGTTCCGGGTGCGCCCTGGGCCGGTGCAGGACCCCTTCAGGTTGCCGAGCGCGCTCTCGCCGTCATTCGTCCGGCTCACCCACGACACGCTGCCCGCCCACGAGCATCGCTGGCTGGTGCTCGTGCTGATAGATAATGGCGCCCATCCTGAGATGTGGGAGATGGTCGAGCTCCAGGAGCCACTCCCGGCTCTGCCTGCCGACGGCATCGTCCAGGTAATGCTGCCCGGTGCCACCACGCCGACGACCCTGCAGCGAGTGGGCCGCACCTTCAGGGATGCCGCCAACTTCTACATCACCCAGGAAAGCTGGGAGCAGTGGAGGATCCTCAACCTCAGCGCTGTCGCCCACCCCATCCACCTCCACCTCGTCCAGTTTCAGGCGCTCAGTCGCCAGCTCTTCGACATAACCGGCTTCAACCCGGAGGGCGGCGGCACGACCACTCCGGTGGCTTACCTCGGCGAGGGCACGCTCGACCCCAGTGAGCAGGGCTGGAAGGACACCATCCGGGTGGCCGGCCAGGCGGATGATGCGGGCACGCCGGTGGTGGGTGAGCTGGTGTCGATCATCGGCCAGTTCGGCGGCGCCAGCGGCCGCTACATATACCACTGCCACGTCCTTGAGCACGAGGACGAAGGCATGATGAGCACCTTCGTCGTGATGCCCCAGGAGATCGCGGCGATCGACCCGCACATGGGCGGTGATCCCCACCACCCCGCCCTCCGGCAGACCACCCTATGGGATCGCGGCTCACGGTACATCGGCCCACCCGCCAACGCGTAGTGAAACGGCGTCCGCGTCGCGCGGCTCAGTGACCGGTGGCGCTGCGGCCAGGCAGTCCGGGGGCGTTCATCGCGCGGACCAGGTCCTCCCGGGCCCGGGCCACCCGGGAGCGGATGGTGCCGATGGGGCAGCCGCACACCTGCGCCGCGGCCGCGTAGCCCAGGCCCAGCACCTGGGTGAGCACGAAGGCGTCCCGGCGGTCGGGCTCCAGCGCGGCCACCAGCTCGCGCAGCAGGACGCCCTCGTCGAACCCCGACCGCCGGTGTGCCGGGTTCGCGGCCACCACGGTGTCCCAGTCCTCGACCGCTGTGGTGCGCGGCCGCGCCACGGTCCGCCGCACGTGGTCGGCGGCGACCCGGCGGGCGATGGACAGCAGCCAGGTGCGGGCCGAGGAGCGGCCGGCGAAGCCCGGCAGCGACCGCAGGGCCCGCAGGTAGGTCTCCTGGGTGAGATCCTCGGCCTCGCTGCGCTCACCGAGGTGGGCAAGGAAGCGGTACACGTCGCGCTGGGTGGCGCGGACGAAGGCGGCAAGGGCGGCGCGGTCCCCAGCGCCGGCCGCGAGCGCCAGCGCGGTGGTCACTGCGTCATCAGATCGGGGGTCACCCATGCGGGCAGGTTAACGGACAGCTTCCGGGAACCCCAGAGGTCGCGGGGGCGACAATGGGTTATGTGGACTGCACACAATGCCGGGAAGCCCTCTCGGCCCGGCTGGACGGCGAGGAGAGCGAGAGCGCGGCGGAACGGGACGCGATCGACGCCCATCTCACGACCTGCGCGGCGTGCCGCCGGTTCGCCGACCAGGCGGCGCGGGTCACCCGGCTGGCCCGGACCGGTGTGGCCACCCAGGAGCCCGACGTCGTCGAGGCGGTCCTCGCCGCCGCGCCCCGGGCACGCCGCCCCCGGCTGGTGACCGCCCTGCGGGTACTGCTCGGCCTGGTCGGCCTGGCCCAGGTTGAGATCGCCTTCGTCGGTGTCCTCACGGCTGCGCACGGCTCCCAGGGGGTCGTGCTGGACGGTGCCTCGGTCACGCATTTCGCGCACGAGAGCGCCGCGTGGAACCTGGCCCTGGGCGTCGGCTTCCTCTGGATCGCCTGGCGCTCGTCACGGGCCTCGGCCATGGTGCCCACGCTGGTGACGTTCGTGGCAGTACTTGCCGTGCTGGTGGTGCTGGATGTGGTGGCTGAGCGGGTCGAGCCCGAACGGTTCGTCGTGCACGGCCTGGTTGTGCTCGGCCTGATCCTGGTGATAGGGCTCGACCGGCTGCCGAGGCCCACCGGGGATGCCGTGCCCGGCGTCCCCGCGTGGGGGCCATCGAGACCGGCCGATCCGGCGCGGGGAACCGACGCCGACGGCCTGCCACCAGATCTGCGGCCGACCGCCCAGCACGACGGCACCGCCATTGCGCGGCGCCGGATCGCGTAACTGTGCACGGGTACCAACCCCGATCAACAGCCTGTGACGTGGGCCAACAGGCCGGATCAGCACCACCAACGGAAAAGTCCTCCGCAACCGGGCCCGGCGGCACGAGCACAGGCGCACCCCGACGAATACGCCGACGGTCACTTCGTCGAACTGCCCCTCGAGATGACTGCGCTGGTCGTCGAGCATGATTTCTGATTCGTCCGACGACCTGCGGATCGGGATCATTGGCGGCGGCATCGGTGGCCGGGCGGCCCTCCAGTTTCTTCGCGCGGCAGGACTGCGCTCAGTTTCGCTCTACGAACAAGCACCGTCGATCGCTGATGTCGGCGCCGGAATCCAACTTGCGCCGAATGCGGTGAGGCTTCTCCGCGCTCTCGGGCTGGGCGAGAAGTTGCGGGACGTCGCAGTTCGGCTCGAGATCGGATGGGAGATGCGGCGGTGGCGGGACGGACGCGTCCTGTTCAGCCAGGAGCTTGGGGACGCCTGCGAACGCACCTACGGTGCGCCTTACTACGTCGTCCACAGGGCGGCGCTGCTCAGGCTCCTGGGTGCCGACCAGCCCGACCCGGCGATCCACCTCGGGCTGCGGTGCGTGGGTGTGGACCAGCCCGGCGACAACGTCCGACTGCGGTTCGACGACGGCTCCACCGCCGATGTCGACGTGGCCATCGGTGCCGACGGCATTCACTCGACGGTGCAGCAGGCGATCGCAGCACCAGCTCAGCCGACGTTCTCCCACCTCGCGGCGTACCGCTGTCTCGTCCCAGCCGACTGTGTGCCTGAATTGGTGCGACGGCCAGTGTTCACCTTGTGGCTCGGACCCGGCCGGCACCTCGTCCACTACCCCGTGTCCGGGCGCGAGATCAACGTGGTGGCGGTCGTCCCCGCCGACGACTGGCGCACCGAGTCGTGGTCGGTGCAGGGGCGAGTCGCCGACTTCGTCAAGGAGTTCGCGGGCTGGGACGACCGCGTGGCGGCGCTGATCTCGGCCGCCTCCGAGACGGGGCTCTACGCGCTGTACGACCGGAAACCGCTGGAGCGCTGGGTGAATGGCCGGATCGGTCTCCTGGGGGACGCGGCCCATCCAATGCTGCCTGCGATGGCCCAGGGCGCCGCACAAGCCGTTGAAGACGCTGCGGTGCTCGCACGCTGCCTGCGCGCCGCCACCAGAGACACCGCGGGTGAGGCGCTCCTGTATTACCAGGAGCTGCGCTATGAGCGCGCGACCAGTGTCCAGCAGCTCAGCCGCCGCCGACCCGAGGAATACCACCTGCCCGATGGCGAGCTACAGCGCCGGCGTGACCAGAATCTGGCCCTGCGCGATCTGCTGAACCACCACGCCTGGATCTGGGGCTCTGACGTCGCATCGACGGTCCCGCCTCGACCGTGACGTGCGTCGTGGTACGTCCCCGCTGTGGTCGGGTAGGCGTCTGGCGGGCGATGGGCTGTTGCGCTCCGCGGCATCATCGGGTCAAAATGCAGTAGTTGCAACTAAACTGCAATAGAGTCAAGTGATGATGACGAGCACCGCAGCGGCGCCGGTGAACCGCCCCCGGCGCGCGCACACCCACGCCCACCTGTGGTTTCTCCCTGATGGCACCGGCCTGCACGCCCCGCACGGGAAGTTGGTGATCGAATCCGGCACCGGCCGGGTCTGCTGCCACCTGTGCGGGCGCTGGTACGTCTCGCTGGGCAGCCACGTCCGGACGCACGGGCACAGCGCCGACTCATACCGGGACACGATGGGGCTATGCCGCAGCCGGCCGCTGGTCGCCGAGGCGCTGTCCCGGTCGATTGCGACCCGCCAGGCCGAGGCGTACCGGCGCTCACCCGGCCTGCGGGCCCGGCTCGCGGTCGGGCAGGAGCTCTCCAGGACCGGCCGCCTGGCCTCGCTGGCCCACGCCACCAGCACGTCACCGGAGGGCGCCCGAATCCGCCGCGCGGCACTGGAGGCGGGCCGGGCGACCAGGGCGGCCCGGCGCGATCGGGCGCTGGCCCGGCGGCTGCGTGAGCTCGGCTTCGACGACCTGGGCGGTTACCTGCGCCATGGCTATTCAGCCGGGGCCAGCCTGCGGAGTCTCGCGAAGGTGACCGGGCTGGGGTGGGCCAGGCTCCGCCGCGAGATCGACGCGGCCGGCATCACGGTGCGGCCGTCTCACACCAGTACGAGTTGCGCACGGGAGGCAATCGCAAGATAGTGGCAGCAGAATCCACCACTGCCTGGAGGTCAGCGTGGCCGACTACACCCTGCCCGACTTGCCCTACGACTACGGCGCGCTGGAGCCGCACATCTCCGGCGAGATCATGGAGCTGCACCACTCCAAGCACCACGCCACCTACGTCAAGGGCGCCAACACCGCCCTGGAGCAGATGGCCGAGGCGAGCGCGGGTGGCCAGCTGGGGACCGTGAACCTGCTGGCCAAGAACCTGGCGTTCAACCTCGGTGGCCACGTCAACCACTCGGTGTTCTGGCCGAACATGTCCCCCGACGGCGGCGACAAGCCCGACGGTGAGCTCGCCGCGGCGATCGATGAGTACTTCGGGTCCTTCGACGGGTTCCGCCGGTACTTCACCGCGAACGCGCTGAGCGTGCAGGGATCCGGCTGGTCGGTCCTGGCCTGGGACTCCCTGGGCCAGCGGCTGGTGCTCGAGCAGGTCTACGACCATCAGGGCAACCTGGCCCCCGGCACGGTGCCGCTGCTGCTGCTCGACATGTGGGAGCATGCTTTCTACCTGCAGTATCGCAACGTCAAGGCGGATTTCGTCGAGGCCTGGTGGAACGTCGCGAACTGGGCCGACGTCACCCGACGGTTCGAGTCCGCCCGGTCGATCGTGTTGCCTTGAGCGTCGACAATCCCGATGAGCTGATGCACGCGGTGCTGCCGGCGGCGCTGGAGGTGCTCAACGCGTGGAGCATCGCTGCGGCCGAGGCCGACCCCTCGGTCTTCCACCAGGCGATGGACCGCACCATCGGCGACGTCGCCGACGCCCGTGACCCGCTGCGCGGGCTAGCCGAGATGATCTTCGGGCTGTCCTCGTTATCGGGCATCCTGCTCGACGAGCTTGCCGGTGTCACGGGTCGGTCCCACGGCGAGGTTCTGCACGCCGTCCACCGGCGTTACCTCGACCCAGGGGTCGGCCCGTCGCGCTGATCCGCTGCGATCAGCCAGATGACGCCCTCGGGGGTGTCGCGCACCTCGATCCCGGCTGCGGTGAGCCGATCGCGCAGGGTGTCGGCGCGGGTCCAGGAACCCTGTTCGCGAGCCTGGTCCCGCAGCTCGACGAGGGCGTCGACGAAGGGCGCGACGACCTCGCGGGGGTCCCGCGCGCCCACCGCGGCGAGGTCGCCCAATCGCGTCACCATCCGGCGCAGCATGGCCCGGGGCGCCTCAGTGCCGTCCTCCTCCTCGGTGTCGGCCGACCAGTCGACGATCGCCTGCTCCAGCTCGAGGGCGGCCGTGACGGCCGCGCTGATGTCACGGGTCCGCAGCCCGGTGTCGAAGACCTGTTCCAGCCGGTCGGCTTCCGCCCGCAGCGATGGGGTCATGGCCACCCCGGCGGCTGGCGGCGGCGCGCTCGGTGACCCGGCCGCTGGCCCGCCACCTGCGGCGATTGCCCGGAGCTCATCGATCGCCACGGTGGTGCCCGACGGGAATACCGTGCTCACTGCCTGCCTGCGGACCGTGAGCGCGGCCCGGCCCAGGACCGTCACCGTGCCCGCGTCGAGGTCGAACAGGGCCGCGGTGTGCTCGTCCACACCGAGCACGACCGTGCCGGTGTCCAGCATCGACTCCAGCAGCCGTAGCCGCCGCTCGCCGAGGTAGCAGAACCGGGTGTCGTGGGTGCCGCCCTCAGCGTTGTCGTAGTGCGGGATCACCGCCGCGCGCAGGCCGATCTGCGCCAGCAGGTCCAGGCCCGCCGCCCAGTACGGGGTTGCGCCCACCTTGTAGATCTCGTACACCGGCACGGTGGCGACCCCTAACGTCGCCGCCGCCGCGCTGGCGAATGCCACGCAGCCACCGCCGGTGAGCTTGCCGGCCAGGACGTCCCGCAGCCGGCTGCGCTCCCAGACTCCGAGCGCATACGTCGGGCTGCCCGGGCCGGTGAAGACGTAATCGGCGTCGTCAATCCGCGCTAAGGCCCGCTCGCGCGCCAGGACGTCGTCCGCGGTACGCCACGATGCGACGTCGAGCGGAATCTGGAGGTTTCGGAAGTAGCCGACCGTGCGCTGGGAGATCTCGCCAGCGTTCTCCTGGAAACCGTACGGGCTGTCGAGGAGTACTGCGTTGACCGGCGGGGCGCCGAGCCGCGCCACGAGCAGGCGATGCACCTTCCCCATCGTCGGGGCGGTCTCTCCGGACCCGATGATGGCCAGCAGCCGTGGGCGGTGCGGTTCTACCGGAGATCACCCCTTTGCGCACGTTGCGGCTCAGATGCGGACGAGCTGACGGCCACATCGGGGGTGTGGGCCACCACAGCGTGCCACAGCGCCGGGTGCTCGGCGACCGCCGCGGCCACGGCCGGGCTGGTGCGTGCCACCAGTGGCAGGTGCCGCAGCGCATGGGCCAGGACGTGCTCGACCTTGATGACCAGCGGGGTTGGGGTCGCGGCATCCGCCGAGCAGACGACCGTGGCATCAGCCGGGACGGCCTGCACGGCGCCGCCGGCCGGGTCCGGGTCCGGCAGGACCGCGTAGGTGAGGATCAGCCCATCTGGGGCAGGTCGCCATGACGTCGAGTGCACGACTGTCGCGGTGGGAACCTTGGTGCTCAGGCCTGCGAGCTCGCGGGCCCTCGCATCGGGCCGGCATCCCGCTGGCAGGTCGCCGCGCGCCACCCGCCAGCTCAGCTGGGCGCCCGCCGAGTCCGCCGAGACCGACAGCAGCACCACTTCGATCTGAACCTCGTGCACCTGCAACCCCCAGCCGCTGCTGCCTTCCCATTGCAGCTGCGATCCTAGGGCAGCCCGCCGACCTCGGTGACGAGCGACCGAGTTCTGCCCGTGCACCGCGTCCCAGAACCGGCGGTGGTCCAGCACCGCAGCACTGATCGCCCACCAGTCCGCGACTGGCGCTAGGCGCTCGCCTCCGAGTGGCGGCCGGCCGCGTGGCGGTAGTCCACGGTGCTGTAGCGGGCCAGGCGGTCGAGGTGGTGGGTGCTGCGGACCTGGCGGACGGTGCCGCTGCGCGAGCGCATCACCAGCGACTCGGTGATGGCGCGGTCCCGCCCGTAGCGCACCCCGTGCAGCAGCTCGCCGTCGGTGACCCCGGTCATGACGAAGAACGAGTCGTCACCGCTGACCAGGTCGCCGGCCGTGAGCACCGCGTCGAGGTCGAGGCCGGCCTCGTCGGCGCGCCGTTGCTCCTCGTCGCTGCGGGGATGCAGCCGGCCCTGCAGCACACCGCCGAGGCACTGGATCGCGCAGGCGGTGATCACGCCCTCCGGGGTGCCGCCGATCCCGAGCAGCAGGTCGACCCCGGAGTCGGGGGTCGCGGCCAGCACCGCCGCGCCGACGTCGCCGTCGGTGATGAACTTGATGCGGGCGCCGGTGCTGGTCACCCGGTGGGCCAGCTCGTCGTGCCGGGGCCGGTCGAGCATGCAGACCGTGATGTCCTCCGGCATGCACCCCTTGGCGCGGGCCAGCGCGGTGATGTTCTCCTCGGGGGATTGCCGGATGTCGAGCACACCGACGCCCTCCGGGCCGGCCACGAGCTTGTCCATGTAGAACACGGCAGACGGGTCGTACATGGCGCCGCGGGGCGCGACCGCGAGCACCGACACCGCGTTGCCCATGCCCTTGGAGGTGAGCGTGGTGCCATCGACCGGGTCGACGGCGACATCGCACGGGGTCCCGGTCCCGGAGCCGACCCGCTCCCCGTTGTAGAGCATCGGGGCGTCGTCCTTCTCGCCCTCACCGATGACGACCACGCCGTCCATCGCGACGGCCACCATCATCGCCCGCATCGCCGCCACAGCCGCGGCGTCGGCACCGTCTTTGTCCCGGCGGCCGACCCACCGGCCCGCCGCCATCGCGGCGGCCTCGGTGACCCGCAGCAGATCCAGCGCCAGGTTGCGGTCGGGTTCTGATCGGACGGTCGGGTTCGTTTCTGCTGCCGCAGTCACCGGAGTCATGCCAGCACATTAGGTGTGGCACACCGGTGCCCACCTCCCTCGGCGGGAGGATTCCCAGGGGGATCATGGGTCGCGGGCCCGGGTCTGAGTCCGGCCAGGTGGAGTAACGACGGGGCGCTGGGCTTCCCCGGGCTGCCGGTAAACACTGACCCAGACACATCCGATATACCAGGAATATCAGATATAACAGGCATGGCGTTCGGGAACCTGGTGTGTTCTTGCTGAGTGGAGCCGTCCGACGGTGTGGTCGGCCCCATGACATGGCGATTTCGCCCCGAGGTGAACATCCGGGTCGGCTTGGGCATATTTTCCGGGCACCTGCGCGCCGATGGGATGCGCACCGCCTACCGGAAATACAACGGCCCGGGCCCCGCATTCAGCGGGCTCAGCGGGGTTATTCGGCGCTGGAAACCCCGCTGAGCCCGCTGAATGGGGGGCGTCGTCGGATGTCACCGAGAGGTAAGGGTTGGGGACGCCGCGGAGCCGGAGACTGCTACCAGTGCTCGGTGAGGTGAGGTGAGAGGGGGTCGTGGATCGTGCCGCAAGATGCGCGTAGTGCCCGGCGCGCGGTGCTGCTGGTGCTGGCCAAGGCACCCGTGCCAGGCGAGGTGAAGACCCGGCTGTGCCCGCCGGCCACCCCGGATCAGGCCGCCCGCATCGCCGCCGCGGCCCTGCTGGACACCCTGGACGCGGTGCTGGCGGTGCCCCACGTGACACCCGTGGTGGCGCTGACCGGTGATCTCGCGAAAGCGGTCGGCGCGGCCAGGCTGACCGCGCGGTTGCGGGCCACCACAGTGCTGGCCCAGCGCGGGACGACGCTGGGCCAGCGGATCGCCGCGGCCTACGCTGACGCCACCGCGGTGGCCGGTGATCTGCCGGTGCTGCAGATCGGGATGGACACCCCGCAGGTCGATGCCGGGCTGCTCAGCCGGTGCCTGGACCTGCTCGACGGTGATGGCGTGGACGCCGTGCTCGGGCCGGCCGTTGATGGTGGCTGGTGGGCGCTGGGGGTGCGGCGGCCCGCGGTGGCCGAGCTGATCGCCGATGTTCCGACGTCGCGTCCGGACACCGGGGCGCGGACGCTGGGGGTACTGCGCCACGCGGGCTGCCGGGTGGTGCAGCTGCCCGAGCTCTCCGATGTGGACACCTGGGAGGACGCCACCGCAGTGGCCGCCGGGACGCCCGGTGGGCGGTTCGCCGCCACGGTCGCCGCACTGTCGGTGCTGCTGGGCAGCCGCCGGTGAGCGCGGCGGTGTTCGACCCGGCGCTGGCTGGCTGGCCGGCCCGGCTCGTCGGTGCCGATGGCCGGATCCTCCCGGTGGCCGCCGAGCGCTGGCTGGCGCCCGCCGACGGTGACGATGGCTGGTTACTGGACCGCTGCACCGGGCCGACCGTGGACCTGGGCTGCGGCCCCGGCCGGCTGGTGGTCGAGCTGGCCGGGCGCGGGGTGCCGGCCTTGGGCGTGGACTGCTCGCCCAGTGCGGTCCGGCAGTGCCATTCGCGGGGCGCCCCGGTGCTGCACCGCGACGTCTTCGCCCGGTTGCCCGGCGAGGGACGGTGGCACCATGTGCTGCTGGCCGACGGCAACATCGGCATCGGCGGGGACCCGGTGCGGCTGCTGCGTCGCTGCGCTGCGCTGCTGCGCCCCGGCGGCACCGTCCTGGTCGAGGCCGAGCACTCCGGAACCGGGCTGTGGCGGGGGGCTGCCACGCTTCAGGTAGCCGGCACCGCGGCGGGGCCCTGGTTCCCCTGGGCGGTCGCCGGGCTGCAGGCGCTCGCCGCGCTCGCCGCACAGATCGGATTGCGGATCGGTGACCGCTACTGCGGGGGCCGCTGCTTCATCGAGCTGGGGAGCTAACGTCAGATCATGACAGTGCTGCGCCAGTGGGCCCGATGGGTGGCCGAGCACCCTCCGCCCGGCCCGTTCCGGGCCGGTTTCTGGCGTAGCCCGCTGCGCGGGCCGTGGTTCACCGCGGTGCTCAGCGCGGCATTGCTGCCCGGCATCATTCTGATGTTCCTCACCGGCCTGGCCTCCTACGCTGCCTACAACCCCAACCTGGCTGCGGGCAACGACACCACGCCGGACAAGGGGCTGCTGGGCTCGTGGCTGCCGACCTGGCCGGCCGGCCCGTCCTGGCTGTACTGGGTGACCCAGGGCGTGCACGTCACGCTGGGCCTGGTGCTCATCCCGATTGTGCTGGCCAAGCTGTGGTCGGTGCTGCCCAAGCTGTTCGAGTGGCCGCCGGCCCGGTCGATCACGCACCTGGTGGAGCGCGCCTCGCTGCTGCTGCTCGTCGGGGGCGCGGTGTTCGAGCTGGTCACCGGCGTGATGAACATCCAGTACTTCTACGCTTTCCCGGTCGGCTTCTACCAGCTGCACTACTACGGGGCGTGGGTGTTCATGTCCGCGTTCGTGGTGCACGTGGGGATGCGGCTGCCCCGGATGGTCCGCGCCCTGCGCTCCCGCAGCCTCCGGGCCGAGCTGCGCACCCCGCTGTCGGCGACCACCGTGGAGCCGCCTGACCCCGATCACCTGGTGTCGCCCGATCCCGCCCCGCCGACGATCTCGCGGCGGGGTGCCCTGGGCATGGTCACGGCCAGCGCGCTGGCGCTGTTCGGGCTCAGCGTGGGCCAGACCCTCGGCGGCCCGGCCCGGTCGACTGCGCTGCTGGCCCCGCGCGGGCAGGACCGGGCCGAGGACCCCGCCGACTTCCAGGTCAACAAGACCGCCGCCGCGGCGAGGATCGGCCCCATCGATGAGAGCTGGCGGCTGGAACTCACCGGCCCGGCGGCCAAAGCCACGATGGCACTGTCGCGCGCCCAGCTGCTCGCCCTGCCGCAGCACACCGCCCGGATGCCGATCGCCTGCGTGGAGGGCTGGTCCACCGGCGTGCAGACCTGGACCGGGGTGCGGCTGGCCGACCTCGCCGACCTGGCCGGCGCGGCGCCCGGCACCACGCTGCTCGTCGAGTCACTGGAGCGCGGCGGGCTCGGCTCGGCCACCCTGTCCGCCGGGCAGGTCCGGGCCGCCGACGCGCTGCTCGCGCTGCGGGTCAACGGCGCGGACCTGACAGCCGACCACGGCTTCCCGGCCCGGGTGGTCGTCCCGGCCCTGCCCGGAGTGCACAACACCAAGTGGGTGAACCGCATGACGTTCCTCCCGGTGACATCGTGAACCGCCAGTGGATCCCGCTGCTGGCGTTGCTGGCCAGCTTCGCCGTCGCCGGCTATGCCGGGGTCCGGTTGCTGGCCGGCAATCCGGTCGGGATCGGCACCTGGTTCGTCGGCAGCGCCGTGGTGCACGACCTGGTGCTCTTCCCGCTCTACGCCGGGGCTGACGCCGCGCTCGTCACGCTGCTGCGCCGCCGGCCCGCGCTGGCCACCGTGGCCGGCCTGCCGTGGCTGAACTACCTGCGGGTGCCCGCGGTGATCTCTGGGTTGCTGCTGCTGGTGTGGTCCCCGCTGATCCTGCGGCTGCCCACAGACACCTACCTGAACGCCTCCGGCTTGTCGCCGCAGCCGTACCTGGCGCGCTGGCTGGCGGTGACGGCGGTGCTCTTCGCGATCTCCGTGGCTACCCTGGCGGTGCGCGCCGCCGCGGCCCGCCGCACCGATGCAGCGCAGCGAGGTGCCCCATGAGCGGCGGCGACGTCCTCGTCGTCGACGACGACGTGATGGTGCGCGACGTCGTCGGCCGCTACCTCGGCCGGGCCGGTTACCACGTGACGGTCGCCGGGGACGGTGAGGAGGCACTGCGGGTGGCCCAGACGGCACCGCCCGATCTGGTGGTACTCGATCTCATGCTGCCTGGCCTGCCCGGTCTGGAGGTGTGCCGGCGGTTGCGCGCCGCGGGCCCGGTGCCGGTCGTCATGCTCACCGCCCTGGGCGAGGAGGAGGACCGCATCGCCGGCCTGGAGCTGGGCGCCGACGACTACATCACCAAACCGTTCAGCCCCCGCGAGCTGGTGCTCCGGGTCGCCTCGGTGCTGCGCCGGGCCCGGGCCCCGCAGCCGGTGCACCAGCTGCCGCCGGTCACCGACGGCGGGCTGATCGTCAATATCGCTGGCCGTCGCGCCATATTGGACGGCCACGAGCTGGGGCTCACCGTGCGCGAGTTCGACCTGCTGGCCTTCCTGATCCGGCACCCGGGTCAGGCTTTCACCCGCAGCGAGCTGCTCGAGCAGGTCTGGGGCTGGACCTTCGGTGACCAGTCCACGGTGACCGTCCACGTGCGGCGGCTGCGGGAGAAGGTGGAGGCCGACCCCACCGTGCCCAGGCGGATCGCCACCGTGTGGGGTGTGGGCTACCGCTACGACAGCAAGGAGTGACGGCGGTGCTCGACGAGCTGCTCCACGTCGGCCCGGTCGCGTTGGTGTTCACTGTGCCGGTTGCCCTGCTCGGCGCGCTGTTGCTGCACTACATGCGCCGCCGCTCGATCACCGCGGCGGTCACGGTGCTGGTGCTGGTGCCGGTGGCCGCGACCCTGACCGGGGTGCTGGGTGTCAACGGGTGGATGTTCACCCCGCAGCTGACCGCTGAGCTCGCCGTGGGCGCCGCGGTGGCGGCGGTGAGCGTGCCGACCGGGTTGCTGCTCGGCCGGGGCATCGCGCGGGAG
This sequence comes from Pseudonocardiaceae bacterium, assembly GCA_050699815.1. Lineage (GTDB taxonomy): Bacteria > Actinomycetota > Actinomycetes > Mycobacteriales > Pseudonocardiaceae. The sequence goes on along the minus strand of JBOHFT010000027.1, from coordinate 8,826 downwards.
GTGACCTGGCAGCGGGAGGCCCGCGAGCGGGAGCAGGCGGCCGAATCGGCCCGGCGCGAGCTGGTCGCCTGGATCAGCCACGACCTGCGCACCCCGCTGGCCGGTATCCGGGCGATGAGCGAGGCACTGGCCGACAGCGTCGTGGTCGACCCGGCCGGGGTCGCCCAGTACGCGCAGCGGATCGGGCAGCAGGCGCAGCGGCTGACCGGCATGGTCGACGACCTGTTCCAGCTCTCCCGGATCAGCTCCGGGGCACTGCGGTTGACGCTGTCCGCGCTGCCGCTGGGCGAGGTCGTCTCCGAAGCCCTGGCCGCCGAAGCCGTCATCGCCGCCCGCAAAGGTGTCCGGCTGTACGCCGACGCCGGCAGCGACTGGCCCATCGTGCAGGGCAGCGACCCGGAGCTGGCCCGGGTGGTCCGCAACCTGCTGTCCAACGCGATCCGGCACACGCCGCCCGATGGCACCGTGGTGGTCGCCGCGGGAGCCCGCGACGGGCAGGCCTGGCTGCGCGTCGACGACGCCTGCGGCGGCATTCCTGAGCACGAGCTGGCGCGGGTCTTCGACGTCGCCTATCGCGGCAACACCGCCCGCACCCCCGCGCCCGACGACTCCGGCGCCGGCCTAGGCCTAGCCATCGCCCGCGGCCTAGTCGAAGCCCACTCCGGCCGCATAGAAGCCCGCAACCACGGCCCCGGCTGCCGCTTCGAAATCCAACTCCCGCTAGCAACAAACCCCGACTGACGCATTCAGCGGGCTCAGCGGGGCTATTCGGGTGCCGTTTACCCCGCTGAGCCCGCTGAATGCGGATACGTCAGCGGCGGCACAGCGCCTCACCGTGGAGGACGGCGAACCAGGCGTCGGGGTGGTCGGCCCAGTGGCGCCAGGCGTCGGCCATGTCTTCGAGGTCTTTGTGGGTGGCTTGGTGGCGGTCTACGGCTTGGGCGGCGAGTGGGGAGCTGGTGACCCGCTCCGCCCACAGGCCGGCCCACCACGCGCGTTGCTCCGGCGTGGCGAAGCACCAGGCCGTGGCAGAGCACGTGATCTCGCCGAACCCGGCTGCCCGGGCCCAGCCGAGCAGGCGCCGTCCCGCGTCCGGCTCGCCTCGGTTGCTCCGCATGACCCGCCGGATCAGCTCCAGCCAGCGGTCCAGCTGGACCTCGGGCGGGTGCCACGTCATCGCCGCATAGTCGGAGTCCCGGACTGCGACATAGCCGCCCGGCTGGCACACCCGGCGCATCTCGCGCAGCGCGGCGACGGGCTGCGCCAGGTGCTGGAGGACCTGATGGGCGTGCACGATGTCGAAGGTGCCGTCCGGGTAGTCCAGCTGGTAGACGTCGCCCACGGCGAAGGTCACGTTGCGGACGCCGTGGGCGTCGGCCCGGGCCGGCCCCAGCGGCGCCGGTTCGTTGTCGATACCCACTACGCTGCCGGGCGCTACCAGCCGGGCGAGGTCGATGGTGATGGTGCCCGGACCACAGCCGACGTCGAGCACCTGCTGCCCCGGCTGCAGGTGCGGGATCAGGTAAGCGGCGGAGTTGCCCGCCGTGCGCCAGCGTTGTGACCGCAGCACACTGTCGTGGTGGCCGTGGGTGTAGGTTTTTCGATGATCTGGCACCGGGTAAGCCTGCACGCATTGTCGCTCGACAGCCACCTGCACGCCCTGCGACTCCCCAGCTCGGCGTCGATGGTCGAGGCGCCCGCTTACCGCGCCGCTCTACTCCGCCGACAGGCGGCCGTAGCGCGCCGACGGGCGGCCGTAGCGCGTCAACTGCTCGATCTGAGACTCCGCCACCGCGAGATCCGCCCTGAACCGCGCCACGTCCGCGGACAGCCGGGCGACCTGCCGGCGCTCGTTGTCCAAGGCGTCGGTCAGCAGGGCCCGCTCGGTGTCCCATTGCTTCTGCATCGCTTCGGACCGGGCCCGCATCGCCTGCTCCCCATTCTGCAGCGTGGCGATGTACTCGTTAGCCGAGGTGAGCGCCGCTGATCCCGAGGTGGCGTCCAGGCTGCGCAGCTCACTGCGGCGTTTGATCAGGAAAATGACCATCTGCACGCTACCGCCGCCGAGCGCGATCGCAACAACCTGAAGGACGAACCGGAGCGTGTCGGGACTCACTGGCGGCGATCGGCTTCCCGGGCGGCGTCAGCCAGGGTGATGACCCGCCGGACCGTGGCCGCTGCGATGGCGAGGAACCCGCTCCCGGCTACCGCGCCCTGCAGGCCGAGCCCGAGGACGACCCCGGAGCCGTAGATGGCACACCCGATCGCGGTGACCGTGAGACCCAGGGTCTCGGTCAGTGCCCGGCCGCGGGCGATGCCTGCGAGGGTAAGCATCGACCCCACCACGAGAAGGACCCCCATCAGGCGGGAGATGGAGTCGGCGGCGATCTTGCTCAGTGCGGAGGACACCTCGTCCCCGTAAACGACGGCCAGCGCGCCGGGGACCAGCAGCACAACCGAGAGCACAACGGTGTACGGGCGGTGCACCCACGCCGAGTGAATCCGCTGAACCGCTTCGGGCGGCCGTTGGCGGCCAGCCTGCTCCCGGGGGGCTTCTTCCCGGCTGGGGTAAACAGCTCCGGACAGCTGGCCTTCAGGACTGCTACCTGCCCGGACAGGCCGACCGTTGGCGGACATGCGACGCTCCTGCCTAATACGTTGGGTAGTGAAACACTACACAGTACGTTCCTGGCGACCAACTGCCGGGTACGCACCGGCCCGCCGCGCCTGCGCCTCCACTCCCGGGTGTTGTCTGACGATCTTGCGGATGGCGGGGCGGTCGTGGACCTCGGCTGGGGCCTGGTGGTGCGCGGCCAGCAACGCGGTAGGCGGTTGACTGGGCGGGGGTGACCAGGCCGGTCGCCTCCAGCCGGTCGGCGGCGGTGAGAGTGATCTGGTCGGCGATGCGCTGGCGGCCCTCGTGCGCAGGATGATGCCGAGGGCCCGGCGGATTTTTGGGGTCCACGTCGACGCCTCGAGGTTGGCCGATCAGTACATATTGAGAATGGACTGGCGGGGGGCAGGAAATTCGGAGAAGAGACTGCCCTGCTCGCGGACCAGCTGGTGGTCCGGCTCGTCGGCATAGAGCTTCACCAAGGCTGAGGAATCGGCAAAGACGATCACTCGCGGCCGTCGCGGACCAAGTCCGCGAGCCGGTGACCCTGGCCAGCCCGACGCCGGGCGCCGGCCAGGTCGCCGCCGGGGGGTCTGGGTCGGGGCGGGCCGACTGGTGCTAGCAGGCCCGCGGCGGCCAGCCGCTCCCGGACCCGGAGCGACTCGTCGTCGGTGAGTTCCGGGTCCGTGGCGGCATCGAGCACGCGCGTGACGAACTCGTTGAGGCTGCTGCCGTGCTGGCCGACGGCGCGACGCACCCGGGTGACAAGCTCGTCCGGAGCACGCCAGGTCACCTGAGCCATGCCTGCATGCTAACTGGTTGCGGGCAGCGAGCGAGCAGGGGACAGCCGACAAATTAACACTTCGGCCAGGACGTTTATCGGCGGGATCCGGAACATAGCGTGCTGGAGGCCGTCTTCCTGCAGCCCTGGAGAGTCTCGTGCGTGTTCACTCGTCCCGTAGCACTGGCTCCGCCGCGCCGCGCCGCGCTGGTGCCGTCGTCACCGTCCTCGGCCTGCTCGCCGGCTTGCTCGCCCTCGGCGTCGCGGCGGCACCATCGGCGGTGGCGGCCGAGTTCTGCTCCGACAACATCGTGGTGAGCCGCGTCGGCGACGGCTCCTCGGCCCTGAACAACACCGGCACTGCGGTGTTCCTCGACGAGTACACCCGGGCCGGCACGTTCGTGCAGACGATCGCGCTCCCGACCGTCCCATCAGGCGCCAACCGGCGCTTCGTCAACAGCGGGTCGGCCACCTCGAACCTGGGGCTGGCCCGCTCCAGCGACGGCGCCTTCCTCACCCTGGCCGGCTACGACGCGGCCGTGGGCACCGCAGGAGTCGCCAACACCACGTCGGCGGCGGTGAACCGGGTCGTCGCCCGCGTCGACGGCGACGGCGTCATCGACACCACGACCGCTCTCACCGACGCCTTCTCGGGCGACAACGTCCGCTCCGCCGTGACCGACAACGGCTCCCGGTTCTGGCTCGGTGGCAACGCCGGCGGTGTGCGCCACGCGATGCTCGGCGCCACGGCCTCGAACCCGGTGAGCACCACGAACACCAACATGCGGTGGGTCACGATCCAGGACGGCCAGCTGTACGTGTCGTCCGGCTCGGGCGCCAACACCGGGCTGAACCAGGTCGGCACGGGCCTGCCGACGACGGCCGGGCAGGCAGCCACCCGGGTGATCGACACCACCAACGGCGGCGCCAACTCGTCGAGCCCGTACGGCGCCGTGCTGCTCGACCGCAGCGCGGCGATCGCCGGCCTCGACACCGCCTACCTCGCCGACGACCAGGGCGCCAGCGCGGGCGGTCTGCGGAAGTACTCGTTCGACGGCACCACGTGGACCGCCCGGGGCCGCATCACCGCCACCCTGCGCGGTGTCGCCGGTGTGGGCGACGCGGTGTCGGCGACGCTGTGGGTGACCACGACCGACAACCGCGTCCAGACGCTGACCGACCCGGCCGCCTTCGATGCCCCGATCACCGGGTCGCTGTCGACCATCGTCACCGGCGCGGTGAACACCGCCGTGCGGGGCATCGCGCTGGCGCCGGTCACGGCCGACAACTGCGGCGCCGTCGCCCCCACGATCACCGATGAGCCCGACGACACCACCATCTCCAGCGGCCAGACCGCGACGCTCAGCGTGGTCGCCACCGGCACCGCCCCGCTGTCGTACCAGTGGTACCGGGGTATCTCGGGGGACACGTCCACCCCGGTGGCAACGGGCTCCTCGTTCACCACCCCGCCACTGACCGTCACGACGTCGTACTGGGTGCGGGTCAGCAACACCACCGGCACCGACGACAGCCGGACGGCGACAGTGACGGTGCCGCCGCCCGGTAACACGCCGCCCACCATCACGAGCCCGCCGCCGCTGGCCGACGCCGACAACGACCCGAGCGGCCCGACCGCCACGGTGACAGTCGGTGACGCCGAGACCCCGGTCGGCTCACTGACTGTCACCGCCACCTCGTCGAACCAGGCGGTTCTGCCCGACAGCGGCATCGCAGCCACCGGAACCGGCGCCACCCGCACCTTGTCGTTCGACCCCGTCGGCGTCGGCTACGCCACGGTCACCATCCGGGTCACCGACGGCGGCGGTCTGTTCGCCGAGTCCACCTTCTCGTACGCGGCCTCGGCCCCGGCGGCGGTGCCCAGCACCACCCGGTTCCACCACGGCGCGGCCGACGCCTCCACCGCCGTCGACGCCGGCAGCGGGTTCGCGTTCGTGGCTGACGACGAGAACCAGACGATCCGGCTGTACGACACCGCCAACTCCGGCCTGCCGGTGGCGGCGTTCGACTTCACGGCCAACCTGGCGCTGACCGACCTCTCCGGCGGGATCCCCCGTGAGGTGGATATCGAGGCGTCGGCCCGGGTCGGCAACCGCATCTACTGGCTCGCCTCGCACGGCAACTCCTCCAGCGGCAACGCCCGCCCGAACCGCCAGCGGCTGTTCGCCACCGACGTCACCGGCACCGGGGCGAGCGCGACGCTGAGCTTCGTCGGCTTCTACAGCGGGCTGCGCACCGACCTCATCGCCTGGGACAACGCCAACGGCCACGGTCTCGGGGCCGGGTTCTACGGCCTGGCGGCCAGCGCCGCCACCGGCACCGCGCCCGAGGCCGCCGACCCCGCCAGCACCCCCCCGGGGCAGGGCCGGGGCTTCAACATCGAGGGCCTGGAGTTCGCGCCCGACGGCACCACCGCCTACGTCGCCTTCCGGGCGCCCAACGTCGCGATCCCGGCCCGCCCGAATGCCCTGGTGGTGCCGGTGACCAACCTCGCCACGCTCGTCACCGGCGCCGGCCCCGCCACGTTCGGCGCGCCGTTCGAGTGGGACCTCGGCCTCGGGGGCGTCCGCGAGCTCCGCCGCAACGCCGCGAACCAGTACCTCATCGTCTCGGGCCGGGCGGCCGGCGGCGATCCCCCCCAGCAGGCGCTGTGGACCTGGGACGGCAACCCGGCCAGCGCGCCGGTGCGGCGGGGCGCCGACCTCAGCACCGCCAACGGCGGCGGCAGCGGCCAGGGCTCCTATGAGGCCATCGCCGCACTGCCCGACCCGCTCACCAGTTCCAGCGCCCTGCGCCTGTTCGCCGACAGCGGCGACACGATCTGGTACGGCGACGGGATCATCGCCAAGGAGCTCCCGACGGCGCAGTTCCGCAAGTCCCACACCTCGGTCTTCGCCCTCGGCGGCGTGCCCGCCCGCATCCACGACATCCAGGGCGCGGGCCACCTCTCGCCGTTCGCGGCGCCGCTGATCACCGACCCCGGCCAGGCGGTCACCGGTGTGCCCGGCGTCGTCACCGCCGTGCGCAGCAACGGGTTCTCTATGGAGGATCCCGTTCCCGACGCCGACCCGGCCACGTCGGAGGGCATCTTCGTGTTCACCGGCTCCGCCCCGCCGGCCGCCGCGTCGGTCGGCAACCTGGTGAGTGTGTCCGGGACCGTCACCGAGTTCCGCCCCGGCTGCGACAGCGGGTGCGCGCCCACGGCGGCGGCGTTCGACAACCTCACCGTCACGGAGATCGAGAACGCGACGGTGACGCTGGTGTCCACCGGTGCCGCCCTGCCGGTCACCACCGTCGGCGGCCCCACGGCTGACCGCACGCCCCCGCTGGCGATCATCGAGGACGATGCTGCTGGAGGCAACGTCGAGAACGGCAGCACCTTCGACCCCGCGACCGACGGACTCGACTTCTCCGAGAGCCTCGAAAACATGCAGATCCGGGTTGACGACCCCGACGTCGTCAGCCGTAAGAACTTCGAGGTGGTGGTGGTGCCCGGCGACCTGGCGGCGGCCGGCCCCCGCAGCCCGCGGGGCGGCATTGTGCTGCCCAGCAGCGCCGACCGGAACCCGGAGCGGATCTTCCTCGCCGACAGTCCCCGCCTGAACGGCCTCGGCGGGCTCCCGGCGCCCAACGTCGGCGATTCCTTCAGCGCCGATGTCACTGGCATCATGTTCTACGACTTCGGCAACTACGTGCTGCTCCCGTCGCAGGCCCTGCCCCCGCTGGTCGACGGCGGCCTGCCGCGGGAGACGACCAGCCTGCTGGGCGGGGCCCCCGGCCAGCTGACCGTCGGCACGTTCAATGTCGAGAACCTCGACTTCCTCGAGGACCAGGCCAAGTTCGACGGGCTGGCCGGCCAGGTCGTGACCAACATGGGTGCCCCGGACATCGTGGTGGTCCAGGAGATCCAGGACGACAACGGTGAGGCCGCCGGTGGCGTGATCGCGACGCAGACCTGGAACCGGCTCATCGCCGCGATCGACGCCCTGCCCGGTGGCCCGACGTACGAGTTCCGCCAGATCGACCCTGCGCCGGGCAACCCGGACGGTGGGGCGCCGAACGGCAACATCCGCCAGGGCTTCCTGTTCCGCGCCGACCGCGGCGTCGCCTTCGTCGACCGGCCCGGCGCCACCTCGACCACCGCCAACTCGGTGCAGGCCGTCGGCAGCGGCCCGCAGCTGGAGTTCAGCCCCGGCCGCATCGATCCCGCCAATCCTGCGTTCGCCAACAGCCGCAAGCCGCTGGTCGGCGAGTTCACCTACGCCGGGCGCACGATCTTCGTGGTCGGCAACCACTGGAACTCCAAGGGCGGCGACGACGCCGAGTGGGGCCGGTTCCAGCCGCCGGTGCTGGGTAGTGAGGTGCAGCGCCAGCAGCAGGCGATCCTGGTGCGCGACTTCATCGAGCAGATCCAGGGCATCGATCCCGGTGCCAGCATCGTGGTGGCCGGTGACCTGAACGATTTCCCGTTCTCCGCCCCGGTGACGACGATCACCGACGCCGGTTACACGTCGCTGGTGACGACGCTGCCGGTGGAGGAGCGATACGGCTTTGTGTTCGACGGCAACAGCCAGGTGCTCGACCACATCATCGTCTCCAACAACCTGGTGCCGGTGGCCGGGTACGACGCAGTGCACGTCAACGCCGAGTTCGAGGACCAGCTCAGCGACCATGATCCGTCGGTCGCCAGGCTCGCCTTCGCTGTCGCCGGCGCGGTCGGCGACACCTACACCACCAGCGAGGACACCCCGCTGACCGTGCCCGCACCGGGGGTGCTGGGCAACGACACCGGTGGCCCGCTGACGGCCACCCTGGGCGCGGGGCCGGCCCATGGGACGGTGACGCTCAACGCGGACGGGTCGTTCAGCTACACCCCGGCGGCCAACTTCGCTGGCACCGACTCCTTCACCTACACCGCCAGCAACGGCCCCACCACCTCCGCCCCGGTCACCGTGACGATCACGGTGACCGCGGTCAACGACGCCCCGACGGTGGCGGTCGCCGTCGGTGGGGCGTGCGACACCAACGGCACCACCGCCACCAGCGTCCTGGCGCTGGCCGACCCCGACACCAATCCCGCCACCCTCACCGTGACGGCGACCTCGTCCAACCAGCCCCTGCTCCCCAACGCCAGCCTCACCCCCGGCGGCGCGGGCGCCACCCGCACCCTGACCGCCGCCACCATCCCCACCTCGTCCGGGCAGGCCATCGTGACCATCACCGTCTCCGACGGTGCGGCCACCGCGACCACCACGCTCACCGTGATCGCCGGCACCAACAGCTTCAACACGCTGACCGGCACCGCCGGGCCCGACGTGTTGCTGGGCAAGAACGGCATCGACACCCTTAACGCCGGCGCCGGTATCGACCTGCTCTGCGGCGGTGGCGGCTTTACCGACACGCTGTCCGGTGA
>JBOHFT010000026.1:0-35980 GCA_050699815.1 Pseudonocardiaceae bacterium | reverse complement strand
CGCACTGATCACTAGCAAACACAACACACAGTAACACAGCACAAAAACCCCAGAAACAGGGCCAAAACAAATCATGGCACTAACATTCGGCACACTGTTGAGTTCTCAAAGAACAAACACACACCATCACGAACCACCACGACGGCAGCTGCTCTGGGGTGACTCATTTTTACGTGCCCGGTTCCGATTGATTAACCTCAGCGAGAGGTTCCGTACAGCTCCGGCGACCCATCGAGCTTACCAGCAGTCCGAGTCACACTTCCCGGGGGGGTCCGACTGTCGCCTGGCGCCATCAGCGCTGTAGACGTTTCGTCCGGTCCCCCGCGAAGCAAGAGGAAAGCTACGCGGAGCGCACGGTGAAAGTCAAATCGGCGTGTCGCGCAGGTCAGACGGGTTGGCGGCGCCGGCGGTACGCCGACACCGCCGGGCTGCCGTGCACCCAGAACCGCCAAGGCCGGTCTTGCGCGGCGGCGACACCCACCCGGGGACCGGTGCGCATTCGCTCGGCAGGCACCGGATCGCCGGGCACTAGCCGCACCGGCGAGGTGGGATCGGTGAGGTCCAGGCCGTTGTGCTCCCGGCGTAGTCCAAGCAGCGTCGCCAGCCTGGCCGGGCCCCGGGCAAGTTCGGCATCGGACCGCGCGGTGGGCCGGTGCAGCCGGGCGATGTCGAGGTCCGAGACGACTTCGCCGGCGCGCAATAGCACCGCGCCAGGTTCCCCGTCAGGCAGGCATGAGATGTTGGCGCAGAAGTGCAGTCCGTAGACGAAATACACGTACAGATGCCCGGGGGGACCGAACATGACGGCGTTGCGGGCGGTACGGCCACGGTAGGAGTGCGCCGCCGGATCGTCGGAGCCGCGATAGGCCTCCAGCTCGATGAGGCGGACCGCCACCTGGCCGTCCGGTCGGTCAGCGACCAGGTGGCTGCCCAGCAGCAGCCGGGCAGCCGGCAGGACGTCCACGGCGAGGCACTCGCGGGTGACAGTCCCTGACCTCACGAGGTGATCCAGCTCCGGTGCCTGCCAGCTGCGTGCCGGGCGCGCTGCAACTGCTCGGCCACGCGCTCGGGCGCGGTACCCCCGTAAGCGTCGCGGGAGCCGATCGACCCAGCGACGGTGAGCACCCGGTGGACGTCGGTGGAGAGCTCGGGATGGATGGCGGTGAGTTCCATCTCGGACAGCTCCGTCAGCCCCACCCCGCGGTGCTCGGCCAGCCGCACGCAGGCCCCCGCCGCGTGGTGCGCGGTGCGAAACGGCACGCCCTGGCGCACCAGCCATTCCGCGAGATCGGTGGCCAGGGTGAACCCAGTCGGCGCCAGCTCGACGAGCCGGTCGGTGTAGAAGGTGAGGGTGCCGATCATCCCGGCCATCGCGGGCAGCAGCAGCTCGAGTTGGTCGACGGAGTCGAACAGCGGCTCCTTATCCTCCTGCAGGTCCCGGTTGTAGGCCAGCGGCAGTGCCTTGAGCGTGGCCAGCAGCCCGGTCAGATTGCCGATCAGCCGGCCCGCCTTGCCTCGGGCCAGCTCGGCCACATCGGGGTTCTTCTTCTGCGGCATGATCGAGCTGCCGGTTGAGTAGGCATCGTCCAGCGCGACGTAACTGAACTCGGCGGTGGCCCAGAGGATGATCTCCTCGGCGATCCGGGACAGGTCGACGGCGAGCATCGCGAGCACGAACGCGGCCTCGGCGGCGAAGTCCCGCGATGCCGTGCCGTCGATCGAGTTCTCCACCGGGGCAGCAAAGCCGAGTTCGGCGGCCACCGCTGCCGGATCGAGGCCGAGCGACGAGCCGGCCAGGGCACCGCAACCGTAGGGTGAGACGGCGGCCCGGCTATCCCAGTCACGCAACCGCTCGACGTCACGCAGCAGGGCCTGAACGTGGGCTCCCAGATGGTGAGCGAGCAGCACGGGTTGCGCGTGCTGCAGATGGGTCTTGCCCGGCATGGGTGCATCCGGGTGCGCCCGCGCCTGGTCGAGCAAGGCGTCGATCACGTCCAGGGTTGCGGCGGCGACCCGGCGGGCAGCGTCGCGTAGCCACATCCGGAACAACGTCGCAACCTGGTCGTTGCGGGAGCGGCCGGCCCGCAATGCACCGCCGAGCTCCGGTCCGGCGCGCTCGATCAGGCCCCGCTCCAGGGCGGTGTGCACGTCCTCGTCCTCAGGCACCGGGACGAACGCGCCGGAGCTGACGTCGGCGTCAAGGCGGTCGAGTGCGTCGAGCATCGCGTCCAGCTCACCGTCGTCGAGCAGCCCAGCGCCGTGTAGCACGCGGGCGTGTGCCCGGGAACCTCGGATGTCGTACCGGGCGAGCCGCCAATCGAAGTGCGTCGACAGGCTCAGCGCGGCCAGCGCATCGGCCGGTTTCCCGCTGAACCGGCCACCCCAGAGCGCGGTCACGACGAGAGACCTCGCTGTGTCGATGGCGCGACCCCGGCCAGCAGGTCCCGCCGGGCGGCGATCTTCGACGGCAGCCCCCACAGCTGCACGAACCCCGTGGCCAGGGACTGGTCGAAAGTATCGCCCGCGTCGTAGGTGGCGAGGTTGAAGTCGTAGAGCGACTGCGGGCTGCGCCGTCCGGTCACCGTAGCGCGGCCGCCGGCCAGCTCGATCCGGATCTCGCCGGTGACGTGGCGCTGGGAGTCGGCGACGAATGCGTCCAGCGCCCGCTTGAGCGGGGAGAACCACAAGCCGTCGTAGACCAGTTCGGTCCAGCGTTGCTCGACGTTGCGCTTGTACCTGGCCAGGTCACGCTCGACAGTGACGTTCTCCAGCTCCTGGTGCGCGGTGATCAGCGCAATCGCCCCGGGTGCCTCGTAGACCTCACGGCTCTTGATGCCGACCACCCGGTCCTCCACGAGGTCCAGCCGACCGACACCGTGCGCCCCGGCCCGCTCGTTGAGCTGCTGGATCGCTTCGAGCACTGTTACCGGGGCGCCGTCGATGGCGACCGGGACCCCGGACTCGAAGGTGATCACCAGCTGATCCGGCGGTGTGAACTCATCCGGGTCACTGGTGTAGGAGTACACGTCCTTGGTCGGGGCGTTCCACAGATCCTCAAGGAACCCGGTCTCCACCGCCCGGCCCCACATGTTCTGATCGGTGGAGAACGGCGAGCGCTTTGTGACGTCGATGGGCAGGCCGCGCTCGCCGGCGTAGGCGATCGCCTTCTCCCGGGTCCACGCGTAGTCCCGGACCGGGGCGATCACCCGCAGATCCGGGGCGAGCGCGCCGATGCCGACCTCGAAGCGCACCTGGTCGTTGCCCTTGCCGGTGCAGCCGTGCGCCACGGTGGTCGCGCCGTGGTGCCTCGCGGCTGCGACCAGGTGCTTGACGATCAGTGGCCGGGACAGCGCCGACACCAGCGGGTAGCGGTCCATGTACAGCGCGTTGGCCTGCAGGGCCGGGAGGCAGTACTGCTCGGCGTACTCGTCGCGGGCGTCGGTGACGACGGCCTCCACCGCGCCGCAAGCCAGCGCCCGCTGGCGAATCGTCTCCAGATCCTCGCCACCCTGGCCGACATCGACCGCGACGGCAACGACCTCAGCTCCGGTTTCCTCGGCGATCCACCCGATCGCCACTGAAGTGTCCAGCCCACCGGAGTAGGCCAGCACCACCCGCTCGTTCATTCCTGTTCTCCCTTCGGTCGAGGCCGTGAGTGGCAAACAGTGTTATAGCCCTGATTCGCACTCACGGGGCGCGCTAGCGCCATGAACCGCTCCGCGAGCTGCGCCCCACGAAGAGGTTCGCGGGCGACCACCAGGACGGTGTCGTCGCCGGCGATGGTGCCGACCACATCGGTCAGCGCCGCCCGGTCCAGCGCGCTGGCCACGTAGTGTGCTGCCCCGGGCGGTGTGCGCAGCACCGCCAGGTTGGCGCTGGCGTCGGCGGAGACCAGCAGCTCGGACAGCACCCGCGCCAGCCGGTCAGTGCCGCCTTCCACCGCGCGCACCGGGCTGCCGTCCTCAGGGATGACATACACCGGCGCACCGCCGTCCACGCCACGCAGTTTCACCGCGCCGAGCTCGTCGAGGTCCCGGGACAGGGTGGCCTGAGTGACGTCGATGCCTTCGCCGGCGAGCAGCGCGGCCAGCTCCGTCTGGCTGCGCACCGCGCGGTGGGTTACCAGCTCGACGATGCGGGCCTGCCGACCGACCCGGGTGGATGTCATGCCGCGCGCTCCGGATCCAGCAACCAGGTCAGCAGCGCTTTCTGCGCGTGCAGCCGGTTCTCCGCTTCGTCCCACACCACGCTGGCCGGGCCGTCGAGCACCTCGTCGGTGATCTCGGCCCCGCGGTGCGCGGGCAGGCAGTGCAGCACGGTGATCTTCTTAGCGCCTCCTCCGGAGGCCCGATCCAGCAGTTCGGTGTTGATCTGCAGCGGCCGGAACGGGGTGACCCGGTCGAGCCCGTCGCTCTCCTGGCCCATCGAGGTCCAGGTGTCGGTCACCAGGACATCGGCCCCGTCGACCGCCGCGAGGGAGTTGGCGAGCACGGCGGCGCTTCCCCCGGTCTCGGCCGCGCGGTGCTTCGCCGCGAGCAGCACCTCAGGCATCGGCTGGAACCCGTCCGGAGCGGCGATCCGGACGTGCAGCCCGGCGGTGGCACCGCCGAGCAGCAGGGAGTGCGCCATGTTGTTCGCCCCGTCGCCCAGGTAGGTCAGGGTGAGCCCGGCCAGGCGGCCGTGCCGCTCCCGGATGGTCTGCAGGTCGGCGAGCACCTGGCAGGGGTGGAACTCGTCGGTGAGCGCGTTGACCACTGGCACCCGCGAGACGCTGGCCATGGCGTTGATCCGGCGCTGCGCGAAGGTGCGCCACACCACGGCGTCGGCGTAGCGGGACAGCACCCGCGACGTGTCCTCGATGGTCTCCTCACGGCCCATCTGCATCGTGCGGGCGTCGATGATCACTGGGTTGCCGCCGAGCTGGGCGATGCCGATCTCGAAAGACAGCCGGGTTCGCGTCGAGCTCTTCTCGAAGATCACCACGACGGATCGCGGACCGGCCAGCGGGGTGCGCCCGAACGGGTCGGCCTTGAACTCGTCAGCCAGGTCGAGGATCTCCCGCTGCTCGGCCGGGGTGAGATCGTCATCGCGCAGGAAGTGCCTCGGCATCGCTACTGCACCCCGTCCAGGATCGCGGGCAGAGCAACGAGGAACTCCCGCGCCTGGCCCTGGGTGAGCACCAGCGGCGGGGCGAGCCGGACCCGGTCCGCAACGGCAGGGTTGACCAGGAAGCCCGCCTCCCGCGCGGCGGTGGCGACTGCGGCGGAGACCGGCGAGGTCAGCCCGATCCCGATGAGCAGGCCCGCCGCACTCACCGACCCGACAAGTGGGTGGTGCAGCGCCGCTACCCCGGCGGCGATCTCCTTACCGAGCCGCGCGGCGTGATCGAGTAACCCGTCTGCGGCGATGGTCGCCAGCACGGCCAGCGCGGCCGCGCAGCAGACCGGGTTGCCACCGAGGGTGGAGCCGTGCTGGCCGGGCTGCAGCAGGTGCGCGGCAGGTCCGATCCCGACACAAGCGCCGATCGGGAGCCCCCCGCCGAGCCCCTTGGCGAGCGTCACCACGTCGGGAGTCACCCCTGCGGACTGGTGGGCGAACCAGGTGCCGGTCCGGCCGATACCGGTCTGGACCTCGTCCAGCACCAGCAGCGCCCCACGCGCGGCGGTGATCTCCCGGGCAGCCTGCAGGTAGCCCGCTGGCGGGATCACCACGCCGTTCTCGCCCTGGACGGGCTCGAGGAACACCGCGGCAGTGTCCTCATCGACCACTGACTCCAGGGCCGCGGGGTGGCCGTAGGGCACGAAGACCACACCGGGCGGCATGGGCTCGAAGGGATCCCGCTTGGCGGGCTGCCCGGTGAGCGCAAGCGCCCCCATGGTGCGGCCATGAAAGGCACCGTACGCGGCGATCATCTTCCGCCGCCCGGTGCGCCGGGCGATCTTGAATGCGGCCTCGTTGGCTTCCGCACCGGAGTTGCCGAACAGCACCCGTCCCGATCCGGTGGCGCCGAGCAGGTCGAGCAGGGTCTCGGCAAGGGTGAGCGCCGGCTCGCTGAGGTACAGGTTCGAGACCTGCCCGAGGGTGGCGATCTGCTCGGTGACGGCGCGCACGATGGCCGGGTGCGCGTGGCCCAGCGCGTTCACCGCGACACCGCCGAGCAGATCCAGGTAGCGGCGGCCGTCGGTGTCCCACACCTCCGCGCCGACGCCACGGGCCAGCGCCAGCGGGGGCGTGCCGTAGTTGGCCATCAACGCGGCCTGCCAGCGCCGCTGATAGTTCGCGGTAGTCATCCGCCGTGACCCTCCTCGGGCAGCACCATCGTCCCCACCCCCTCCGTGGTGAACACCTCCAGCAGCACCGAGTGCGCCACCCGGCCGTCGATGACATGAGCCCGGGGCACCCCGCCCCGCACCGCCCGCAGGCAGGCCTCCATCTTCGGCACCATCCCGGCGGACAGTCCCGGCAGCAGCCCCTCCAGCTGGTCCACAGTCACCTCGGACAGCAGGCTGGACCGGTCCGGCCAGTCGGCGTAGAGCCCCTCGACGTCGGTGAGCATGACGAGTTTCCCGGCACCCAGCGCGACGGCCAGCGCCGCGGCGGCGGTGTCCGCGTTGACGTTGTGCACGACGCCGTCGACGTCCGGGGCCAAACCGGATACCACCGGGATGCGCCCGGCGTTGACGATGTCGAGCACCGCGGCGGGATTCACCGCGACCACATCGCCGACCAGCCCCACGTCGACCTGCTCGCCGTCCACGGTGGCGGTGCGCCGGGCGGCGGTGAACAGGTGCGCGTCCTCGCCGGAGATGCCGACGGCGAACGGACCGTACGCGTTGATCAGCCCGACAAGCTCCCGGCCCACCTGGCCGAACAGCACCATGCGCACCACGTCGATCGTCTCGGCAGTGGTGACCCGCAGGCCGCCGCGGAACTCCCCGGCAATGCCCAGCCGGTCCAGCATCGCGTTGATCTGGGGCCCGCCGCCGTGCACCACGACGGGGCGTAACCCAGCCAGCCGCAGGAAGACCATGTCCTGCGCGAAGGCCCGCTTGAGCTGGTCGTCCAGCATCGCGCTGCCGCCGTACTTGATCACGACAGTGGCCCCGTGGAAACGCAGCAGCCAGGGCAGCGCCTCGGCAAGCACCACTGCCTTCCGGGCTGCCGTGTCGATTCGTGACCCGGAGGTCATGACGAGTACGCGCTGTTCACGTCGACGTACCCGGGTGAGAGGTCTGTGGTGAGTACGGTGGCCTGCCCCTCGCCGAGGTGCAGGTCGACCTCCACGGTGATCTCCCGGCCGGACAGATCCGCCTTCGAGCGGTCGGCCGCCACCGCGCCGCTCTGGCAGAGCAGCAGCCCGTTGATCCGGACGTCGAGTGTGTCGGCGGCCACGGTGGCGGCGGAGGCACCCACCGCGGCGGCGATCCGTCCCCAGTTGGGGTCGGAGCCGAACAAGGCCGTCTTGACCAGGCTGTCCCGGGCGACCGCACGGGCCGCCACGAGCGCGTCAGCATCACTGGCCGCCCCACCGACGGTGATCGCGATCTCTTTGGTGACGCCCTCGGCGTCGGCCTGCAGACTCTTGACCAGCTCGTGGCACACCTGCCGTACCGCGGCGGCGAACTCCGCCCGATCTGGCATAACCCCCGAGGCACCCGACGCGAGCAGCAGCACGGTGTCGTTGGTCGAGCAGCTACCGTCGATGTCCAGGCGCTCGAATGTCTCGCTCGTGGCGCAGCGCAACACAGCGTCGAGGGTGGACTCGTCGACGGCGGCGTCGGTGGTGAGCACGCAGAGCATGGTGGCCAGGCTGGGCGCGATCATGCCGATTCCCTTGGCGAACCCGCCGACCGCCCAGCCCGCGCTGGTGACCGCGGCCTGCTTGGGGACGGTGTCGGTGCTGAGCACTGCGGTGGCCGCGGCCAGGCCGGCCTCCGGCGTCGCGGCCAGTGCCGCGGCGGCGGTGTCGACCCCGGATAGCACGGCGTCCAGCGGAAGCCGCTCGCCGATCAGCCCGGTGGAGCACACCGCAACCTCGATTGCCCCGCAGTCCAGCACCTGGGCGACCCGCTCGGCGGTGGCGTGGGTGTCCTGGAATCCGCCAGGACCGGTGCAGGCGTTGGCGCCGCCGGAGTTCAGCACGACGGCGCGCAGCCGACGCCCGGTGAGCACCTGCGCCGACCACAGCACCGGCGCGGCCTTGACCTGGTTGCGGGTGAACACCCCCGCGGCCGCTCTGGAGGGCCCCTCGTTGACCACCAGGGCCAGGTCCAGCCTGCCGCTGGCCTTGATGCCGGCGGCGACTCCGGCCGCCCGGAACCCGCTGGCTGCGGTGACGCTCATGTGCCCTCCCTCGCTGTGTTGGGGTGCTGTGTTGGGGTTACGGGGAGATCCCCCAGGCTGGCAGGCCGGTGGTCTCGGGAAGTCCCAGCGCCAGGTTGAGGCACTGCACCGCGGCCCCCGCGGTGCCCTTGGTGAGGTTGTCGATGGCACCGACAGCGACCAGCCGGCCGGCGTCGGCGTCCACTGCCACCTGCACCTGCACGGAGTTGGAGCCCTGCACGGCGCCGGTGGCCGGCCAGCGGCCCGCTGGCAGCAGATGCACGAACGGTTCCGCGTCGTACGCGGCGTGGTAAGCGTTGCGGACCATCTCGTGGTCGGTGCCCGGGCGCAGCGCTGCGGTGCAGGTGGCCAGGATCCCGCGTGGCATCGGCGCCAGCACCGGGGTGAACGACACGGCGACCGGGCGGCCGGCGGCGCCGGCGAGGTTCTGGGCGATCTCCGGGGTGTGCCGGTGCGCGCCGGCCACCCCGTAGACGCTGGCCGAGCCCATCACCTCCGACGCCAGCAGGTGCGGCTTGAGGGCGCGCCCGGCTCCCGAGGTGCCGGACACGGCGGTCACCACGACTTCGGGGTCTACCAGCCCGGCGTTGAGCGCTGGTGCCAGCGCGAGGCTGACCACCGTCGGGTAGCAGCCGGGCACCGCGACCCGGCGGGCCCCCCGCAGCTTCTCTCGCGCACCTGGCAGCTCGGGCAGCCCGTAAGGCCAGGTCCCGGGGTGGTCAGAGCCGTACCAACGCTGCCAGGCCGCTGGGTCCGCGAGCCGGTGATCAGCCCCGCAGTCGATCACCACGGTGTCCTCGGGTAGCTCGGCGGCCAGAGCCGCGGAATGACCGTGCGGCAGGGCGAGGAACACCGCGTCGTGCCCGGTTAGCCGCGTCGCCGTGGTGTCGGACAGGATGCGCTCGGCCAGCGGGATGAGATGCGGGTGGTGCTCGCCGAGCGTGCTCCCGGCGTTGCCGCCCGCCGTCAGCTCGCCGATCTCGATCTCCGGGTGACCGAGCAGCAGCCGAAGCAGCTCCCCACCCGCATACCCACTAGCCCCAGCCACCGCAACCCCGAACACCATACGAATAATTATGCACATAAGCGCAAAGTCATGCAACCCCCGCTACCCCGCAGTCTGGATGCAGAACGCGGTTATTCGCGCGTTCTGCATCCAGAACGCGCGGTATCAGGAGCGCGGTATCAGGAGCGCAGGGTGGCGTTGTGGGTGTTGATGGCGGCTGTCACGGCGGCGTCGCGTGCGGCGGTGGCCTCGGTGGCGGTGAGGGTGCGGTCTGGGGCGCGGAACCGCAGGGCGAAGGCCATCGACCGCTTTCCCTTGCCGATCTGGTCACCGGTGTAGACGTCGAACAGGCGCACGTCCTCCAGCAGCTCCCCGGCGCCCCGGCGCAGCGTGGCGGTCAGGTCGGCGGCCGACACAGCCAGGTCCGCCACCAGCGCGACGTCCTGCAGCACCGGTGGGTAGGGCGACACCGCGGGTGCTGGGCGATGCTCGATCAGCGGCAGCGCGTCGAGATCGAGTTCCATCGCGCAGGTCCGCGCCGGCAGTCCCAGGGCCTCGATCACCGCAGGGTGCAGTTCCCCGGCATGCCCCACCGTCACCTCGCCGACCCGCAGCTGCGCACACCGGCCGGGATGCCACGGCGCGGTCTCGGCGGCGCGCACCCCGAACTCGACTCCGGCGGCGCGCCCGACCAGCCGCGCGGCCTGCACGGCGTCGGCCCAGCTGCCGGTCCGGCCAGCGCCCCACCAGCCAGGGTGCTCCCACTGCCCGGTGAGCACGACACCCACGTGCAGCGGCTGGGTGGGCAGCGCGCTGGTCAGGCCGACGATCTCGGCGTCGCTGGGCCGGTGGTGCACCCCGACGTCCGGCAGCGGCGCGGCACCGGGACGCGGCTGCACGACCGGCGCCATGCCGTAGAGCAGGACGTCACGCTGCCCACGGGAGACGTTGCGGATCAGGGCCTCCAGGAGGCCGGGCAGCAGCATGGTGGACAGCTGGTCGCGGTCGGATTCCAGCGGGTTGAGCAGCGCAGCAGTGTGCCGCCGGGGATCGTTGTCGGGCAGGCCGAATGCGTCCCAGGTGGTGGCCGAGACGAACGGGCTGGGCAGCACCTCTACGTAGCCCGCGTCGGCGAGCGCCCGGGAGATCGCCCGGCGGCGGCGCTGCCCCGCGGTGAGCCCGCGGCCAGGCGGGGCCGACGGGAGCTCGGAGGGAATGGTGTCATAGCCCTCCAGCCGCAGCACCTCTTCGATGAGGTCGGCCGGTGCAACCAGGTCGGGCCGCCACGACGGCGGGACGGCGGTGACCGTTGTGGTGCCGTTGGCACCGCCGACTTCCACCGCGCAACCGATCTGGGCTAGCCGGCGGACCGTGGCGCCGTTCTCGTAGCGCCGCCCGGCCACCCGGTCCGGCGCCTCGATCGGCATCGTCACCGGCGTTGGCCGCTGGAGTGTTCCGACGTCGGTGCGGCCCGGCTGGATCTCCCCGCCGCCGTAGCGGGTCAGCAGCGTCGCCGCGAGCTCGGCGGCCACCGGTGGCAGGGCGGGATCCACCGCGCGCTCGAAGCGCCGGGCCGCCTCGCTGGGCAACTTGTGCCGCCGGGCGGTGCGGGCCACCGTGGCCGGGTCCCAGATCGCTGCTTCGAGGAGCACGCTGGTGGTCTGCGAACCGACTTCGGTGCTCTGGCCGCCCATCACCGCCGCCAAGGACAGCGGGCCGCTGGTGTCGCAGATCACCATGTCGTCCGGATTCAGCTCCCGGCTCACCCCGTCCAGCGTGGTGAGCTTCTCGCCCTCGCTGGCCCGGCGGACGACGAGGTCGCCGTCCAGCCTTTCGGCGTCCCAGGCGTGCATCGGCTGACCGAGCTCGAGCATCACATAGTTGGTGATGTCGACGGCCAGGGAGATCGGCCGGATCCCGGCCAGCTGCAGCCTCCGGCGCATCCACCAGGGAGACGCGGCAGTCGGGTCCACGCCCGACACCCGGCGGGCGACGAACCTGCGGCACCCGTGCTCGTCGTCGATGTGCACCGGCCAGGCGGCGCGCTGGGTCTGCGGCACCTCCAAGCGCGCGGGGTCCCGGTACGGGGCGTCGAAGGCGATGGCCACCTCGCGCGCCAGCCCCCGCACCGACAGGCAGTACCCGCGGTCCGGGGTGATCGCCAGCTCGATCACCGCATCATCCAGGCCGAGCAGCTCGACGGCGCCCGCACCGGGGACGGCAAGACCGGCGGGGAGCACCATGATCCCGGTGTGGTCCGCGCCGAGTCCGAGCTCGGCGGCCGAGCAAATCATCCCGTCGGACGTCCGGCCGTAGGTGGTGCGCGACGCGATCGCGACGTCACCCGGCAGTACCGTGCCAGGCCGGGCCACCACCACCAGATCGCCCACGGCGAAGTTGGCGGCGCCGCAGATGACCCCACGTGACGCCGGCTCGCCGTCGTCGACCAGGCAGTACCGGACGGTCTTCGTGAAGCCGGTCAGCTCCTCGATCTCCTGTATCCGGCCCACCACCAGCGGCCCGCGCACCGGGCCGAGTTGGTGCACCGCCTCGACTTCGAGGCCGGCCCGGACGAAGGCACCTGCGATGTCTGCCACGGTCGGGGCAGCGGTGGCCTCGGGGAGCGCGACATGATCGCGCAGCCACGACACGGGAACGCGCATCGTCTCAGGTCTCCGTTCCGAACGCGCAGGTGAACCGGACATCGCCCTCGACCATGTCGCGCATGTCGGCGATGCCGTTGCGGAACATCAGGGTCCGCTCGACGCCCATCCCGAAGGCGAAGCCGGAGTAGACCGCGGTGTCGACCCCGCAGGCGCGCAGCACGTTCGGATTGACCATCCCGCAGCCGCCCCACTCGACCCAGCCGACGCCGCCCTTGCGCTGCGGGAACCACACATCGACCTCGGCGGAGGGCTCGGTGAAAGGGAAGAAGTGCGGCCGCAGCCGGGTCCGGGAGGTCTCGCCGAACATCGCGCGGGCGAACGCATCCAGGGTGCCCTTCAGATGTGCCATGGTGATGCCCTTGTCCACCGCGAGCCCCTCGACCTGGTGGAAAACCGGGGTGTGGGTGGCGTCCAGGGCGTCGGCGCGGAACGTCCGCCCCGGGCACACCACATACACCGGCAGCTCCCGCTCCAGCAGGGCGCGCACCTGCACCGGGGAGGTGTGCGTGCGCAGGACCATGCCGGATCCCTCGGGTGCGACGTAGAAGCTGTCCTGCATGGTGCGGGCCGGGTGGTCCTTGCCGAAGTTGAGCGCATCGAAGTTGAACCACTCCGCCTCGAGTTCGGGGCCCTCGGCGACCTCGTAGCCCATCGCGACGAACACGTCCGCGATGCGCTCGCAGAGCGAGGTGATCGGGTGCCGGGCGCCGGTTGGCACGCGGTCCCACGGCAGCGTGACGTCGACGGCCTCAGCCCGCAGCATGCTGGAGTCGCGCTGCGCCGCCAGCACGGCGCGGCGCTGGTCGAAGGCTGCCTGCACGGCCGTGCGGCTCTCGTTGAGCCGCTTGCCGGCGTCGGCGCGAGCCTGCGGTGGGAGCGCACCGATCTCACGGCGGGCGGTCAGCAGCAGCGACCGGTCACCGAGGTGAACGGGCTTGACCGCGGCCAGCGCCGCCAAGTCGGCGGCGGCGGCGAAGGCCTTCTCGGCGTCTTCGACGGCCTGGGCCAGCACTTCCGGGTCCAGCACAGCGACCCGCTTGGGGTCATAATCGTCGTTGGTTCCAGACATAACGTGGAAACTCCTGGGCCTGGCGGCGGGCCCGCGACCTCAGGCGGGACCTGCCGGGCCGGTAGCCGGTCAGTTCTCGCCAGATCCTAGGTGATCGGTCCGGGTTCAGGCCGCCGACGGTGTGCTCGTGCACTGGCGTACAGGCACACCGCCGCGGCGGCAGCCAGGTTCAGGCTCTCCGCGCGCCCGTATAGCGGGACCGCGACCGTGCCGTCGGCGGCCGCGAGCAGCCCGCGGTCCAGCCCGTGCGCCTCGCTGCCGAACAGCCACGCGGTCGGTGCCGCCAAGGTTGCGGTGTCGACCACGTCGTCAAGGTCGCGACCGGTGCCGGCGTCGGCCGCCAGGACCTGCAGCCCGGCCTGCTGGCACGCCGCGACGGCGCGGCGCGGATCGGGCTCCACGCCCAATGCGAGGTGGAACAGGCTGCCGGTGGAGGCCCGGACGCATTTGCCGTTGTGCGGGTCGACGGTGTCCCCGGCGAAGAGCACTGCGCCGGCCCCGGCGGCGTCGGCCACCCGGATGACGGTGCCGGCATTGCCCGGGTCGGAGACGCCTGCCAGCACCGCGACCAGCCGGACTCCGCGCAGCGCGTCGGCCACTGGCCGCCCGAGCGCGGCGCAGACCGCCACAATGCCCTGCGGCGTGGCCGTCTCGGACAGCCCGGCAGCAGCCCGCTCGGTGATCAGGGACACCCGCGCTCCGGGTGCGTCGAGCAGGTCAGGATGCCGGGCAGCGGCGCGCCCGGTGACGAACAGCTCGTGGACCGATCCGTACCGGACGGCCTCGCGCACAGCCTGGGCACCCTCGACGAGAAACCGCCCAGCTCGTTCCCGGTCGCGCCGCCGCAGCAGCCCACGCGCAGCCACCACCCGGGGGGTCCGTTCGGTGCACGCAACGCCCGGGATCGCGGCACTCAGGCGGCGTCGCCGTCCCGGGACACGGGGGCGCTGGCCCCACGGCTGGCCGGCAGGTTGGCTCTGGCGATCTCCACCAGCGCGGTGAACGCTGCCGGGTCACAGACCGCGAGCTCGGCGAGATTCTTGCGGTCCACCTCGATCTCGGCGACGCGTAGGCCCTGGATGAGCCGGTTGTAGGTCATCCCGTTCTGCCGCGCGGCAGCGTTGATCCGCGTGATCCAGAGCTGCCGGAAGTCACCCTTGCGCGCCCGCCGGTCGCGGTAGGCGTACTGCATCGAGTGGAGGATCTGCTCCTTGGCCTTGCGGTAGAGCCGCGAGCGCTGGCCGCGGTAGCCGCTGGCGGCTTCCAGGATGCTGCGGCGCTTCTTCTGGGCGTTGACCGCTCGCTTGACGCGTGCCACTGGTTCGTCCTGTCGGTCTCGGGGGCGGGGCTAGCCGCCCGGGTCGGGGTTGGGGACAGCGGCCGGTCAGCGGCCGAGCAGCGTGCGGATCCGCTTGGCGTCCGGCGGGGCCACCTCGACCACCCCGGCCAACCGGCGGGTGATCCTGGAGGACTTCTTCTCCAGCAGGTGGCGCTTGCCGGCGCGCTGGCGCAGCAGCTTGCCGGTAGCGGAGACCTTCACGCGCTTCGCGGTGCCCTGATGAGTCTTGTTCTTCGGCATGTCCGTCCTCGTCCTGCCACCCGGCTGGGGCGGCGATCATGTGCTCGTCGATGCATCGTCGGGCGCTCGCCGACCCGGCCCGCACACCCGACGGGCTTGCGGTGGCGGCCTCACAAGACCACCCCCACGGCTGTTATCCCTCTTCCGCCGGTTGCTGCTCCCCCGGTTTGGCCGCATCCCGTTCGACCCGCACACCCCGTGGCTTGGTGCGGTGCGGGGCCAGCACCATCGTCATGTTCCGGCCGTCCTGCTTGGCGGAGGTCTCCACGAAACCCAGCTCGGCGACGTCGTCGGACAGTCGCTGTAGCAGCCGGAACCCCAGCTCCGGCCGGGACTGCTCGCGACCCCGGAACATGATGGTGACCTTCACCTTGTGGCCCGCGTCGAGGAATCGCACGACATGGCGCTTCTTCGTCTCGTAGTCGTGCGAGTCAATCTTGGGGCGGAGCTTCTGCTCCTTGATGACCGTCATCTGCTGGTTACGGCGGGACTCACGGGCCTTCTGCGCGGTCTCGTACTTGAACTTGCCGAAGTCCATGAGCTTGCAGACCGGCGGGCGGGCCTGCGCCGCGACCTCGACCAGGTCGAGATCCGCTTCCTGAGCCAGCCGCAGTGCGTCCTCTATCCGGACGATGCCAACCTGCTCGCCATTCGGTCCGACCAACCTGACCTCGGGAACGCGGATGCGGTCGTTGATGCGTGTCTCGACGGTGATGGGCCCTCCTCGGTCGTCATACCTGCGGCGCGACCGAGCATGCGAGCACCCTGCCTGCTGGTAACCCGGGCCTGCCCACCCGGGCCACCGACACCCCCGGACACGGCATGGCCCCGCCGCCTCCTGGCGTACGGGGCCCGCAGATCCGACCGATCGACGCCGCTGGTGCCTGGTCAGCACCTCACAACGTAAACGCCGGAATCCGCCTGGGATTCCGGGACCGGACCCGGCCGCCTCGCGGCGGTTCGGGTGGGAGCGGGGCTCCACTTTGCCGCTTCCGCCGGAGCGGAAGCTGGTCGCACCGCACAGGATAGCAGGTGACGGGCTGCGCGCTATGAGCCTGCGGCAACGGTAGCCCGGCGACGCCGCGGCGGGGTCGCATGCTGCACGTCGACAACGGTGCGCAGGAACTGGCCGGTGTAGCTGGCGTCGACGGCGGCGACCTGCTCGGGTGAGCCCTCGGCGATCACTGCACCGCCGCCCGCGCCCCCCTCTGGGCCCATGTCGATCACCCAGTCCGATGACTTGATCACATCGAGGTTGTGCTCTATGACGATCACGGTGTTGCCCTTGTCGGCCAGCTCGTTGATCACCCCGAGCAACTTGCGGATGTCCTCGAAGTGCAGGCCGGTGGTGGGCTCGTCGAGCACGTACACGGTGCGGCCGGTGGAGCGCTTCTGCAGCTCGCTGGCCAGCTTGACGCGCTGGGCTTCCCCACCGGACAGCGTCGGCGCGGATTGCCCGAGCCGGACATAGCCCAGCCCGACATCCACCAGCGTCTTGAGGTGCCGGTGGATCGCCGAGATCGGCTCGAAGAACGTCGCCGCCTCCTCGATCGGCATATCGAGCACCTCAGCGATGGTCTTGCCCTTGTAGTGCACCTCAAGGGTCTCCCGGTTGTACCGGGCACCAGCGCAGACCTCGCACGGCACGTACACGTCGGGGAGGAAGTTCATCTCGATCTTGATGGTGCCGTCGCCGGCACACGCCTCGCAGCGGCCGCCCTTGACGTTGAAGGAGAACCGCCCGGGCTGGTAACCGCGGACCTTCGCCTCGGTGGTGGCGGCGAAGAGCTTGCGGATCCGGTCGAACACGCCCGTGTACGTGGCCGGGTTGGACCGCGGGGTCCGCCCGATCGGGGACTGGTCGACCTTGACCAGCTTGTCGACCTGGTCCAGGCCGGTGACCCGGGTGTGCCGGCCGGGCACCTGCCGGGCGCCGTTGAGCCGGTTCGCCAGCACGGTCGCGAGGATGTCGTTGACCAGCGTGGACTTCCCCGAGCCGGACACCCCGGTGACCGAGACCAGGCAGCCCAGCGGGAAGGACACGTCGATGCCACGCAGGTTGTGCTCGCGGGCCCCGATCACGGTCAGCCGCCGCGAGCGGTCCACCGGACGCCGGACCGCCGGGACCGGGATGCTCCGCCGACCCGACAGGTAGGCGCCGGTGATCGAGGTGTCGTGCCGCTCCAGCTCGTGAAACGGGCCGCTGTGCACCACCTGGCCGCCGTGCTCCCCCGCCCCGGGGCCGATGTCGACCACCCAGTCGGAGGCGCGGATGGTGTCCTCGTCGTGCTCGACCACGATCAGCGTGTTGCCCAGGTCGCGCAGCCTGGTGAGGGTGGCCAGCAGCCGGTGGTTGTCCCGCTGGTGCAGCCCGATCGACGGCTCGTCCAGCACGTAGAGCACCCCGACCAGCCCGGAGCCGATCTGGGTGGCCAGCCGGATCCGCTGCGCCTCACCGCCGGACAGCGTGGCCGAGGCGCGGTCCAGGGACAGGTAGTCCAGCCCGACGTCGAGCAGGAACCGCAGCCGGGCCTGGATCTCCCTGAGCACCGCACCGGCGATCATCGCCTGCCTGGTGTCGAGCTGCAGGCCGTCGAGGAACTCCGCGGCGTCGCGGACCGACAGCGCCGAGACATCGGCGATGGACTTCTTGCCGTCCGTGGTGTGCGACAGGGTGACGGCGAGGATCTCGGGCTTGAGCCGGGTGCCGCGGCAGGCCGGGCAGGGCACCTCCCGCATGTAGCCGTCGTACTTGTCGCGCACGTGCTCGGACTCGGTCTGGTTCATCCGGCGCTCGAGGAACGGGATGACGCCCTCGAAGGCGGCGTAGTAGGAGCGCTCGCGGCCGTAGCGGTTGCGGTAACGGACATGCACCTGCACGTCGCTGCCGTGCAGCACGGCCTTCTGGGCGCTGGCCGGCAGCCGTCGCCACGGGGTGTCCATCCGGAAGCCGACGGTCTCGGCCAGCGCCTCGAGCAGCCGCTGGAAGTAATCGGCGGTCTGCCCGGTGGCCCAGGGCGCGATCGCCCCCTCGGCCAGCGAGAGCTCCGCATCGGGCACCACGAGCTCGGGATCGACTTCCTTGCGCACCCCGATCCCGGTGCACACCGGGCAGGCACCGTAGGGCGAGTTGAAGGAGAACGAGCGCGGCTCCAGGTCGTCCACGCCGATGGGGTGGCCGTTGGGGCAGGCCATCCGCTCGGAGAACCGGCGCTGGCGGTGCGGGTCAGGCTCGTCGCGGTCGACGAAATCGAGCACCACGAGGCCGTCAGCCAGCCGCAGCGCGGTCTCCACCGAGTCGGTGAGCCGCTGCTTGGCACTGTCCTTGACCGACAGCCGGTCGATCACCACGGAGATGTCGTGCTTGTCCTGCTTTTTCAGCTTGGGCGGGTCGGTGAGCTGGTGCACGGTGCCGTCCACGAGCACCCGGGCGTAGCCCTGGGACTGCAGCTCGGCGAACAGGTCGATGAACTCGCCCTTGCGGGTGCGCACCACGGGCGCCAGGACCTGGAACCGGGTGCCGGGCTCCAGGGCGAGCACCTGGTCGACGATCTGCTGCGGGGTCTGCCGGGAGATCGGCTCGCCGCACAGCGGGCAGTGCGGCTCCCCGGCGCGGGCGTAGAGCAGGCGCAGGTAGTCGTGCACCTCAGTGATGGTGCCGACGGTGGAACGGGGGTTGCGGCTGGTGGACTTCTGGTCGATCGACACCGCGGGCGACAGGCCCTCGATGAAGTCGACGTCGGGCTTGTCCATCTGCCCGAGGAACTGGCGGGCGTAGGCCGACAGCGACTCGACGTACCGGCGCTGGCCCTCCGCGAAGATCGTGTCGAAGGCGAGGCTGGACTTGCCGGAACCGGACAGCCCGGTGAACACGATGAGGCTGTCGCGGGGCAGGTCGAGGTCGACGCCGCGCAGGTTGTGCTCCCGCGCGCCGCGGACAACGAGTCGGTCAGCCACTGTTCTCCATCAGATCGGGTGATCGCTTCGGATCCGGCGTGTCAGGGACCGGACGGGCCTCGCCCATGCTATGCGCCCGGTCTGACAGAACCGGTCTCGCGGTGGGGCCTTGCGAAGGTTTACGGTCGGCGACTGTGGACATCCTTGAGGACTACGACGGCGCCGTCGAACCGGGCGGGCCGGCCCAGCGTCGGACGCTGAACGCGCTGACCATCACCAAGATCTCGGTCGGGCCGATGGACAACAACGCCTACCTGCTGGTCTGCCGGGCCACCGGCGAGGCGTTGCTGATCGACGCGGCCAACGACGCCGAACGGCTGATGGACCTGCTGGGCCACGGCCCGGACCGGCCCGATCTGCGGACGATCGTCACCACCCACCGGCACGGGGACCACTGGCAGGCGCTGGGCGCGGTCGCCGGCGCCACCGGCGTGCAGACCATCGCGCATCCTGCTGACGCTCCCGACTTGCCAGTGCGCCCGGACCGCCTGGTGGATCACGGGGACACCGTGGATGTTGGGCAGGTAGCGCTGAGGGTGATCCATCTGCGCGGGCACACCCCCGGCTCGATCGCCCTGCTGCACTGGGACGCCGGCGGCACAGCGCACCTGTTCACCGGCGACTCGCTGTTCCCCGGCGGACCCGGAAAAACCTGGTCAGCGGCGGACTTCACGTCGCTGATAGACGACCTGGAGTCCCGGGTGTTCGACCAGCTCCCCGACGAGACCTGGTTCTACCCCGGGCACGGCAAGGACTCCACCCTCGGCGCCGAGAGGCCGCATCTGGCGGACTGGCGCGCACGGGGCTGGTAATAGCGGCCGAGGCCACGGGGGTGAGGTCGGGCGTACTTTTTAGCCCCCACAGCTCAACCCATCAGAGAGAGGCGCCGGTGCACGACACCGAGCTGTTTACGGGGCTACGAGGTCATTCTGGTCGCCCGGACCACGAACGAGCACTACCTACAGCCCCCGGTGGAGCTGCCCGAGGGCATCACGGCGTCCGTCGACGGCCCCGATGTTCTGCTGAGCACGCAGGCCGTCGGCAGCTCACAAGCGATCCGCGACTACCTCACAAGACACGACGCCATCGTCGAGCCGGGTGACCTACGGTGGTGGCAGAGACAGCGCGGCAACTACTTGCACGAGGGCACGTCAGCCGGTAAGGACTCCACCCTCGGCGCGGAGCGCCCCACCTCGCCGAATGGCGCCAACGGGGCTGGTAGCAACGCCAACCTAACCCGCCGGGATCGGCCATGGTCACTGCGCGCCCTCGCAGACGGCTACCACACCCACTTTCTGCGCTGGTCGAGCACCACCACGGCCTCCGTGAGCCACTCACCGACGAGCAGGTGGCCGGGCACGCGCTGGCCTCTGCACAGCCAGCTGACCGAGCTGCTGAACGCGGCCCGGTCCGGCGATCTGCCGGTGAGCCCGGCGTTTCGGACACCGGCTGGAGACCGTAGTTAGGCGCATACCAGCTCGTTCGTCGCGTCCTCGCGGCGCGGGACCCGGACGTTGTCGCGACGGCGCCGTAGCCTGATCAACCCAGAAGGGCTCGGTCAGCGACGAGAGGGGGACGCCGGAGTGCGAGTGGACGACAACCTCGCGGCACTCCTACTCAGCGAGACCGCCCACCTGGAGCTGCGCGTGCCGATGAGGTGGGAAACCCGCGCCACCGCCGTCCGCGCCCAGCTGGGGGTGCACAACGCTCATGGGCTGCCGCTGATGCTCGGCGTCCAGGTACTCACCCGCAAGCCGTGGAAGCTGACCGCCTACCTGATGATCTACAACCAGCACCTCCGTCGACTGGACGTCAACGGCTCACACCGCAACCGGACCGGGACCGTGAGGAGTGGACCGACCCGGTATTGCCGACCCACTAGGAGGGGACGAGATGACCGAGTGCAGCACCCTGCTCGCTGCCGTCCTCGCGGGTGAGCACAGCCGGTGGACGTGCCGCGAGGTGTCGCCGGACACCGTCTTGCTGGTGACGTCGCACCACTACGCAGACGGGGACACCGTCGAGCTGATGGTCCAGACCGTAGGTGATGAGGTGATCGTGTCGGACAGCGGCGAGGCGCTGGCCCGGCTCGACAGCGTGGGCGTGAATGTGGACTCCCGCAGTCGGGTCGGCAAGTCGTGGAAGCGGCTGCTCGCGGCACACGGGCTGGAAGACGACCGCGGCCAGCTGGTTCGTCGAGCAAGCGTCGAGCACGCCGTCGACCTGGTGCAGGAGATGGCCGATGCGTTGGCCAACCTCGATGGCCTGAGACTGCTCGCGCCGGCACCGCGCCGCCTGGCCTTCCCGGAGCGGCTGACGATCTACTTAGAGGCCGAGTTCCCGTTCGTAGCGCCGCGCGCCAAGCTCCGGGGTGTCAGCGGCTCGCCCTACCGAGTCACCGCCGCTGCCGGCAGCAAGGATCGGCCGGTCTACATCCAGACGGCCTCAGGGCGCAACACCGCCGCGCAGCGGTCCGCCATGGAGCACTGCTTCACGATGTTCTCCGACGTCAACGGGCACCTTCCGATTGAGCGCAAGCTTGTCGTACTCGATGACGAGGCCACGCCGCAGTGGCGTCCCGAGATCATGAACCTGCTGTCCACAGTGGCCTACGTGGGCACGTGGAACGCTCGCGATCAGTGGACCGAGTTGGTCTGGGGCGCCGTCCCTGAGTCGCGTCTACTCCTCCCGTCGGCGTAGCCAACGCGGAGGAGACGTGACCCAGAGCATGGGAAGGACTCCACCCTCGGCGCGGGGGCACGCGGAACGACCGTCCATATGACCACCAACCGAGCGTCTATATGACCACACACTGTGCGTCTATCTGACCAGTGATCTTGCCTGTACGGCACAATTGATCCGTGATCGAACTTCCGGTCCTGGTGCCACGGCATGCCGAGTCCCTCGTGACCGAGGCGCTGGCAGACACCCGCGTCGTCCTCGTCAACGGTGCCCGGCAGGCCGGCAAGAGCACCTTGACCTGGTTGGCCGTTCTCGCAAGGTGAGATCAGCGGCAAACCAGATCGCTTTGTTGATGCCGCCTTCCGGCATGGCCCCAGGATCGACCACTCGTCGCCGCTGCGCCGCCGGAATTACCTGGATCGCCTCGTCGTCGGCGGCTTTCCCGAAGCAGTACGCCGTGCTTCCCGTCGCCGAACAGCGTTCTTCGACTCCTATCTGTCTACCCTGATCGAACGCGGCGTCTTGGAGCTGGCGAGCATCGAGCGCCGTGGTGACGTGCTCAAGCTGCTCGCGCTGCTTGCCGGACGGGCTGGTGGTTTGCTCGTCCCGGCAGCGCTGGCCAGCCAATCCGGCATCCTCAGCGGCGAGGCTCTCCCGGCGCATCGCCAGGAACTCTCGGCGCCCACACTCGGCAGCGATCAACGCATCGGCGTCGTAGACGATGGTGGGCAAGTCAGCCCGCCGCACGGACGTCCAGCAAGCCCGAGGTCGCGCATCATCGCCACCGGAGCTTCCGCCGGGATCGGCCGCGCGACCGTCGAGCTGCTCGCCGCCGAGGGGGCATACGTCGTCGGCGCCTCGCGCAACCCAGAGCGGCTCGACGGTCCGCGCGTCACCGCGGTCCCGGTAGACCTGACCGCGTCAGAGGGACCCCAGGAACTCGTCCGCGCGCCACTCGCTCGGCGCCGTCGCCTGAGCCGATCCGCCTGCGGTACGCCAACCCGCGCCGCGGCAGGTTCTTAACCGACATCCACGGCCGACCCCTTCGACGGTGCCACCATGACGGGCCACCACGGGCACGGCTGAGCTGCACAGACCGGCGGGCAGGCCTGCTACCCTGCGGCCGCGGCCAATTGCTGCTGCGCGTCCCCGTCGAGCTCGATGTCGGCGACCGCGAGGTTCTCCTCCACGTGCCGCACGGAGGACGTGCCGGGAATCAACAGGATGTTGGGCACAAGCCCCAACATCCTGGCAAGTGCCACCTGTGCCGGGGTGATGCCAAGCCGTTCGGCATTGTTGAGCACGTGCGCGTTGCCCCGCACCGGATTGGTTCGAGCTAAACCGGAGCCCAGCGGGAAGAACGGCACAAAGGCGATCCCTCGCGAGTTGCACTCGTCGAGAACGGGCATTGAGGTGCGATTGATCAGGTTCAGCGGATTCTGCACGCAGACCACGTGCGGGTGTTCCAGCGCGCGCAGCAGATGCTCACGGGTGACGTTGCTCAGGCCGACGCCCCCGATCAGCCCCTCATCGCGGGCCTGGATCATCGCGGCGAGCTGGTCGTCGAACCGTTGGCCGAGTGTCGTGCCGTCTATCAACCGCAGGTTGACGGCCGCCAGCTGCTCGACACCGAGGCTGCGCAGGTTGTCCTCGATGCCCCGCCGCAACTGGTCAGGCTCGTCGTAGGGCAGCCATCCTCCGGACTCGGTGCGGCGCGCGCCGACCTTGCTCACCAGCGCGAGGGTGTCGGGGCAGGGGTATAACGCCTCCCGGATCAGGTCGTTGGCAACGTCGGCCCGTAGCACTGCGAGGTATCAATGAGGTATCAATATGGTCGACACCCATGTCCACGACCCGCCGTAGCACCGCCAGCGTCTCCTCCCGGTCCCGCGGCGGGCCGAACACACCAGGGCCGGGCAGCTGCGTCACGCCGAAGCCGGTACGGGAGACGGAGAAGCGGCCGAGAGGATAGCGCTGCATAGGCTCAGATTAGGTAATCCACGCTGGCAAGCGCAGCTGAGACGTCGGCCACTAGCCGGGGAGCACCGAGACCGGCTAGCTGGCAAGTTGGCGTTACCACGCTGTTACTAGTGGGAAACACTTGTGGGGCGGCACTTGGGGGTTACCGGTCCAGCGTGTGACTATCAACGGTATGAATGTGTCGGCTGCGGATATCGCCAGGATTCTGGGGTATCGCTAGCCAGGTGCGCTCGACGGCGTTGGATGAGAGGGAGCCGATGACGTCGTTAGCCAGCCAGGAGTCAAGCGCCGAACACGGCAAGCGCCTGGACTCAATGGCCGCCCACGCCGGTGTCGTCTCGGAGTCGCAGCATCTCGCACTGCGGGCCGACATCCGCATGCTGTCGACGTTGCTGGGCCATACCTTGGTCCGCCAGGGCGGCGAGGAACTGTTCAAACTGGTGGAACAGGTGCGGGTGCTGGCCCGGGCGGCCCAGCCGGGGTGCAGTGCAGAGATCAGGTCGCTGCTGGCCACGCTGGACGTCGGCACGTCCGTCCAGCTCGCCCGGGCGTTCTCCACTTATTTCCAGCTCGCCAACGTGGCCGAGCAACTGCACCGCTCGCGGGAGCAGCGCGCCCAGGTCGGCGGGCAGCGCGGGCCGCTGCGCGCAGTGGTGGACCAGCTGGCCGACAACGTCGACCGGGCCGAGGTGCAGGCGGTGCTGGCACGGATGCAGCTGCGGCCAGTGTTCACCGCGCACCCGACCGAGGCGTCTCGCCGGTCGGTGCAGTTCATCCTGCGCCGGGTGGCCGACGTCCTTGACCAGCACCTGCCCGAGGAGCAGGCGCAACGGCAGCTCGCGCGGCTGGTCGACCTGCTGTGGCAGACAGACGAGATCCGTCCCGGCCAGCCGACGGTGCTGGACGAGGCCCGCGCGGTCACCTACTACCTCGAGCAGCTTGGTACCCACGCGGTGCCGGACCTGCTGGAGGATCTCGAGGACGAGCTCGCCCGCGCCGGGTTCGCGCTGCCGCCGCAGTCGCGTCCGGTGGTGCTCGGCTGCTGGGTCGGAGGCGACCGCGACGGCAACCCCAACGTCTCCCCGCAGGTCACCCTCGACGTCTTGCGGCTCTACGCGGACCGGGCGCTGAACATCCATCTGACGCTCATCGACCAGCTCGTCCAGGAGCTGAGCGTGTCCACCCGGGTGGTCGGCGTCTCCGAAGCACTGCGGTGCAGCCTCGCCCAGGACCGGCGCCTGCTCCCCGACGTCTACGACCGCTACCTGCGGCTCAATGCCGACGAGCCCTACCGGCTGAAGTGCTCCTACATCCACGCCCGCCTGACCAGGACCCGCCAGCGGATTCACGACGGCGCCCCGCACCAGCAGGGACGGGATTACCTGGGGACTGAGGTCTACCTCGCCGACCTGCAGGTGATGGACACCTCGCTGCGCGCACACCTCGGAGAACGCATCGCTGAGGGCACCCTGGCCAGGACGCTGCGCAGCGCCGGAGCACTGGGTCTGCACCTCGCGGCTCTCGACGTGCGCGAGCACGCCGACCAGCACCACACCGCCCTCGCGGCCCTCTACGACCCACTCGGTGAGCTCGCAAAACCCTACTCCGAGCTCAACCGCCAGGAACGGGCAGCGCTGCTGTCCCGGGAGCTGGCCGGACGGCGGCCGCTGACCGCCCGTTCCGCGGTGCTGCCACCCGCGGCGGCGGACGTGCTCGCCGTCTTCGACGTGATCCGGTCCGCCCAGCAAACCTTCGGCGAGCCGGCTGCCTGCACCTACATCATCTCGATGGCACGGGGCGTGGACGACGTGCTGGCCGCCGCGGTGCTGGCCCGGGAAGCCGGCCTGGTCGCGCTGCCACCATCAGGTGGCCCGGCCGGTGGCAGGTGCACGGTGGATCTCGTACCGCTGTTCGAGACGGCCACTGAGCTGCGCCGCGCCGGAGAGCTGCTCGACGGAATGCTGCGGGATCCCTCCTACCGGCAGCTGGTGCGAGCCCGCGGCGACCTGCAGGAGGTGATGCTCGGGTACTCCGACTCCAACAAGGACGCCGGGATCACCACCTCGCACTGGGACATCCACAAGGCACAGCGCCAGCTACGCGACACCGCCGCCGCGCACCAGGTCCGGCTGCGGCTGTTCCACGGCCGCGGTGGCTCGGTCGGCCGGGGCGGCGGGCCAGCCGGGGAGGCAGTGGCCGCCTCGCCGTACGGCACGGTCGACGCGACGATGAAGGTGACCGAACAGGGTGAGGTCATCTCCGACCGATACTCCCTGAGCACGCTGGCCCACGATCATCTTGAGATCCTCCTCGCCGCGGTGCTGGAAGCCACCTTGCTGCACCAGACCTCACGGGTACCGCCGGAGGTGCTGGCCCGGTGGGACGAGGTGATGGACGTGGTGAGCACGGCCGCCCATGCGGCCTATCGCGACTTCGTCGGCCTTCCCAGACTCAGCGAGTTCTTCTCCACCGCCACCCCGGTCGACGAGCTGAGCTGGCTCAATGTCGGGTCCCGGCCGATGCGGCGACCGGGCAGCGGGGCGACCACCCTGGACGGGCTGCGGGCAATCCCGTGGGTGTTCGGGTGGACCCAGACCCGGATGCTCGTGCCTGGCTGGTACGGCCTCGGCAGTGGCCTGCGGGCCGCCCGTGACGCCGGGCTTGGACCGGTACTCGAGGAGATGCGGGACTGGGCGTTCTTCACGAACCTGCTCGGAAACGTCGAGATGACGCTGGCCAAGACCGACCTGCGGATCGCGGAGTGCTACGTCGCGGCCCTCGTCGAGCCCAGTCTGCAGCCGCTGTTCGACGCAATCGTCGCCGAGCACAAGCTGACCCAGCGCGAGGTGCTGCGGTTGACCGGCGGCCCGACCCTGCTGGCCCGCCACCACCTGCTGCGCCACACCCTGCAGGTGCGGGCCGCGTACCTGGAGCCGCTGCACCACCTCCAGGTCGCGCTGCTGGCCCGGCGCCGCGAGATGGACGAGCCCGACCCAGACCTGCGTCGTGCCCTGCTACGGACCGTCAACGGGATCGCCGCCGGGATGCGCAACACAGGGTGAGCGTCGGTCGTATCTCAGAGGGCGGTGGGCAGTTCCACGTCACGCCCTCTCGCCAGCGTGACGAGCGCGGCATCGAAGGTGACCAAGCGCACACCGCGGCAACGAGAGAGCGCCAGCAGGTGCGCATCGGCCACCTGGCGGTGGCCCACTACTGACCACGTTGTGAGTGTACAACAGTGATCGTGGGTCGACGGCGAGGTAGGCAGGAGACGTACAATTGCCTGTGGAGATCGTGCCGTGACCATCGTCATGCGCCAGCGAGAACCGCTGGACCTGCATCAGGTGGACGACAATTCATGCTTGATCTGTGTTGCTGCGAACGTTCTGTACGTGTTAGGGATCACCGATACCCCGGACACGCGGTGGGTTGATCGCGAGGTTGGCCGGGAGCCAGGCTGCGGCGCGCAGCGCGCCGAGGCCAGGCGTTTCCTGCTCCAGCAGGGCCTGTCCCTGCACCTGGTGTGCGCCTACGAGCCTGAGCGGTTCCTGCAGGAGGGCCTCGATTACCTGAGGCGCTACTACCGCCAGGAGTGGGACCCGTCGTGGGACGAGTACTGGACACAGCACCGGCTGGAGCGGCACCGCCACGAGTGCCTCGCGGCGCAACAGTTGCGCACCTTCGGCGCCAGGATGCGCACTGAGCACCGTGCGCCCACGCTCGCCGACATCCGCGGCGCCCTGGACCGCGGCCGCCTGGTGTGGGTCTCTGTCGACAACGGCTGGGGCCAGGTCGACTGTCACGCGGTCCTGGTCTACGGCCAGCGGGACAACGTGTTCGACGTCTACTCCCCGGAGGCCTCACGGAGCTGCCTGCAGCACCACCACCGTAGGCGACTGGACAGGGTGTGGCTGCGCAACGAGGGCATGACCGCTGTGTGGCGCCGTGAGCCATGGCGTGGTGCACGGGCAGCGGGAGACACGGCCTAGACGATCAACATGGGCTACCCGGTCTCTACCAGACAGTAGGCGCCATTCGGAGCCGAACTGCGGCTCCAGGGCCTCGCCAATCGCCATTCGGAGCCGAATTGCGGTTGCGTCGGCCTGCCTGGCTTAGGCGGGCGCGCTGGGGCACCATCTGGTCCATGGCAGCTCGACGTCGGGCGCGGATGGAGGCCGTCGGTGGGCGGGCCACGGTCACCCCGCTGGAGCTGTTCTTCGACCTGGTCTTTGTGTTCGCGCTGACCCAGGTCACCGCCCTGATGGCACGGGAGTCCACGGTGACGGTCACGGCCGTCGCCCGGGGCACGCTGATCCTCACCGTGCTGTGGTGGTGCTGGGTCTGCTACGCATGGCTGTTCAACGTGATCCGCGCCGACGAGGGCGTCGCGCGGGCGGCGATGTTCGGGGCCATGGGCGGCATGTTCGTCGCCGCGATCACGATCCCCGAGGCGTTCAACGACCTGCAGGGCGGGCTGCACGGCCCCGCGGTGTTCGCAGCCTGCTATTTCGTCGTGCGCGCGATGCACATCCTCATGTTCTGGCTCGCCAGCCGGGACGACCCGGCGCTTCGCGGCCAGGTGATGCGGTTTGTGCCCACGATGCTCGCGGGCACCCTGCTGCTGCTGATCGCATCGCAGACCACCGGCACAACCCAGACGCTGCTCTGGCTCGCCGCGCTGGTCGGGGACTACCTCGGCACCCTCATGGCCGGCACGAACTGGCGGCTCAACTCGGCGGCACACTTCGCCGAGCGGCACGGGCTGATCATCATCGTGGCGCTCGGCGAGTCGATCGTCTCCATCGGCATCGGGGTGGCCGACCTGCCGGTCTCCTGGGAGATCATCGTGGCGTCGGGACTCGGGCTCGCCATCACCGGCGCCATGTGGTGGGCCTACTTCGACATCACCTCGCGCATCACCGAGCGGGCGCTGACCACCGCGCAGGGGACACGCCAGATCATGCTCGCCCGCAACGGCTACTCGTACCTGCACCTACCGATGATCATCGGGATCATCATGATGGCGCTCGGGCTGAAGAAGGTACTGAGCTACGTCGCCGGCGACGACGGGCACACCCTCGCCGACCCGATCTACGGCGTGCCGCTGGCGGCACTGTACGGCGGGGCCGCGCTCTACCTGCTCGCGCACGTCGGGTTCAAGGTCTGCCTGACCGGCTCGGTGAGCCGCGCGCGGCTCACCGTCGTCGTCCTGCTCATCGCGCTGACACCGCTGGTAGCCGGACTGCCAGCGCTGGCCACCCTCACCGTGCTCGCGGCGGTGCTCGTCGCGCTCATCGCCTACGAGACCGTGCGCTACGCCGAGCAACGCCACGCGATCCGGCACGACCCGGCGCACGGGCACTGAGCCGCAGTGTCCGGTCGAAGCGGCGAGGGCGTTCGACGCTACTACTGCGCTCCGACGAACTCGGCCAGCTCGCGCAGCCCGCGCCGACCGCGGCGGTCGCGGCGCAGCATCTGGCGCAGCATGTCGTGCACCCGGTGGGTGAACATCAGCTGCTCGGGCGCAACCGCCCTGGCGGCGGTCAGCGCGCTGAGTGCATCGTCATCGTGCCTGCGCAGGTAGTGTGACCAGGCGACGGTGATCAGATGCGAGGCGCGACGCTCGGCCAGCTCAGCAGGCAGCGCGGTGCCATCAACGTGCGCGGCCTGGCGGAGGGCATCAAGCGGATCGCCCATCTCGGTGGCCAGCCATACCCGGTGAATGGCCACGTTGGTGGGCCCGAATGCGGTCCAGAAATCATTGCGGTCGCCGGTGAGCGCTGCGGCCCGGTCACACTCCCGGAGGTAGTCGCGCACCGCTACGTGGTCGCCGAAGGTTGCCGCGCCCACCGCACTCCTGAGCATCAACGCTCCGTACATCGACGCGTGCTGCGGGGACTGAGCCAGCTGGGGTCGCAGCGCGTCGGCGGTCGCGACCGGCACGTCGATGGACTCCTGGAGGCGCCCGTGGTTTCGCAGCACCGCCGCCAGCCCCCAGGCCGCCCCGGCGATGAGCAGATCGTCCTCGCTGCGCTCAGCAGCAGCCATGTTGCGTTCCATGGCGATCCACGGCAAGTCTTTCTCACCGATCCGGCCAAGCATCCCGGTGGTGACTCGCCAGACCAAGTGGAGCTGCCTGAATGCGAGGCGTTGTGGTTCGCCGGTGCTGGTGTGGGCGGCCTGCCAGGCGTCGGCGATGAGGTCCGGGAGCAACGGACCGAGCTGTGACCAGCGCTCGGTCTGCAAGCAGATGAACGCTTCGTTGATCCGCACCGCCAGCTCGGCGGGCCCGACTGGTGGCCGGTCGGGCACGCCGAGCACTCGTGCCGTCCCGTTGTAGCGGAACATCGCGGCCTTGATCGCGGCAACGGAGTCCGGCGCGGTGCCGATCACCGCATCGCGCAGTTCGCGGCGCCGGGCGGTGAACGCGGCCGGGAGCAGCTTGGCCGGGTCGATGCCCAGCGCATCAGCGATGGCGACGATGGTGGACAGCCGGTCCAGCTCCCTGGCGCCCCGCTCGAACTGGGCAAGCCATTCGACACTGCGCCCCAGGAGTCCGGCCAGCACTTCCTGGGTGATGCCCTTGCGCCGCCGGTAGAGCGCCACCCGCTCCCCGGCGGTCGCCTCGTCGATCAGCCGCACACCGCCGAGTCTAGGGTATAGGGCCCACGGTTTCCTGGGGGTTGCTGTTCGGAGGCGTCGGTAGGGTTCGGCCTATGATCAGTAACCTGACCACCGCGCTGGCGCTGCGGTACCCGGCCCAGGGCGGTGGGCCGCGATGAGTGGCTGGAGTGGCAGCACCCCAGCCGAGATGTTCCGGGGGACGATGCAGGGCAGCACACCGGATGGTGATCCCAGCACGGTGATCGTCACGCGGCAGGGCACGGGCAGCAATGGGCGAGTGTGGCTGACCTTCCACGGGGCGATCAAGACCACGGTCGTGATGACCGACCCGGAGACGGCGCAGCTGGGCGAGCTGCTCGACAAGGCAAGGGTCGCGCGGTGAAAGGCTCCTTGACTGCCCGGCCGACCCCGTCGGTGACGTCGCGGTCGCGCGGTGTGGGGTCTGGCCTGATCGTTGCGGTCACGCCGGCTCCTGCGGTGGCGCCTCCATGTCTTGCGCGCCGCGGGTGCCGGCGGTGCGCAACGACAGCGCAATGACGCCCGAGAGGACCATGAACCCGGCGACGACCCACAGGCCAGGGCGGAAGCTGCCAGTGAGGTCTTGCAGCCAGCCCGTGAGGTAGGGGCTCAGGAAGCCGCTGAGGTTGCCGAAGGAGTTAATCAGGCCGATGCCGACGGCGGCACCGAGCCCGGTGAGGAAGGCGCTCGGCAGCTGCCAGAACACCGGAATGGCCGCGTACACGCCGATCGCGCAGACGGTGATGCAGGTCATCACGAGCAGTGGGGAGTTCATGTACAGCGCGGTGGCGACCGCCACTGCCCCGACGAAGGCGGCGATCGCGACGTGTCCGGCCCGATCACCGGTGCGGTCGGAGTGCCCTGCCCACAGAACCATCGCCACTGACGCGAATGCGTACGGGACCGCGGTGATCAGTCCGATCTCGACAAGAGAGAACGTCACCTGGAACTTCTGCTGGAATTCCTTGATCACCTGGGGCAGGAAGAACGCCAGGACGTAGGACCCGTACACGATCCCGAAGTAGACGACGCTGAGCGCGATCACCCGCGGATTGGTCAACGCCGCGCGGGTGAGCACCTCGCTGCCGACCTCGCGGGCGTCCTCCGCGGCGATTCGCGCCTCCAGTGCGGAACTCTCCTGCTCGGTGAGCCATGTCGCGTGGCGGGGGCGGCTGGGCAGGAAAATCAGGACCAGCACGCCGAGCAGGACCGCGGGCACACCTTCGACGAAGAACATGAACCGCCAGCCGGCATCAAACCCGAGGACCCCGCCGCCGTTGTGGATCAGCAGCGTGGACAACGGGCTGCCGATCACCGACGACAGCGGGACGGCGAGGAAGAACAGCGCGACGATCTTGGCGCGCTGCGCGCGGGGGAACCAATAGGTCAGGTACAGGATGATCCCAGGGAAGAACCCGGCCTCGGCCACGCCGAGCAGCACCCGCACGACGTAGAAGCTGATCTCGTCCTGGATGAACGCCGTGGCCGACGCCACGAGGCCCCAGGTGACCATGATCCGGGCGATCCACACCCGCGCTCCCACCCGGTGCAGGATGATGTTGCTGGGCACCTCGAAGAAGAAGTAGCCGATGAAGAACAACCCAGCTCCCAGCCCGTACGCCGCGGCGCTGAGCCCCAGGTCGGCGTTCATCGTCAACGCGGCGAAGCCAACGTTGACCCGGTCCAGGTAGTTGATCAGGTAGAGCAGCCCCAGAAACGGCACCAGCCGGACGGTGACCTTGCGGATCACGCGGCTTCCCAGCACTGCGGGTTGACTAGGCAGCATCGGCGTGATCCACGTGCCGCATCGCAGTCAGGTGTTCTCTTCTGGGACCCCGGCGACGATGCCGTCGTCGTGCAACCGCCCGATCTCCGCGGCGGACATGCCGAGGACCCCGGCGAGGATCTCGTCGGTGTGCTGGCCGAGCTGGGGCGCTGCCGCGGGCCGTACCCGGTCCACGGCGGAGAAATCAAGCGGCGAACCAGGCATGAGATATGTGCCGATGCCGGGCTGGTCGACCGCGGCGAACATCGGGTTGACGGGTGAGCAGCGCGGATCGGTCGTGATCAGCTCGGCGAAGGTCTGGTACGGGCCCCAGCACACGTCGTGGCGGTCGAAGACCTCGCGGACCTCGGGCAGCGTGCGGCTGCCGACCCACGGCTCGATGAGCGCCCCGATTACCTGCCGCGCGGCGAACCGGCCGCCCTCCTTCTCCAGATCGACCCCGAGCAGCTTCTCGACCTGGACGCAGGCGTCCGCGATCCCGACTGCGGCCACCAGGCTGTGCCACTGCCGCGTGGTCAGGCCGACCACCATCACCCGCTTGCCGTCCTTGGTGGCGAAGTCGCGCCCGAATGCACCGTAGAGGTAATTGCCGTACTTCGGCCGCTCGTGCTTGTTGATCTGAACTTCGGCGATCTTGCCGAGGTGCCCGACCATCGCGAACGCCACGTCGGACAGTGCGAGCCGGATGAACTGGCCGGTCCCGTCGATCCGCCGCTTGCGCTCGGCGGCCAGCAGCCCGGTCGCGGCCAGCGTGCCGGTGATCGCGTCCCAGGCCGGCAACAGGTGGTTGAACGGCATGGCCAGGTTGCTGGGGCCGGTGGCCCAGGGGAAACCAGTGGCGGGGTTGACCGTGTAGTCGACCGCGGACGAGCCATCGGGGTTGCCGACGATGTTGACCATGATCAGGTCGGGGCGCCGGGACGTGAGCTTGTTGAAGTCCAGCCAGCCCGCGGCCGGGAAGTTCGTCAGCAACAGCCCCGCGTCCTCGCCCGGCGTGGTGATCAGGTCGGTGAGCAGCTCCTGACCCCGCGGCGATCGCAGGTCGACCGCGATCGAGCGCTTGCCCTTGTTCAGGCCCGCCCAGAACAGGCTCTTGCCGTCGGCGGTGACCGGCCAGCGGGTGGCGTCCAGGCCACCACCGATCGGGTCGAACCGGATCACGTCCGCGCCGAGCTGGGCCAGGGTCATCCCGCCCAGCGGCGCCGCCACGAAGGCCGAGCCCTCCACCACCCGCATTCCCGCCAGGATCCCGGTCATCTCCCACCTCTCTTGCTCGGCCTTACCGTTTACCGCGCGAGGGCAACGAATCGCCAGTCCAGCACGGGCTTCTCCGCCGCGGCCGGATCACCAGCGT
Organism: Pseudonocardiaceae bacterium; assembly: GCA_050699815.1. Classification (GTDB taxonomy): domain Bacteria; phylum Actinomycetota; class Actinomycetes; order Mycobacteriales; family Pseudonocardiaceae. The sequence continues at coordinate 2,916 of JBOHFT010000026.1, read as the reverse complement.
CGGCCGCCGGGCAGCCGTGCACCACCGCCCGCAGGTCAATCAGCTGGTATCCGTCACGTGGGTGGACGGCCTCGACGTGCAGCTCGGTGCGCAGCACGTCGCCCTCGAACACCGGGCCGGTGTGGTCACAGCTGCGCCAGGCCACGATCGTCACCAGGTCGGGCAGCGCCCGGGTGGCCTGCGCCCCGGCGATGGAGATGGTGTGCCCGCCGTACACCAGGCGACGCCCGTACGCCGACGCGCCGGGGTCGGTGTGCGTGGCCGCGAGGTTGAGGGTGGCCCTGGCCAGCTCGGGGGCACTGGTCACGGTGTCGCGCACCTCGATGTCATAGACCACACCGGGTTCGGTCACGGTGGGCCGGAACGCGTCGAGCTGCCATCCCCACGGCAGGTCCTCGGCGGGGTCGGCGGCGGCGGGGATGGCGTCGAAGCTGTCGGCGTGCCCAGTGTCGGCGTCCGGGTCGTGCAGTGGGAGCATCGGGCAGCGCCAGAAGTCGAGCACGGGCTCGTCGCGCTGGTTCTGGACCTGTACCCGCAGTACGGCGAGACCGGTCGACGGCCGCCCTGGTTTCGGGCGGTTCTGGCGCAGCGCGACGACCTCGGTGCGGGTGCGCAGCGTGTCGCCGAGATGGACCGGGCGCAGCAGGCGCAGGCCCCGGTAGAACAGGTTGCCGCGGACCCGCTGCGACGCCGACGTGGTCTGCCCGATCGCGACATGGCAGACCAGCGTGGGGTGGGCGAACGGCTCGCTGCGGCCGGTGACCATCGCGGACAGCTCGTGATCCAGCGGCAGCCGGAGCCGGTCGCCCGACAGCGCCTGATGCAGCACGGCATGGCCCGGGGTCAGCGTCAGGCCCGGGGCGTCGGCGAAGACCTGACCGCACGTCAGATCCTCGAAGTACGGCCCACCGACCCGCACCCGGTTATCCACCATCGTGGCCAAATCGTACGGCTACCGTCGGGCCAGCTGCGAACCGAGCGGCCCGGAGTTCCCGCACGGCCACCAGCAGAGCCAGGCACACGAACGCCGTCGCGGTGAGCAGGGCCGCAGCGATCGCGTTCTGGTAACGGCCACCCTGGGACACCACACCGTAGAACACCGCCGCAAGCACCGCCGTCCCGATCGCCGATCCGATCCGCTGGCCGGTCTGCAGCACTCCGGCCGCCGCCCCGCCCATCCGGGGTGGCACGCACTCCAAGGTCATCGTGATGTTCGGCGAGATCACCGCGCCGCCGCCGACACCCGCCACCAGCAGTGGCAGCGCCACCACCCACCCCGCCGAGGCAACCGGTACCGCGTACAGCACCAGGGCGGTGGTAGCCAGGCCCACCGCGACGCCGCCCAGCCCGACCACCGTCAGCCACCGGCCGTACCGGTGCACCAGTCGGCCAGCTACCGCGGCCGACACCGCCGCCCCGAGCGCGAACGGCGTCACCGCGAGCCCGGACTGCAGCGGCGTGTACCCCAGGCCGAGCTGGAAGTAGAGCGCGAACACCAGCCAGATCCCGCTGAAACCGACGAAATACACCAGCCCCAGCGCGGCTCCCGTCGGGTAGCCGGGTGTGGCGGACAGCAGCCGGGTGTCCAGCAACGGCGCCCGGTCCCGCCGCACCATCCACTGCTCCCAACGCAGGAACAGCCTGAACAGCACCGGCGCCAGCCCGAACAGCAACCACAGCCCACCGTCTCCGGCCTGCACCAGCGGCAGCAGCAGGCACAGCACACCGGCACCGAGCAGCACCATCCCGACGACATCGATCTGGCGCGCCACCCGCTGTCTGGTGCGCTGCCGGGACGGCACCAGGCGCGCCGCCGCCACCAGGGCGACCAGCCCGATCGGGACGTTGACATAGAAGATCCACCGCCAGCCCCCCGGCCCGCCAGCCGCGGTGAGGATGAGCCCGCCGAGCACCGGCCCGACCGCGGTGGACAGCCCCATCGTGGCGCCGAAGACGCCGAACGCCCTGCCCCGCTCCGGGCCGCGGAACAGCACCTGGATCAGGCCCGAGTTCTGCGGGGTGAGCATCCCCGCGGCGACGCCCTGCAGCAGCCGGGCCGCGACCAGCAGCCCCGCAGTGGGCGCCGCCCCGCACAGCGCGCTGGTGAGCACGAAGCCGGTGAGTGCGACGAGGAACATCCGCCGCCGGCCCAGGGCGTCGCCCAACCGCCCGCCAGCCACCAGCAGCAGCCCAAAGGCCAGTGCGTATCCGGACACCACCCACTGCACCTGCACCGCCGAGGCGCCCAGGCTCTGCTGAATGGAGGGCAGCGCGACGGCGACGATGCTGACGTCCAGCAGGCTCATGAAACCCGCCAGCTGGGTGACCGCGAGAGCTCGCCACCGATGTGGATATGCGGGCTGGTCGGCCTCGGGCCGGGTGTTCACCACTCCATCCTTGTTCACCAAGGTCGCCGCGAGGTCCAGTACACTTCGCGCCGTGCGAGAGCGCGGGTGACCTACAGCCCTGATGAGGTGTGCAAGGCGTTCGCCGAGGGCGCGACACTGGACCTCGCCGGCTGGCGCCTGTCCCGCTGCACACTGCCCGGTCTGCAGGCGGCCAACCTTCGGGTACACAGCGAGCTGGCGTTGGATGAGGTGCACGGTGACCGGGCCGGTGGTGCTGCCCGACGCCCCGATCGAAGGACCGCTGCGGCTGATCGACACCCGTCCGGGCACCGCCGACGGTCCTGCGCTGAACGGGGGGGCTCTCGACTGTTGCCGGGAGCGGTCCATGGCTAGATAGGGTAGCCTAACCTCGCTACGTGAGGAGGCCCCGTGGAACACTGACAGGATCGGCGAGCATCAGTGCCCCCACCGGGCGAGCGGGCCCGAACGCTCATCGCCCGCGGCGCCACCGCCGCCGTACTCGCAGCCGACGCGTCCGACCGCACCAAGCCAGTGCTACACCACGTGC
>JBOHFT010000025.1:0-36542 GCA_050699815.1 Pseudonocardiaceae bacterium | reverse complement strand
CTCGAAGCCACTTCAGCGACGAGACGTATGACGCTGTTGTAGCGATACACGAGTCGGTGTACCGCCGAAGAGAAAATCCGCCTCCCTCACATATTGTACTCGGCGGAATCCTTTCCTCCGGTTTAGTCGCGGATAAGGTCTCGCACCTCATGCTCGATTCCAACCAGACCGGTATCCGGTTTGGCTTGGGCATAGACTTAGGCGGGCTGCTTGGTGCACTTCGCAGCCCGTCGCCAGACGATATCGAGCGTGCCGAGGACCCCCTTCTCGCGATATCGATGAAGGGCATCACGGCTGCAGAATCCGTACTGGCTGCTCGTCAACTAATGCATGAACGCGTCTATTGGAATCCGACTAATCGCGCGATCATGGCTATGGCGAAGTACGGCATCACTCGTCTACTGAGGGCGAGAGCACTTAACTTTCCAGAATTCTTCGAAGATAAATTCTTCGAGTCATATGGTACAGCGTTGCGCTATCTCCACGAATTATACGACAAAAATTTCAGATCCGAATCCAGATATCCGAACCCTATCGCATCTGTGCTTGACGGGGAGCGGTCCATACATCAGGCACTCTCTACCTTTAGCCCGAAAAACGACAACGGCATAGCAGAATACCTGCTTGGTCGTACAGTCTTTGAGGTTGCGGCGCTCGAAGACGATCTAACTGAAGACGTCAAAAGATCACAGCCGTTCGCCGACCTGCAAGTCGAGCTCGGAGAAATACTTCTTGATGTGCCGGTGAAGGACCGGGGCAGACCGCACGGCGAACGCGGCGGATCAGTGCGCGTCTACGAGGATAACACAGACGGTTCTGGGACGCCCCTCGAAACTGCCGCAACGATTGCTCATGTCCTTGCGGAGACCCATGAGTCTCGCAGCCGGGTTTGCCGAGTCTTCGTCTCTAGACGACTGTGGTGGAGCCTTGAGGGCAACCGGCTGGAGAAATTCACAAAGCATGTGCACGACTTCCTCGTATCTAGACTTCCGATCCCGACCAGTTCAACCCCTGAGAGAGATTATGGCGAACATGGAAACAGCACAGAAGGAGAGTCGACAGCCAATTAGGGTGATCGACACCTTGCAAGGTCAGCTGCAGATCCGAAGCGCCGACGGCAGCGAGATCACGCTGGAGGACTGCCATACTGGCTCCCACTACTGTACCGCAACCGCCCGACTACAGATGGCGAAGAAGACACAATGGGAGGTGCCTGAGATCGAGGCCCCACAAGTCCAAGGACGCTTTAGCAGGAACACGGAAGTGTGTGAAGGCGAGCCATTTGGCATGCTCTTCTACGATCCTGATCATGATCGTCGAGTGTGGATAAATTTAGGCCGCGTCGAGAAAATAACGGTACATCCTTCATCGCCCTCTAGGAGCAATGCCGCCTAGCGTAATGTGATCATGTTGTTGGAGGTGTGCTGATGGCGTAGTGGGTGAGCAGGTAACCGTAGATCTCCCGGGGCCATCTCCGGGCTCTTGGATCGCAGGACCCGTTCGGGCCCGCAGGTGTCGTGAGCTGATCGTTTCCGGTCTCCGTGCTCCCGCCGCTGGTGGCAGGAGCCGGCAGCACGGAGGCCGGGGCCATCGTAGCGACCCACCACCGCAAGGTCCCGCCAAACCGCCGATCAGGACAAAAAACCTGGTCAACCTTGATCGGCTCAAGCTAAGCGGCATTGATTCCAGGCGCCTGAGCTACTACTGTAAGTGCAACTTCCAGTAGACGTCGCTGAGCCTCTCGGGGTGTCCAGGGCGGCAGCGAGTCCAACCGCGGAGACCAGGTGTCGTCGATCCAATCGCGGCAGGCTGAGCCAGAGGCGATTGCAGTGCAGAAAGCGGCTGCGGTTCTGCATCGCCGGGCACAGAGTATCGAGGCAGTGCGGATCTTCATCGCTGTTGTGCTTGCCGCGCTCGGCCTCGTTGCGACGAGGGCCCATTCCTTCGAGAGCATCGCGGCAATCCTGGGCTTTGCCTGGACGCCGATTCTTGCAGGCTTTGCAACCCCGCTGCTTCGGCGTCAACTTCGAAGAGCTGCCGAACTACAAGAGATCTTCGATACGCGGGTCTTCGGCCTGAGCTGGAACGAGGGGCTTGTTGGCGATCGGGCGGCGAACGCGGACATCCATCGCCTTGGCCGGAAGCTCAGGCCGAACAGCAAACGAATGCAACACATACTCGGGGGATGGTATGACGACACGACGGGCATACCGTACCCGCTCGACGTGCTGGCCTGCCAGGAACAGAACCTCGGCTGGGACCTGCGTCTCCGGTCCAGGTACAGGAACCTGATAGGACTCGCGCTGATTGCGTGGTTCTTCCTCGGGATTGCCCTTGGATTTGCGCAGGACGCATCCCTGGACCAGATTCTCCTCGGGTGGTACGCCCCGTCCCTGCCGGCATTCACAGTAGGAATTGAAATCTTGACCAGCCAGGCCGAGCTGATCTCAGAGAAACGCCGGCTCCTCACGTTGATCCCTAAGATAGCTGTGGGTGCGCAGCAAGGGACTGCCATCACCACCCAAGCCCAGCTTCTTCGATCGGCACGTGACCTGCAAGACGGCATCTTTGGCAGCCGTATGATCACGCCACGGGTGCCGCATCTCATCTACCGGCTCTTCCGGAATCACGACGAGAGACATTTCGAGGCACAGGTTGCAGCGTGGCAAGCCAAGCCGTAGCTAAGTCGGTGTGTCTGGCATGCGGAGAAACGCTGCCTGAGCGAGGTCCGGCTGCTTGAGGTAGCGGCGCCTCCGCTGTGCATCCCTTCGCCTGTTCACCGCTGACCAAGTGGCCGACCTGCAGGCTGCCGTGGGCCGGGCCGGCGTCAGTCGAGGACCCAGCCCGCTGGGTGAAGACAAGCCTGGGCCGAGATGGCGCGGGTGACGCGACCAGGTGGTCATATCGTCGTCCTGGTCCCCCGTGGGGCCGCGGTGGCAGCCCGCAGCGGCGCCTTCGCCCGAGGGCTCGTCCGGGACTCCAAAGTCCCCACCGGACCCGCGCTCACCGTCACCCCGCCCAGTGGGACCGCGTTCACCGCCGGAGTCCGCGTCGGCGAGTTCGACTGACCCCAACGTCACCAGCACGTCAGACCGGTGGCAACGGGCTGGATAGGGCACGCTTGCGGTTCGCCCTGATGACAGCCGCTGCGCTCGCGGGGTACTACATGCCGGAACAGCCATGAGCGTCACTATGCTCTCCGGCATGACATCGCCTGACCTGTCCCGCCGTGTTGCGTCGCACACCGAAGACCTCCGCGTTCTCGGTGACGACATCCTGCAGATCAGGGACGACGTGGCTAAGATCAAATCGGTGCAGGCCAAGCACGGCACGAAGTTGGAAGCGTTGTCCGGCCAGGTTGACGAACTGCGCGGCCAGGTTGGCGAACTGCGCGGCCAGGTTGGCGAACTGCGCGGCCAGGTTGACGAGCTGTCCGGCCAGGTTGACGAACTGCGCGGCCAGGTTGACGAACTGCGCGGCCAGGTTGACGAACTGCGCGGCCAGGTTGACGAGCTGTCCGGCCAGGTTGGCGAACTGCGCGGCCAGGTTGGCGAGCTGTCCGGCCAGGTTGGCGAGCTGTCCGGCCAGGTTGGCGAACTGCGCGGCCAGGTTGGCGAGCTGTCCGGCCAGGTTGGCGAGCTGCGCGGCCAGGTTGGCGAGCTGCGCAGCCGTATGGACGAGGGCTTCGCCGCGATCCTGCGCCGCCTCGGCGAGGAACCTACCTCGAACTCCTGATCCATGACGTCGAACGGTCCGACGACGCCTCGCCGCGGACACGCACGACGTGGTGCGCGACGCACTCACCGCCCGGTTTCGCTGGATGGTCGATGAGATCGGTGCGGTGATGCGGGCCGCGGGGCACGCCGGGGAGGGACCCGGGCCGCAGCCGCGAGTTCTATTTTCGCGCCGATGCCCTGCTGCTCGGGGCGGGCGGGGCCCGCTGAGGGGCTGATCGGCGCGTCATCGCCGGTCCGCCCCGGATGAGGTTCCAGACCGTGTCATACTGCTGCCCCAGAAGCACGCGATAACCGAAGATCGAAGCCGGTATCAGCTCGCAGTGACAAGCGATCACTCAAAGGAGCGATAACGCCAGAGACCGGGCCGGATGAGCGATTCAGGTTCCGGAACCCTCAGGGAGTTCGCATCGCCCGCGGCGGGCCTGTCGGCCAGCCATCGACCTGGAGAAGACGCTCCCGGACCATGTCAGCCGAAGCCGTGTTCGGCCCAGTCTCCTCATCCGGCCGCGAGTCCAACGGCTCGTGTGCAGCCGCAGCCATGGTCCGGCTGATCCGCGAGAGCTACGCGGCGGTCCAGCCGCGCGCCGACGAGGTCGTCCGCTTCTTCTACGCGACGTTGTTCGCGATCGCTCCGGCCACCCGCGAGCTGTTCGCGGTGAACATGGAGGTGCAGCGTGGCCGGCTGCTACGCGCCCTGGTGCACATCGTGCAGGCGGTCGACCGGCCCGACGATCTGGTGCCGTTCCTGCGCCAGCTGGGCCGCGACCACCGCAAGTTCGGGGTACTGACCCAGCATTACGACGCGATGGGGATCGCCCTGATCACCGCGCTGAAGCAGTACGCGGGCCCAGCCTGGACACCGCAGGTGGAGAAGGCGTGGATCGATGCCTACGGCCTGATCGCCAAGACGATGGCGGAGGCGGCCGGCGAAGACTGCAACCCTGGGTGGTGGACCGCGCGGGTCATCGAGCACCAGCGCCTGACCTGGGATCTCGCCGTGGTCCGCGTCAAGCCCGACCGGCCGCTGCCCTACCGGGCCGGGCAGTACCTGAGCGTCGAGGTACCTCAGCGGCCGCGGCTGTGGCGCTACCTGTCTCCCGCTAACGCCCCGCACCCGGACGGGTTGATCGAGTTCCACATCCGCGCTGTGCCGCGCGGCTGGGTCAGCCAGTCCATCGTCGGCCACACCCAGGTCGGCGACACCTGGCGGATCGGCTCGCCGATGGGGCACATGTCAGTCGATCGAGGCTCCGGCCGGGGAGTCGTGATGATCGCCGGCGGCACGGGAACGGCTCCCATGCGCGCCATCCTGGAGGAGCTCTGCGGCTGGGGCGTCAACCCCGAAGTGACGATGTTCGCGGGCGGCCGTACCCGCGCCGACCTCTATGACCTCGACACGCTCACCGCCATGACCGCCACAAATCCCTGGCTGACGGTGATCCCGGTGCTGGAGTCCTACCCGAGGGTGGCCGGGATCGAGTACGGGACACTCGCTGATGCGGTCACCCGGTTTGGCGCCTGGCCAGACCGGGAGGTGCTGGTCTGCGGCTCTCCTGCGATGATCAGAGCCACCGTGTCCCGGATGCTTGTCGCCGGCACCCCGCTCGACCGGATCAAGTACGACCCCTTCACCCTCGACTAAGGTGGCCGCCCTTCAAGTACCGCCAACCCCTGTGTTGATCACCTTAAACGGCTACCAACACCGCGGCGCCCTGCCCAGCTGCTAAAGCTCAACGCCGGTGAGCAGCGCGGGTGTTGGTAGCCGTTGAGAGCAGTCCCAGCCGGGGTTGGCGGTACTTGAAGGGCTACCTACTGGGGCGCCAGATGACCAGAGCGGTTCCGGCACCACGGGGGCGTACCGGCACCAGGTCGCGGCGGTAGGAGGCGTGCACGGCCGCGGCGGCCTGCTCGGCGACGGCGTGCGCCTGGGCCAGCTCGGTGCGCGCCCCGTCCAGTGCCGCGGCGAGCTCGGCGAGCCTGGCGCGCAGCGCCTCCACCTGGTTCTCCAGATCGATGATCCGCTTGATCCCGGCCAGGTTGACCCCATGGTCCTGGGACAGCCGATGCACCTCCTGCAGCAGCGCGATGTCGCGGGCCGAGTACCGGCGGCCACCCCCCGGGCTACGGCCGGGCGACACCAGCCCCATCCGGTCATAGCCGCGGAGAGTCTGCGCGTGCATCCCCGCCAGCTGGGCCGCAACAGAGATCACGAAGACCGGGGTGTCCTCGTCCGCGCCGGGCGGGGTCATCGCGCCGCCCCCCGGCTCTGCGCGCGGGTGAACAGGTCAGCCCGCGGGTCCTCCGACGCAGTGGCCTGCGCATAAGCCGCAAGCGCCGCTTTCGCCGCCCGGTCCAGGGTGGCCGGCACCTCGACCTGCAGGGTCACCAGGAGATCGCCGGACCGGCCATGCCGCCCGGTGATTCCCTTGCCGCGCACCCGCAGGGTGCGGCCGTTGGCGGTGCCCGCAGGGACCTTGAGCGACACGGTGCCATCCATATTCGGCCCGTCCATCGTGGGCACGGTCAGCGTCGCACCCATGACCAGCTCGGGAAACGACACCGGCACCACCAGCGTGAGGTCATCACCGGAGCGCCCGAACACCGGATGCGGGGTGACGTGCACCAGCACGTAGAGGTCACCGGGCGGCGCGCCACGCATACCCGGCTCACCCTGCCCGGCCAGCCGGATCCGCTGACCGTCAGCGACCCCGGCGGGAACCCGCATGGTCAGCGTGCGGTGCCGGTGTGACACCCCCTGCCCACCGCACTCGCCGCACGGCTCGTCGATGATCCGGCCCGTGCCACGGCAGTCCCGGCACGGCTCGGAGAAGGCGAACGCGCCCTGGCTGCGGGTCACCAGCCCGGTGCCGCTGCAGACCGGGCAGATCCTCGGGACGGTGCCGGCCCGGGCCCCGGAACCGCCGCAACTGCCGCAGCTGGCCGGGCTGGAAAGCCGCAGCGGCACGGTGGCACCGCGGACTGCCTCGGTGAAGTCGATCCGGACCTCCGTCTCGACGTCGGTGCCGCGCCGCGGGCGACTGGCCCCGGCGTTGCCAGCGCCGCGGCTGTTGGCGAACAGCCCACCGAGCAGGTCACCGAGACCCGCATCGCCGCCCCGGCCTGCCGAGGTCCCGAACAGATCACCGAGGTCGAACCCACCCGGGCCGCCGAATCCGCCACCGGGCCGGAAGCCCCCGCTGAACAGACTGCGCGCCTCGTCGTATTGCTTGCGCTTGTCCGGATCCGACAGCACACCGTAGGCCTCGGACACCGATTTGAAACGGGCCTCGGCCTGAGTGTCGCCAGGGTTGGCGTCCGGGTGCAGCTCCCGGGCCAGCTTCCGGTACGTCCGCTTAATGTCCTCGGCGGACGCGGTGGGGGAGACACCCAGCTCTGCGTAGAAGTCCTTGTCGACCCATTCCCGGGAACTCACCGGACACCTCCTCCCCGCATCAACTGTCCTGCAGCTGTTCCGCGCCGCCGGACGATGCCGCGTCCCGGGACATCGCCACGGACGGCTCGGCGGCGGTGGCCGGCGATTCGGCGTCGGTCACGGCCACCATCGCCGGGCGCAGCACCCGCTCACCGACCCGGTAGCCGCGGCGCAGCACGGCGCTGACAGTCGGCCCGGGGACATCCGGGGCGGTGCTGTGGTGCACGGCCTCGTGCACGCCGGGGTCGAAGCCGTCGCCGATGGCCCCGAAAGGCTCCAGGCCGTGCGCTGCCAGCCCGGCCACCAGCTTGTCTGCCACCGCCTTGAACGCCCCGGACAGATCACCATGCTCCTGCGCTCGCTCGATGTCGTCGAGCACGGTGAGCAGCTCACCGGCGACCTGCGCCTTGGCCACAGCGATTACGAGCTGACGGTCACGCTCCACCCTGCGGCGGTAATTGCTGTACTCGGCAGAGATCCGCTGCAGGTCCGCGGTCCGCTCGTCCAGCTGCGCCCGCAGCACGCCGAGCTGGGCCTCCAGCGCATCGAACTCGGCTGAGGCCCCTTGCGTGCCTGAGCCCCCCTGCGTGCCAGCGGCCCTACCGACGCCGCCCTCCTCGACCTGGACACCGCCGCCGGCAGGTTGCTCACCCACTGGCGGAACCCGAATCTCACCCGTCACCGGATCGATCCTCCGCTTGTCTCGCACCACGACTCTGGGCTGCTCCTCACCAGCGGCGCCATTACCGAAGGTGCCATCGCCGGGGCTCACTTCTTGCCGCTCCCCGGCGCCTCATCGACGATCTCAGCGTCGACGACGTCGTCAGCCCCCGAGGACGACGCTGACCCAGCCGGCCCGCCAGGTGCCGCACCGTCGCTGGCACCTGCCGTTGCCCCAGTGTTGCTGTAAAGCGCCTGGCCCAGGGCCTGGGACTCGGTGGCGAGCTTCTCCATCGCGGTGCGGATCGCCGCGGTGTCGGTGCCCTTGAGCGCCTCCTGGGCCTCGCCCAGCGAGGCGTTCACCTTGTCCTTGACATCAGCTGGCAGCTTCTCGTCGTTGTCCTTGATGAACTTCTCGGTCTGGTAGACCAGCGACTCCGCCTGGTTGCGGGTCTCGGCCTCGTCCCGGCGCTGGCGGTCCTCCTCGGCGTGCTCCTCGGCGTCGCGCATCATGCGGTCGATGTCGTCCTTGGGCAGCGCGGATCCGCCCGTGATGGTCATCGCCTGGGTCTTACCAGTGCCCATGTCCTTGGCGGAGACGTTGACGATGCCGTTGGCGTCGATGTCGAAGGTGACCTCGATCTGCGGCACGCCGCGCGGTGCGGGCGGCAGCCCGGTCAGCTCGAACATGCCGAGCTTCTTGTTGTACGCCGCGATCTCCCGCTCGCCCTGGAACACCTGGATCTGCACCGACGGCTGGTTGTCGTCGGCGGTGGTGAAGATCTCCGAGCGTTTGGTGGGGATGGTCGTATTGCGCTCGATGAGCTTGGTCATCACGCCGCCCTTGGTCTCGATGCCCAGCGACAGCGGGGTGACGTCGAGCAGCAGGACGTCCTTGACCTCGCCCTTGAGCACCCCGGCCTGCAGGGCCGCGCCGACCGCGACCACCTCGTCCGGGTTGACGCCCTTGTTCGGCTCCTTGCCGCCGGTCAGCTCCTTGACCAGGTCGTGCACCGCCGGCATCCGGGTGGAACCCCCCACCAGCACCACGTGGTCGATCTGCCCGATCGAGATGCTGGCATCCTTGATCACGTTGCGGAACGGGGCGCGGCAGCGGTCCAGCAGGTCGGCGGTGATCCGCTGGAACTCGGCACGCGACAGCGTCTCGTCGAGGAACAGCGGGTTCTTGTCCGAGTCGACGGTGATGTAAGGCAGGTTGAGCGTCGCGCTGGACGAGCTGGAGAGCTCGATCTTGGCTTTCTCGGCGGCCTCACGCAGCCGCTGCAGGGCCATCTTGTCCTTTTTCAGGTCAATTCCCTGGGTGGCGCGGAACTTCTCCACCAGCCAGTCGATGATCCGCTGGTCCCAGTCGTCCCCACCGAGGTGGTTGTCCCCGGAGGTGGCGCGGACCTCGACCACCCCTTCGCCGATCTCCAGCAGTGACACGTCGAACGTGCCACCCCCGAGGTCGAACACCAGGATGGTCTGCTCCTTCTCGCCCTTGTCCAGGCCGTAGGCCAGCGCGGCCGCGGTCGGCTCGTTGACGATCCGCAGCACGTTGAGCCCGGCGATCTGACCGGCCTCCTTGGTGGCCTGCCGCTGGGCGTCCTCGAAGTAGGCCGGCACGGTGATCACCGCGTCGGTGACGTCCTCGCCGAGGTAGGACTCGGCGTCGCGCTTGAGCTTCATCAGCACCCGGGCGCTGATCTCCTGCGCGGTGTACTTCTTCCCGTCGACCGTGGTCGACCAGTCGGTCCCCATGTGCCGCTTGACCGACCGGATGGTGCGGTCCACGTTGGTGACCGCCTGGTTCTTGGCAGACTGACCGGTGAGCACCTCGCCGTTCTTGGCGAAGGCGACCACCGAGGGCGTGGTGCGCGCGCCCTCCGAGTTCGCCACCACCGTGGGCTCGCCGCCCTCCAGGACGGACACGACGGAGTTGGTGGTCCCAAGGTCGATGCCGACCGCACGAGCCATGTGAGCAACCCTTTCACACTTGACTGGAACTGACTCAAGTCTACAGACGGTAGTGACAGCCTGACTTGAGTGGATACCGCTCAACCTACCTGATGGGTCCAACGGTCAGCGCCCCAGCTGTGTTCCCCACCTGGGCGACGTCTGGGACACCCAGTGGGACATGTTCCTGTGCCTGATCGGCGCGCCTGGCGCAGCTGTTGCTCTCCCGCCCACACGACCGCCAGCTCGCCACGATCCAGGATTGCCCGCCACAAGCCGAAACATCCCCTATGCGATCTGGGGCTTGCTAGGTGGACTGTTCGGCCGCAGCATAGGTAGCCGAACCGGGCCACCGGCTGTGGGACGCGCGGAGGAGCGCGTCTACCTGCACCCACGAAACGCTGCGCCACGTCGCCCATCAGCAGTTCGGCAACAGCCTCGCCGCCTACCGCGACCGGCTTCACACCTGGGCCGACACCTGGCGGCACCGACGGTGGCCTACGGATACTCCGCAGTACCTGCTGCGCAGCTACCCCCGCCTGCTGGCCAGCGCCGAGGACCTGACCCGGCTCGTCACCTGCGCCACCGACCAGGTCCGCCACGACCGGATGCGCGACCTCACCGGCGGTGACGCCCTCGCCGTCGCCGAGATCAGCACCGCCCGGCAACTCATCCTCGCCCAACCCGACCCCGACCTCACCAGCCTCGCCCTCCTCGCTGTCGAACTGGCGCGAGGGCTCTGGCCCTGTGTGCGGGCCGGGGAAGTCAGTCGAGGAGGTGGTCGAAGTCTCCGTTCTTGGCGCCGGCGATGAAGGCGGCCAGCTCGGGCTGGGTGAAGATGAGGGTGCGGGCCTGGCGCTCGGCTGGGGGGAGCTTGTCGTCCTGGAAGCCGATCAGGCCGCCGGACAGGGTAAAGGACAGCAGCCGGCGCTGGCGTTGCTGAAGGGAGATTTCAGGTACCGGCCGTTGACCACGGCGTCGTACTGCGTGTCATCGAGCGAGGGATACGGGTTGGCCACTGGGTCACAGCTCCTCCATGACGGTGCGGACCAGATCCTGGGACTCCCGGGCTGGGAGAGCCTGGGCCAGCGCCGCGTCGAAGGTGTGCGTGCACTGCCGCACGGGGTGGCGATCCTCGTAGATGCGCTGCGCCGTCTCGCTGTCGAGGTCATCCGGGAACTCGAAGATCACGAAGCTGTCGGAACCGGGCAACGCCCCAGCACGGAACGGCAGGATGTGGATCGCCACCGGGTACTCCTGAGTCACTTCACTCAAGTGTCGTAGCTGGTCACGCATGACGTCTCGGCCGCCCACCAGGGTACGGATGACCCCCTCGGCCAGCACAGCCACCAGGCCCTGGAAGCCGTCCTCGCCCAGCCGCTGCTGGCGCCACAGCCGCAGCCGCAGCTCGGCCGTCCGGTCCACGTCGATCGGCGCAACGAAAGCCCGGCCGTTGCCGATCACCGCCGCGGCGTAGGCGCGGGTCTGCAGCAAGCCCTGCACGAACCCGTTGTGGTAGCTGCGTACGTGAGGTGGCGTCCTCGCCGATCTCGACGCGCGGCCCGGCTGGCCACGACCCGTGAGTGGCATTAAGTGCTATAACAATGTTTGCCACTCACGGGTCAGCCGTAGGCTGACCCGTATGATGGCAGTGCGACTGATGATCGGCCTGGGGCTGACCGTGCTGACGCTGGTGCTCGCTGGTCGACGGGTGTGGTGGCTGTACAGGCTGATCCGGTCCGGGCAGCCGGATCACGGCCGCAGCGCGGATCTGGGCGCCCGGCTGCGGACCCAGCTGGTCGAGGTGTTCGGGCAGCGGCGGCTGCTGAGCTGGACGGTCCCCGGGCTGGCGCACTTCTTCACCTTCTGGGGCTTCGTCATCCTGATCACGGTGTACGTCGAGGCGTACGGGGCGCTGTTCGACGAGCGCTTCGCCATCCCGCTGATCGGGCACTGGCCGGTGCTGGGATTCCTCCAGGACCTCATCGCGCTCGCGGTGCTCGTGTCGATCATCACCTTCGCGGTCCTGCGCGTGCGGCAGGCCCCGGAGCGCCAGCAGCGGGCGTCGCGCTTCTACGGCTCGCACACCGGCGGCGCGTGGCTCATCCTGTTCATGATCTTCAACGTGATCGCGACGATGTTCCTGTTCCGCGGGACCGCGGTGAACACTCAGACGCTGCCCTACGCGGAAGGCGCGTTCGCCTCAGAAGCAGCCGGCGCGCTGCTGGCACCGCTGGGCGTAAGCGCCAACGAGGTGCTGGAGACGGTCGGGCTGCTGGCGCACATCGGCGTCATGCTGGCCTTTCTGGTCATTGTGCTGTACTCCAAGCACCTGCACATCTTCATCGCGCCGGTCAACGTCTCGGCCAAGCGGATGCCCAAGGCGCTGGGCCCGCTGCTGCCGATGGAATCCGGTGGCAAACAGATCGACTTCGAGGATCCCGGCGAGGACGACATCTTCGGCCGCGGCAAGATCGAGGACTTCACCTGGAAGGGCATGCTGGACTTCGCGACCTGCACCGAATGCGGCCGCTGCCAGAGCCAGTGCCCGGCGTGGAACACCGGCAAGCCACTGTCCCCCAAGCTCGTGATCATGGATCTGCGCGACCACCTGTTCGCCAAGGCGCCCTATCTCATCGGCGGCCAGCAGGTACCAGAGGATGTCGACGTGCTGGCGCTGGCCGCGGGTAACGGGCACCACGTGCCCGAGTCCGGCTTCGGCCGGGTCCCTGGATCGGGTCCGGAGCAGGCCGCCCGCCCGCTGGTGGGCACTGCCGAAACCGGCGGCGTGATCGATCCGGACGTGCTGTGGTCGTGCACCACCTGCGGGGCCTGCGTGGAGCAGTGCCCGGTGGACATCGAGCACGTCGATCATATTGTTGATATGCGCCGGTACCAGGTGCTGATCGAGGCGGAGTTCCCCACCGAGCTGGGCACGTTGTTCCGCAACCTGGAGAAGAAGGGCAACCCGTGGGGGCAGAGCCAGTCGGCCCGGATGGACTGGGCGAAGGGCCTGGACTTCGAGGTCCCGCAGCTGGCCGAGGAGACGCTGCCGGACGAGGTGGAGTACCTGTTCTGGATCGGCTGCGCCGGTGCTTATGACGACAATGCGCGGCAAACGGTGCGGGCCACCGCTGAACTGCTGCACCGCGCCGGGGTCAACTACGTGGTCCTCGGCGACGGCGAGACCTGCACGGGTGACCCGGCCCGCCGCTCGGGCAATGAATTCGTGTTCCAGATGCTCGCCCGGCAGAACGTCGAGGTGCTCAACACGGTGTTCGACGGGCGTTCCAGCGGCCGTCGCAAGATCGTGACGACGTGCCCGCACTGCTTCAACACCCTGGGCCGGGAATATCCGCAGCTTGACGGGCACTACGAGGTGGTGCACCACACCCAGCTGCTCAACCAGCTGGTGCGGGACAAGCGGCTGGTGCCGGTCCCTGCCCCCGACGGGCCGACGGTGACCTACCACGATCCGTGCTACCTGGGCCGGCACAACGAGGTGTACTCACCGCCGCGGGAGCTGGTCGGGGCGTCCGGTGCGCAGCTGACCGAGATGCCGCGCCACGCCGAGCGCTCGATGTGCTGCGGCGCGGGGGGCGCGCGGATGTGGCTGGAGGAACGTATCGGCAAGCGGGTCAACCTGGACCGGGTCGACGAGGCGATCGCCACCGAGACCTCCGCGATCGCCACCGGCTGCCCGTTCTGCCGGGTGATGCTCACCGACGGCCTCACCACCCGAGAAGCCGAGGGCACGTCGGGCACGACTCGCGAGGTACTCGACGTCGCCCAACTCCTCCTCACCAGCGTCAAACGCGGCCAGAAACCGCCATCCGGCTCCGAATAGCGCCCGACGCGGGGCCGGAAACCGCCATCCGGCTCCGATTGGCGGTCAGGGGGTTACTGGTTGAGGAGGGAGAGGGTGGTGTTGCGGAGGTCGCTGAGCTGCACGCCTGCGGCCGTGATCACCTGCGCGCCGACGCCCTCCCCCTCACGGAGCAGGCCAAGCAGGATGTGCTCGGTGCCGATGTAGTTATGGCTGAGCCTGAGTGCCTCGCGCAGCGCCAGCTCCAGCACCTTCTTGGACCGGGGGGTGAACGGTATGTGCCCGCGCGGCGTGCCCTGACCGCAGCCGATGATCTTCTCGACCTCGGCACGGACGACGTCCAGCGTAATGCCGGCACCCTGGAGAGCCTGCGCGCCGACGCCCTCCCCCTCGCGGAGCAGGCCAAGCAAGAGGTGCTCGGTGCCGATGTAATCATGACGCAGCTGCCGGGCCTCCTCCTGGGCCAGCACGACTACCCGTCGCGCGCGGTCGGTGAAACG
Source organism: Pseudonocardiaceae bacterium (assembly GCA_050699815.1). Lineage (GTDB taxonomy): Bacteria > Actinomycetota > Actinomycetes > Mycobacteriales > Pseudonocardiaceae. Next base: position 22,430 of record JBOHFT010000025.1, on the reverse strand, counting down.
GTTGAACGCGCCCTCCATGACAGACTCCACGCCGCCCTTGATCTTGCCGAGCAGTGAACGTAGCACTGAATGGCGCTGCTGGGCTGCCTGTTTGGTGACGCCGAGCGCGGTGCCGATCTGGGACCACGAGCATCCGGCAGTCCGGGCCTCCTGGACGAAGTGGTCGAGCAGCTGCTCCCCGAGGTCGGTCAGCTCCTGCTGCCGGCGCGCCGCGCTGGCCAGCACCTCCAGCGGCTCGGCGCTGCACGCCAGCCCCCGGGTCTGGGTGATGAGTTCATCAAGCATCATACGTCAATTACTACTTGACGCCACGAGCGTCGTCAAGGAGAACTTGACGGCGGTTCAGCGGCGGGTGTCGATGCGCTGGAAGTTCAGGTAGGCCCGCGACGGCGTGGGCCCGCCCTGGCCCTGGTACCGGGACCCCACCCCGGCGCTGCCGTACGGGTGCTCGGCGGGGCTGGACAGCCGAAACAGGCACAGCTGGCCGATCTTCATCCCCGGCCACAGCGTGATCGGCAGGTTGGCCACATTGGACAGCTCCAGGGTGATGTGGCCGGTGAAACCGGGGTCGATGAAGCCTGCCGTGGAGTGCGTGAGCAGCCCGAGCCGACCCAGGCTGGAGTTGTGAGTGGGGATGAACGTCGGCCCGGCCAGGAAGAGACCATCCTCGGCGTCGACCTCGATGCAGCGGACGGGGCGTGTCGGCACCCGGCGAACGTCGACGATGGCCCGGAAGCGCTGCACCGGCCCGTCCTTCAGCCTGGCGACCTTCCGCTCCAGCCGGAACACGTTCAGGTATGGCGTGAACTTGACCTGAAACGCGACGCCGTGATCAACACCGCGGAGAGTCACCTTCTTCTTCCGCTTCACCGGCCGCAGTCCCAGGCTGGCAGCCAGTTCGAGCACAGCGTCGGCGAGATTCTCCCGGATATTGACGAACTCGCAGCGGCCCTGCGTGTCAACGTACCCGTCGGAATCCATCAACCCCTGCAGCAGAGCCAGGCGTTGCGGCACCGACGACCGCAGATAGAGCCCGGGAACGTGTTTGTTGCCCAGGAGCCCTAGCTCCTCAAGCGCCTGCTCGTCCCCTTCGCCACACGTGATTTCGGCGCAGCTACCTGTGCCATCCCCAAGCCAGATACCAAGCACGTACGGGTCGATCGGTAACGACTGCTCCGGGTATCGCACCGCGTCTGCCATTGCGACATGGTGGTTGTACTCCTTTCCGGCGCGCAGGGAGCCGGCAAGTTCGCCCGTGGTACGTACTTCAGCGCAACCGCCGTGCTTGCGAGCAGACTTGGTCGTGGTCAGCCAGCGGTGGCTGGCGTCCGCGACGATGCTCTGGCCGCCTGAGAACAGCACCTCGTAGCAGGGGCGGCCGACCAGGATCCCCGTCGCGTCGATGACCCGATACGCCCGGCCGTCAGCGCCGAACACCTCGTCGCCGACCTGAAGTTCGCCCATCGTCCGCCATCCCTGCGGGGTGGGGATCGGGGTATCGACCGCAAGCGCCTTGCCCTCAAGCCGCCCAGCAAGATCATCTGACAACGTGACCTGCTCGAAGGTGGAGCCGAGCACGAACTCACCGGGGTGGAGCACGAACGGCTCATCACCTTCCGGCTCGACTAGCGAGGTCAGCTCATCCTGCTGCAGGGACGGGTCGATGTGGGTGTACCTGGTGTTGACGAAGACCCGGAAGTAGCGGTCCAGCCGCACGTCGATGCTGGACGGCTGGAGCAGCTTCAGGTCGAAGGGGTCGACGCCAAGGCGCCCGGCGTCGATCTCGGCCCGCAGGTCGCGGTCGGACAGCAGCACAGCGTCACCCTAGCGAAGCACAGCGTCACCCTAGCGACGTCCACCGGCGTTTCAGCGCGCCAGCACGCGGGCACAGTTCACCACCCTCCCTCGCCAGACCGCTGCGGGCCGGCCCGTGTTAAACTCAGCGGCGTTGCGGGTGTAGTTCAATGGTAGAATGAGAGCTTCCCAAGCTCTAGACGCGGGTTCGATTCCCGTCACCCGCTCCATCGCAAAGGCCCAAGTCAGAGACTATCCTCTGTAGACCTGGGCCTTTGTGGTTAATGGTCTCTATTCCCCGGTGTGCTGTCTGCGTGCTGTTTAGCCAGCGGGTACCAGAGCGCCTGCGGGGCCGTTCTCGCCGTCATCATCTCGATCTTCCACCGGGCGTGCCAGTCATCCCCTTGATGAGGGTGCTCAGCTTGTCCGCGATCGTCTGATCCACTTGACGGGACGCGTGCTGATAGATCAACGCGGCTCGTGCACTGTCCTGACCCATCCTCGCCATGAGGTCCTTGGTACTGACGTAGGTCTGCGCGGCGAGGGTGTTGCCCGTGTGCCGGAGGTCGTGGAAGTGCAAGCCAGGCCGCCCGATGCCAGCGACCGCGTTCTTCCACCCGGTGAGCAGGTTCCGGTTTCCGCTGCGGATCGGGTTGCCCCGCTCGCCGGTGAACAGCCAGGCATCCGGGCCGCCCTGCACATACTTGGCCAGGTGTTCGACGATCGCCTGCCGGATCGCTTCCGGCAGCGCGTTCGTGCGCAAGCTCGCCCGAGCCTTCGGTGGTCCGTAGACCAGGCCCTTGCCCGGCAGCTCCACGAAGGCCCCGGCTACCCGAACCCAGCTTCCGTCCGGCGCGAGGTCACGTCTGCGCAGTGCGGTCACCTCGCCCCATCTCAGAGTCCCGAACACCGACAGCAGGATCAGCGCCCGATAGCGCGGGTGCTTCATTCGGTCGGCCAGGTCGAACACTTCGGCCAGCGACAGCACCGGCCGCTCTTCCGGGTTCTCCACTCCGGCGCCCCGGATCTGGCACGGGTTATGCGGGATCATCTTGTCCTCAGTCGCAGCGGTCATCAGGATCGCACGCAGCAGCCGGTACCCCTTAGCCGCCATCGACTCCGACACCCCGGCCCGCAGCAGGTCCGAGCGCCATGTGCGGATCATCGGTGTATCGATCGCGCTCAGCTGCGCTGCCCCTATCGTCGGCGAAACGTAGCGGTCGAGCAGTCGACGATATAATGCCTGCGTGCTCGGCCGCAGGCCCGGACGCTGCTCGATCCAGGTTTCCGCGTAGTCGCGGAGCTGCACGCTGGCCCGCTCGGGGTTAAACCACTCCCGCTGGATGATTGTCGTCTCGACCTGGACCAGCCACCGATCCGCTGACGTTGCCGAGTCGAAAGTGTGGGGCGCGCTATGTCGCTGACCGTCCGGCCCCAAGTAACTCGCTTGGTGTCGGCCGGAGGGTAGCTTGCGAACCCAGCCGAACCGACGGCGATGCGCTTTCTTCGCCATTACGCCACCCCCCGCAGGTCCCGGTATACGGTGGCGCCGGTGATCGATTCGACTCGACCAGCAGCTAGCCACTTGTCGAGATCCGACAGCGCGAACCGGACGTGCCTACCCACGTGGTGGAATGCGATCCGGCGTTCCGCGACAAGCCTGCGGACGAACCGCTCTGAGGTGTTCAGGTAGGCGGCCGTCTCTGGGACGCTCAGGTACTTCTGCATGGTTCCTCCCCCTGTCTCACGCGGCTTGATCTCTGGTTGCCGAACAGTCTTGGCCGGGTGGTGGGCCGTCCGCAGCGAGCTGGGCGGCGGTGTACTCGGCTTTCCATCGCTGTCGCTCAGCGATGGCGTGGAGGAGCAGGACGGGGCGGGGTGGGATGTCGGGGTCTCCGGGTGCGGTGCGTTCCCAGAGGTAGGGCCCGTCGTTGGGGCCGTGTGCGGGGTGGATTCCGGCGGTTTCCAGGAGTTGCCGGACGAATTCGGCGCGTTCGGCCCGGTGGTCGTGGAGGGTTTTGCTGGACCATTTCCGGGAGACGAGTACCCGGCGCCCGCCGATGCCGAGGTGTTCGGGTTTGTGTGCTTTGCCTTTGCATACCCCGGGGGTCATTGTCCGGCGTGCGCCTTTGGGCTGGATGCCGTAGCGCAGCCACAGTGCGCATCGGGGTGAGCAGGGTGTGATGGCGAGTTCGGCGTGCAGCCGCCGGGCGTGTTCCCGCTGGGCGTCGGTGGCGTGTTCGCCGAGCCCAGCGGCTTGGCCCACGCTTTTGGTGAGGTATTTGGTGAGGTAGCCGATGTGGCGCCCGGCTTCTTCGGTGCCGCCGAGGATGCCTTTGACGTGTACCTGGGTCCCGAACCGGGCGACGTGTGCGGGTTCGGTGAGTGCGTGGCATGCGTCGTCGAAGGTGGGCAGGGGCAGGCGGGTGCCGGGGTCGAGGAATGCCCTGGTGTTGTCGTCCCATACTGGGACCTGGTCCCCGGGGTACATCAGCTGGTCGTGGTGGGGCCACCACACGTGGTGGTAGGTGGCTGAGGTGATCCGGCGCAGCTCGGCGCGGGGGATGGCCCCGCGGATCGCGGCGTGGAAGTGCGGGGCGCCGCGTTTCTGTGGTTCGACGGTGCCGAAGTACTGCACGTCCCATCCGACGCAGCGCCGGGTGTTCTGCCAGAACCGGTCGAGCAGGGCGGGGAAGTGGATCGCGTCGCGGGCAGCGCGCCGGTAGTCGTACCGATCTGGATCGAGTGCCGCGCCCTGGGCGTCCACTGGCCCGTAGCTGCCGAGGGTGAGGGTGAGGAAGGTGGACGGGCGGTAGCGCCCGGCGAACACCCGGCCCACCGTGGGTTTCCCGACGCGGTGCCGGGGCAGGTCCGGCGCGTCTTGCCGACGCCGGGTTGACCGGCGCACTGGTGTGGCGGGCGGGTCCAGCGGGGTGAGACGGCCACGCAGCCCGCTGGCCCGCAGCGCGGTGTCCAGCTCGGCGACCGCGTCGGCGATCTGCTCACACGTCTGGGCGTCCCCGCTGGCCCTGCATTCGGCGTAGGCGGCGAACAGGTCTGCCCGGGTGCCCATCAGCTCTTTCTGCTCTTCGCTGGGCTGGGCGTGGTTGATGCTTGGTTCTGTGTCGAGGTGCCAGCCCTGGCGGCACTGGACCATCCGCAGCCGCCGGGCTTTCTCCGCGCAGGGACGGCACTGATCTTCCCGGGTGGAGCCGCACGGGACGGGCACGACGTCCACCCGGCCGGTGGTGGTGTCGATCCGGCGCATCGCCAGCGGCCGGACACACACGCCGTGGTCCTCGGCCAGCTCGTGGGCCACCTCGGTACTCACGGCCAGCGCGGCCCGGTGCGCACGGGTGGTGTGCCGGTGGCTGGCCGGGCCTGCGCCGGTGGTGATGACGTGCTCGGTCACGGGTTCCCCTTCCCTTCAGGAGGCGCGGCCCTTTCCCGAAGCGCGGCCCCTTCACACAGCGCGGCGGCGCGGACCCGGTAAAACAGTGAGCAGACGGCGGCCACGAGGCAGGTTGCTTCCTCGGCGAGCCAGCCCAGGACCTGCCCGTCGTAGGAGCCCAGCTCGATACCGTCACCAATGGCGGTGAGCAGGGCGTGGTAGCGCTCCGTGCGGTCCTGGCGGTAGCCGGGTGCGATGATGTAGGGCGGGTGCACCGACACGGGTTCCTCGTCGAGCGGTTCCAGCCCGCGCACCCAGGGATCCGGCAAAAACGGACCGCTCATCGGACGCCCCCTGGCTGGCCGAGCCGGTGACAGCTGTCCCAGCGCGCCAGCCACTGGTGGGCCGATTTCGGGACCAGCACCGCGCGGCCCGCCACGTCACCACCCTGGTGTTCGTAGAGCTGAATACGGCCCACGGTCAGCCACCTCACGTCGAGGAGCTGGTGCACAATGTCAGCCTCGTAGCGGGCAGCCGGTTCGATCCACGGCCCGGACAGGCACCGCCAGACCTGCTGGAGGGCACCCACCACCGCGTACTCCTCGCCGCAGGCCAGGCGCAGCACGGCCACCAACTCATCAATGTCGTTGGTGATCCGGCCAGGCACCTTGCCAGTGGTGGGTGGTTGCCGCTCGGTGATGGGCTCACCGAACAGGTCCGTGCTCACCTGCCCCACCACCATGAGCCGCGCGCCAGCCAGGACCACTCACGGGCCAGGCTCCGGATCGCCCACACCTCGATCAGGATCGCGGCCAGGGCTGCCACTGCGAACGGTGCCGAGTGCCAGCCGTAGACCAGCGTGATCACGACGAGCGGGAGGGCCACGCCGAGGGTGATCCGTGCCCAGATGGACGCCAGGCGCCCGGTTTCGCCCAGCATCAGGCCGCCACCTCCGCCGTGCCGGGCAGCGGTGTGACGGTGGCCAGGCGAGCGCGTGGGGCGCACGTGGACACCAGTTCATCGATCCCGGTATCACTGACGTACCCCGCCCGGACCCGGGTGAGGCGACGCGAGCGGTGTGCGACCACGAACCCGATTCCCGCGTGGTCGTCATCGAGCGGGATCTGATCGGCCAGCGCGCCCCTGTCCCGGGCGCCGTCGCCGAGCACCATGTCGACATGGCTGGCTGCGGTGACCGCGAGGCAGATCCGGTCGGTGAACAGGTCGCGGGTGTCCACGATGTCTTTCGTTGCTTCCTGGGCGTAGGCGGCCACCCCGTAGCCGACCGCGCGGCCCTGGGTCTGGATCTCGCCGAGCAGTCGCATGGCGTCCCGGATCTCGGAGCGTTCCGCATACGCCGAGAGCATCGCTAATTCATCAATGACCAGCCATTCAAACGGGGTATCCACCGACACGCTGAACTTCCGTAACCCGGCTGCCCGGAGCTGCGCTTGCCGGGCTTTCATGTCATCCCGGAATTGTCCCAGAATCCGCAGAGCACCGGGCACGTCAGTGGCCCAGTCAGTGAACAGGGGGCGGCCCCGCTCGGTTTCCATTCCGCCCTTGAGGTCGATGACCCGGACTCGCACCAGGCCGTCCCGGATCATCGGGCCCATCGACCGCAGCGGTGCCCAGATCAGCGAGCCTTTCCCCGCGCCCATTGTCCCTACGACCAGCAGGCACCGGCCGATCAGCCGGATCGTGAAGTCCGCCCCGTATTCGTCTTCGCCGACCACCACCGCGGTCAGGTCCACCTCAGCGGAGTTATCCGGGATCCGTGGTGCTGGGACTGGTTCGGTGAAGGGGTTAGCGCGCTCGATGACCAGCGCGACCACACCTGGCCGGGCCCGCGCCACCACGACACGTTCCACACCGAACGCGTGGGCCAGCTCTTCGCACCGTTCCTCCCATAACGACAGCTTCTGGCCGGGAGCCATCCGGGCGGTGATCGTGTCAATCGAGGGTGTGGCTGCCCGCACCCTGATCACCCGTGGCAGGAGGACTTCCTGGGTGCCACGCCTGATCCTGGTCAGGTCGCAGTCCTCCATCACCCGCCGCCACCGGAGCCCGGCGTAGGTCAGCCAGCGGCGGCGGCGCCCACGCAGCCACCGGCCCACCGTCGGGTCAAACGTGGCGGGATGCCCCCGGTACCAGGCACCCAGCCCGCCGACCAGCCCGCCGACCGCGCACGCGGTCGGTGTCACGCCGAGCTCCACCGCGCTGGCGGTGAGACTGGCAGGCACGCCCAGCGCCACCGGGTGGCGTGCGGCCCACCCGGCGGCACGCCATTCCCACCCGGTTTTCCGTGTCGTAGTACCCTGGCTCATCGCTGATCCTTTCAGCACACGAGGGGTGCTCACCGCATTCCCGCCAAAGAATGCCGCCGGTGAGCACCCCTCACCCTGATTACCTGTCGCGGACCTGGCCGCGTGTTGTCTCCAGTTGCACAAGCAGGTGCGCCACATCACGCGCCATCGTGTCATGCTGCGCACGGAAACTGCCCTGCCGGATCGGGATACCGTGGAGCGCGCTCCGGAGATGCTTCATCGCGGCATCCAGATCCTCCATGGCCTCGTCAATTTTTGAGCTCGACATACCTCACACCCTCCACTCCCGGGATTTCAGCTCCGCTTCCCAGCGCTGCGCCGACTTCGACAGCACCCCGAGCGATCTCTCCACCGCTTTCACCCCGCTCCGGATTTCATCCCCAGATGCTGTCGCCAGTCCCCGTTTCGCGCCCCGCAGGTCACCCAGCCCCTCGGCGACCTTCCGTGCCTGAGCCACTGCCTCGCCGACCATGACCAGCGCCGACCAGAACGCGCCATACCTCGCCACAGCACGGCGGTTGATCGCCTCAATCTGCACTCCGCCCACACCTCCCACGTCGCCGTTGCCCGCGTAGCGGGCACTGTGGTTTATGCCGCCACGTCATACGGTGTTCCACGCCCATACGCGCTCATCAGCCCGGTGCGCTCCCTGGGTGTCAGTCCCCCGGCGACGCCGTGCCGGTACCCTGAGCAGGGTTCCCACGCCAGCACATCAGCCAGGCACTCCGCCTGCACCGGGCACCTCGCGCATACCCGCTTAGCCGCCGCAGCAGCCGCCTGATCACCTTTCCCGGGGTAGAACTCGGCACTTGTGCCCGCAGCGCAGGCCGCTTTCTCCCGCCATCCCGGGACCGGGCCGCCGTCAAACAGCAGCGCCCCCAGCACCACCCGGGCGATCGCCGCATGGGCCTGCTCGCTGCCCGCCGTGCCGATCACCCCGCGCATCCGGCGCAGGACCTCCTCCGGTCTCATGCCCATGACCCACCCAGCCCTTCCTCTCCATTGCCCTCGCTGACGAATAAGTCGGACAGCGCGAGGACGGCCGCCAGTTCAATCCGCATATTCCTTACGGTGGTGTTTGGCATCCTCACCGGCGACCAGCGCTCTTTCCCACCGGGGACCCTTCCATCCGCAAGTGCAGATGGCCTGGTGCTTGACACCCCCGGCGCCAGCCTGCTGGACTACCTTCACCTCATGCACGTACTTGGTCTTCTTGTCCATGTCATTCACGTTTCCCGTCATCTCCCCGGCAACGCTCGATTGAGCGCGCCACATCCGCGGAATGATTCTTGCCATCCGTACCCGGGTCGCGCCTCATCACTCCGCCGTATCAGTCACGATCTGCTCCAGTCGTGGCGGGACCCACCGCGCGCACTCCTCGGCGTAGAGCCTGACCTGCTCGGCGAACACCCGGGCCGACTCCGCATGCCGGGCACTCACCCGCTCCCGGTCGCCACTGGTGATATCCAGCGACACCCCATCGCCATCCCACACACTCAAGATCGGCGACCCATCGGGATAGACGCGACACACCACCCGCATCTCACCCGGCACGCGCCAGCTCACCGCCGCACCCATCACGCGGCCGCTTTCCCGCTACCCGCATGATCCTGCGGCTTCGCCCCGGCACCCGGGGCGCGCATCGCCCGCGCACGCAAGCTGTAGGCCACCCGGCCACGCTTGTCATCCACATACGGCGTCACCCGCAAGCCCTCAAACTCCACCGGCCGGAACGGCAACCCTGGCACCGCCTCCGGCGGCACCGGCTGAACCGCAGCACTGATCTTCACTGTCACCGTCTTGGCACCCTTCGGCGCCGACTCATCCGCGTCCAGCACCAGCACCGACCACACCAGCTCACCGGTATCCCGGTCCTTCACCTGCACAAACCGCTCCGGCGTCGACGCCTCGAAATCCCGCACCCGCTCCACCTCCCCCACCACAAACGCCCCCGCCGGGAACACATCCCCCATCGACGCCCGAAGCCCACCCTTGATCGCCATCCGCTCTCCCTGTCTGCACCGGGGCGGCTCTCGCCCCGTCGAAAGCCTGCCCATCTCCATGTCCTAAGTATCATGTTCCCTAGGTTACTAGATGACTCATGATAGCACGTACCCTAGGATACTTAGGGTGACCCGTCAGGGTGAACGTCTCGATGTGTCGCGGGGCGGGTTCGCGAGCAGGCGCGGTCCCGCCCTATGCGGTAGGAACCTCGAACTCGAACCGGTACGGCCGAGCGGCCGGACGTACCGACTCTCCGTACTCAAGGACCTCACCATCGGCTGTGATCAGCCTGTTCACGCCGATCAGCACCACCGCCGGTGTGCCGGTCCCCTCCAGGTGGAACAGCTCCACCTCGGACGCCGTCGCCACCCTCGCGGTGATCTCCTGATCGGCCAGCGCGGCGTGCCGCCCGAGCTGCTCTTCGAGGTAGCCCGGCCCAGCCTTGATCCGCTCCTTGGACAGCAGGGCTGGGGCCACCGACGCGTAGTCGCCGGGGTGATAGCTCACGCTCATGGAGATAGGCACATCACCTTCGTACGTCACCCGCTCGCGGCGGATGACCTCATCGTTCCCCTGGATGCCGAGCGCCCGCGCGACATGCTCGGGCGCGGAAGCCAGCTCCGCCCCGGTGATCTTCGCGTGCTGGCCAGGTGGGTAAACCTTCCCGGTGCGCCGCGCCACGAGCAGGCGCTCGGGACCACTCTCGGCCGACCGTCGGCCGGTCACCACGAGCCCAATCCCCGGGACGAACTCGACAAGATTCTCCGCCTGCAACGCGGCCGAGACACGGGTCGCCGTGGCCTTGGCGATGCCCCACTCCTGGCGCATCGTTGCCGCAGACGGGATCGTCTCACCCACCGGGATCTCACCGTTGAGAATCATCCGCTGGTAATGCCGGTACACCTGGACATACGGTGGCATGGTCCGCTCAACCTCAGGCATCTGAAGATCCCTCCTCTCACACTTGGTTCCCTAGGCTACCTACTAGCATACCCTCCTTGGCCTTGCGGTTTCGCTTCTGGGCATTGCTGTATGCCACGACACAGACCAGGGACCGCCGCATTAGTCCAACGGTGCTCCCAGGACGCCGACCATGCGGCTGAAAGTTGCCGATAACAGTGTTCTATAACATAGTGATTAGTCTGATCTAGTGAGGTCTCCTGATCCCGCTACTGCCCCGCTCGCCTGGCTCGCCAGACATGATCCAATCGAACGTTTGCCACCGTTCCGGCACCGTTGTCGACTCGCCATACTCGATGACCTCGCCGTCGACACCACGCCACCAGTTCCGCCCAGCCTGGACCGGACTGCCTTCCGCCACTTGCAGGTCGGCCGCCTCTTCGGCCGTCGCCCCATGCTGCAGAACGGCGTACTGGTCGGTCCCGTGGGTCACAAACTTCTGGAACCCTTCGAGGTAACCCATCGTCCCTCCAGGCAGCCGCTCTGTCTCCAGCAAGCCAGGCGCTAGCTCAGCGTAACCTCCAGGCAGGTACGAAATAGACCGCTGAACAGGCTCGCCCTCCTTCAGCGTGATCCGGCGCCGCGCGATCACCGTGTCCCCCACCCTGAGCCGCAGTGCACGTGCCAGCCGCTCATCAGCCCGGATCAGCTCGGCTGACACGATCCGCGCACTCTCCCCAGGCCCGTGCATCTGGCCGGTTCGCCGCACGTTGACCGCTCGGTCACGGCTCGAATGCATAACCCTCCTGGTCGTCACCACCGACCCGATCCCTGGCCTGGACTCGATCAAGCCCTCTGCCTGCAACGCCGAGAAGACCCGTGCTGCAGTCGCATGCGAGATACCCCACTCGCCAGTCATCATCCGCACAGACGGGACCGGGTCGCCGTCACGCAGTTCACCCCGACTGATCAAATCCTGGTAGTGCCGGAACACCTGGATGTACGGGGGATCTCTCTGTAGATCAGGAGCCATGAAGGCCGCCCTCCTCTAGATCTGGCATGTTCTGGAACACTGCCCAGTATATCGCCCGCCATGACCCCGCTTGGCATGCCGTTTTAGCGAGTTTCGTCGTCCGGAGGCTGGCCGCATAGCCGAGGGTTACTGCCGAATTCGCCTTTATGGGATCAAGGCGGCGCCGCTGGCGCCGCCCGCGCGGGGCGTGCGGCCTCCGGCCGGTCCCCGCGCGGCGAACGGGCCGCGTTCATACCAAGGCCACAAGCAGACGCTCGCCGCTGGGCAGGTCTCCGGGATGGCACGAACACAGCAACGCTGCGGTACGCAGGCGGCCAACGTGCTATCCCGCCAACCTCCACAAGGGCTACCACACCGTGTCAAGGGGGCGAGATCACGAGCCACGCTCCGGCCAGCCGCAGGCGCCCCCTTGACACGGCGCGGCAGGGCTGACGCCAGGTTGACGGGATAGCACGAAGGCCCCCCGCTTCAAGATGGGGACAGGCCGGGCAAGTCAGCAGAAAATCAGCATCGCCGCCGTGACCAGTCGACACGAGCCAACACTGACCGGCGGATCCGAGATCAACCGTACCTCCGGCGGCCCCACCTTCCATGCGAGCAAAACAACCACCGTCGTGCTGTCCGCGTGCTGTAAGGAAGGGTCAATAGCGGTCAGCTGCGGTACGCCAAGGTGCAGGCCAGGCGCAGGTCAGCGGGCATCACCTGGCAGGGTAGACAGATTCCCAAGCTCTAGACGCGGGTTCGATTCCCGTCACCCGCTCCATGGCAAAAGCATGTGCCGCCGTGCTGTTTAGCTAGCGGGCACCCGGACGCCGGTGGTCCGTTATCGTCATCATCCCGATTGGCTCTGGTCTTTGTGGGCCCAGCCCACTGTGGGCTGCCAGTCTCCAAGGGGCTCACACTTTCAGTACTGGTCAAGAGCCCATCATTTCCACCGACAACACTGCGCTCGACGACACGAATCTCACCCTGGCATGAATGCCCCACGCGAACGAGTCACGCAGCCGCGGGGAGCGCTTGACGTCAGATTTCCGCATGTTCCGGCGTCGTCGCGTCGTGGCCGATCGGGTAGCTCACAGGCACGGGGGCCGGTACGCTACTCCGGGCAAGTAATGATTCCACTCGCTGTTGGTGATGGCAGGGGTGATGCTACAGATTCGAGCGGCGACACGATCGACGGTGGTTTCCCACAGCCGCGCGGTGTGGTCGGCGCTGGCGGTGGCCAGAGTGTGCCCGTCGGGGCTGAAGACCACCGACAAGACCCGGTTGGTGTGGCCGGTGAGAGTGCCTAGTGCAGTGGGATTGTGGGGGTCGCGAATATCCCAGAACCGGGCGGTGTTGTCGTCACTGGCGGTGGCCAGGCTGTGCCCATCAGGGCTGAAGGCCACCGAGCGGACCCTGTTGGTGTGGCCGGTGAGGGTACTCAGCAGATAGGGATGGTGGGAGTCGCTGATATCCCACAGCCTCGCGGTGTTGTCGGCGCTGGCGGTGGCCAGAGTGCGCCCGTCGGTGCTGAAGGCCACCGAGTAGACGTAGTTGGTGTGGCCGGTGAGGGTACTCAGCAGATAGGGATGGTGGGGGTCGCGGACATCCCACAGCCGCGCGGTCCTGTCTCTGCTAGAAGTGGCCAGAGTGTGCCCGTCGGGGCTGAAGGCCACCGAGTAGACGATGTTGGTGTGGTCGGTGAGGGTGCCCAGTGACCTGGGCTGGTGGGGATCGCGGACATCCCACAACCGCGCGGTCTGATCAACGCTGGCGGTGGCCAGGGTGCGCCCGTCCGGGCTGAACGCCACCGACCAGACGGCGTCAGTGTGGCCGGTGAGGGTGCCCAGTGACCTGGGCTGGTGGGGATCGCTGAGATCCCACAACCGGGCGGTGTTGTCGTCACTGGCGGTGGCCAGGCTGTGCCCATCGGGGCTGAAGGCCACCGACCAGACGGCGCCGGTGTGGCCGGCCACGGTGGTTCCAGGAAGATCCCACAACCGGGCGGTGTTGTCGTAGCTGGCGGTGGCCAGGGTGTGCCCATCGGGGCTGAAGGCTACCCACTCAACGGTGTGGGTGTGGCCGGTGAGGGTGCCCAGTGCCGTGGGATTGTGGGGGTCGCTGATATCCCACAACCGTGCGGTGTGATCGTCGCTGGCGGTGGCCAGGGTCTGCCCATCGGGGCTGAAGGCCACCGAGAAGACGGCGCCGGTGTGGCCGGTGAGGATGCCCAGCGGGGTGGGCTGGTGGGGGTCGCGGACATCCCACAGCCGCGCGGTGGTGTCGTTGCTGGTGGTGGCCAGAGTGTGCCCGTCGGGGCTGAAGGCCATCGACTCGACGGCGTTGGTGTGGCCGGTGAGGATGCCCAGTGCCGTGGGCTGGTGGGGGTCGCGGACATCCCACAACCGCGCGATGTGATCGACGCTGGCGGTGGCCAGGGTCTGCCCGTCCGGGCTGAACGCCACCGACCAGACGGTGCCGGTGTGGCCGGTGAGGATGCCCAGTGCCGTGGGCTGGTGGGGATCGCGGACATCCCACAACCGCGCGGTCTGATCAACGCTGGCGGTGGCCAGGGTGCGCCCGTCCGGGCTGAACGCCACCGAGTAGACGGTGCCGGTGTGGCCGGTGAGGATGCCCAGTGCCGTGGGATTGTGGGGATCGCGGACATCCCACAACCGCGCGGTCTGATCAACGCTGGCGGTGGCCAGGGTGCGCCCGTCCGGGCTGAACGCCACCGACCAGACGGCGGCAGTGTGGCCGGTGAGGGTGCCCAGTGACCTGGGCTGGTGGGGATCGCGGACATCCCACAACCGGACGGTGTGGTCGTCGCTGCCGGTGGCCAGGGTGTGCCCGTCCGGGCTGAACGCCACCGACTCGAGGGAGTCGGTGTGGCCGGTCAGTCGGGTCGCGTAGGGGCTGGCGAAGGTGCTGAGCAGACTGCTGCGGGCTTCTGTGATGGGGGCAAGCCGGTAGGCGGCCAGGGAGAGTTGGGCGGCCAAGGCTGGGTTGGTGTCGCGGAGCTCCAGGGCCTGTCCGGCGACCTGACGGGACACCGCAACATCCCGTTGGTGCTCTGCGGCGCGCTGCTGGGTCACGGCGATCCCCGCCGCGACCAGAGCAAGGACGAGCAGTACCGACAACACGGTGATCGCGCGCCCCCGCCGGACACGATCCCAGCGGATACTGGCCCGCAGGAAGGCGCGGGCCACCGGGCTGAGTTCCACCCGATCAGTGACCAGATCACCGGCCTGAATACGGGCTCCGGTGTCGGCCACTGCGGCGGCCAGCTGCCCGCGTTCCCACAACCGGGCCACTGGGCGACCCTCGGTGTCCCAGTCGGTGGCGGCCTGCTCAACCGCCCGGCGGACCCGCAGCGCCGACACGTTCTCCTCGACCGCCTGGGCCAGCGGGGGCCAGGCAGACAAAAACGCCTCGTGGGCCACCCCCACCACTACACTGCCCTGGTCGGTGTCCGTGATCACCAACCGCCGCCTGACAAAGGCGTCCAGTTCTCGGATCACCGGCACAGGCAACTCATCGCGAGGGACCCGCCACCGGGTGGGACGACTCTGTTCATCCACGGTGACCAACCGCAACAACCCGGCAATGACCTCCTCACAACCCCGCCCGGTGGCCGCACTCGCCTCGGCCAGGGCCGCATCGGCCTGACGAGTCAGGGCACCCCGCACTCCTCCGAGCTGGTCATAGCGTCGCGAGGAGAGCTGACCACCACGGCCGACTTCCTCAGCCAGCTGAGTCAAGGTAAACGCCAGCAGCGGCAACGCTTCTCCGCTGTCGGTGTCGGCCACCATCCGGGCCACGAGGTCCTCAGAGACGGCGATCCCGGCCAGCCGGGCCGGGCCCTCGATCACGGTCCGCAGTGCGTCGCGGCGCAACGGCCGCAGCGAGTAGGGACGGGTCGGTAACACCGCCAGATCAACATCGACGAGCAACTGGTCGAAAAACTCCGGCCGCAGCGTGGCCACCACCTGCACCGAACCACCCAACGCCGGGTGAAGCAGCTGCGCGAACCGGGCCCGCGCCGCAGGGGAAGCCTGAGTCAGCAACTCCTCGAACTGATCCACCACGATCAACAGACGCTGACGCCCGCCCGGGGCCGCCAACAGCAGCTCACCGACTAACTCGGTCAAGCCCGCCGCGTCGAGACGCTGGTGCACTTGCGACACGGTCCAGTCCAGTCCGACCTGCCGCGCTCCAGCAGTCAGTTCCCGAACCAAAGCCGCCACCGGATCAGCTCCCGGCAGCATCGGATCCAGCGTCCACCAGCCCACCTCGTCGACCATCACATGCATCAACCCGGCCCGCACCAGCGATGATTTGCCACACCCCGACGGGCCCACCACAACCAACACCGCGCCCTCAGCACGCTCAACCGGGGACCGCAACAACTCCGCCAGTTGTTCCACCTCACCACTGCGACCGAAGAACACCCGATGGTCCTTGCGGTCTAATGGACGCAGCCCCGGAAACGGCGACCGGCCATCAGGCCACCCCCAGCCGCCTGCAACATCAACCCGACGCAACGCCGCCACCAGCGCCGCCCGTGCCCCGGTGGGATCCTGGGTGAGGTCGGCATACTGGGCGGATCTCAGCAACGGGTGATCCACCCCCGACTCAGCCCGCACCGGCAACACCCGGCTGCCTCGCGACACGGCAATGCCCACCTCGGCTGCACACCACGTTGAGGCCACCGAGGCGGAGGTGACCACGCAGACCACCGCATCGGCCCAGCGCAACCGCTCATGCAACCGCTTGTCCCACTCCTCGCCGACCGGGATCCCATCACACAAATCCTGATCCAGGAACACCTCGTGACCCTCGCCCACCAGCCACTGGTGCAGGTAACCGGCACACTCACGGTCCTCGCTGGCATGGCTGACAAATACCCTGGCCACCACACCTCCCCGCGCCAGTGTAAAACAGCACCCCACCCTGCCTCAGAACGCGAGCCCACATTAGCCGATCCACAACACGCAGTGGTACTCGCGGACAACCCAGAGCACGGTCGATCAGCGTTCACACCGAAGAGCACACCCTCTCTGAGATCAACAATCCCGTGCCTCCGGCGGGCCTCGCTCCAGGATGGTCCCGGGCTGGGCACGAGGGTGGTAGGTCACCAGGGGGCGCGGGTATCCCGTCCCATCGGCGCCAGAGGCGTAGCGGGCCACGTGCTGTTAGACACGGTCAACAGCGGTCACCAACGGCGCAACGAGGTACACGCCACCCGCAGTTCAGCGCACACCACCTGGCACGGTAGACAGATTCCCAAGCTCTAGACGCGGGTTCGATTCCCGTCACCCGCTCTCTTCCAAAGACTCAAGTTCGGAAGCGGTATTCTTGAGAACTGCTGTACCGCATCGGTGGCCACAACACCCGCGTGGCCGAGCACGCACAGGAAATCCTCCGCTTATCCGAACGACCCGACGGCAGCGATCGCAGCCCACTCTCCATCGTGTTCCTGCGAGACGGCGACATCGACCGCGCCACAGACTGGGCACGCAAGGCGTTCCAGGCCGGCCGGCAATCCATCAACTGTCCATGGTCACCGACGAGCTTCGGCTTCAGGCCGCGCCGCAACGGCCGGACGTGCCGTCGTTGCCCCTCCCGGGCTCCGGGTCGCACACTCTCTGTGGTGCTCCGAGCGGCTAGCGCGTGCCAGGCCGCGGATCCCGACGCGGCGGCCGATCTGGACATCAGCGAGCTGTCATCTACGTCGCGACACCCGCTTGCGGAGAGCTGCGATCCGACCACATAGGGTGGGACCAGGTGTATGTGTCCAGACGTACGATCCTCTTGCAATCCTTCACGTAGGAGCCTGAACATGGCCGACGAGCGGCCCCCCGACCCGCACTCCGAGCTGGCCTCAAAGATTAACTATGACGTGCCGCATGCGGCACGGATGTGGAATTACTGGATGGGCGGCAAGGACAACTACGAGGTGGACTGTGCCACCGGTGATGCCGTCGCCGAGGTGTACCCGGAAATCGTTACCATGGCCATGCAGTCCCGGCAGTTCCTCATCCGCGCCGTGCGTTTCCTGGCCGGTGAGGTCGGGGTACATCAGTTCCTCGACATCGGCACCGGCCTGCCCACGATGCAGAACACCCACGAGGTCGCCCAGCGGATTGCGCCCAAGTCCCGGATCGTCTATGTCGATAACGACCCGCTGGTGTTGGTGCACGCCCGCGCCCTGCTGGTCAACACCACTCCTGAGGGCGTGACCGCCTACATCGACGCCGACGTCCACGATCCGGACTTAATCGTCTCCGACGCCCACAACGTGCTGAACTTCAACCAGCCGGTCGCGGTCATGTTCATGGGCGTCCTCGGCTACGTCGCCGACTTCGACGAGATACGGGCCATCGTGGCACGGGTGATGGCCGCCGTCCCATCCGGCAGCTACCTGGCGCTGTGGGACGGCACCGACACCAGCGCGGCCGTAATCGAGGGCAGCGCGACGCTCGCGCAAAGCGGAGCCATCCCCTACAACCTGCGCAGGCCCGAGCAGATTGGCCAGTGCTTCGAGGGCCTGGAGATGGTGAACCCCGGCTTGGTGCCGATCACGCAGTGGCGGCCGGACACTGCCGACATCGGCAAGATCG
Source organism: Pseudonocardiaceae bacterium (assembly GCA_050699815.1). Taxonomy (GTDB): domain Bacteria; phylum Actinomycetota; class Actinomycetes; order Mycobacteriales; family Pseudonocardiaceae. Next base: position 4,376 of record JBOHFT010000025.1, on the reverse strand, counting down.
AGCCGATTGACGCCTACGGCGCCGTGGCGCGCAAGCCGTGAGGGATGGAGCCTGAAATGACCGCCGATCAGTACAAGATTTCCGAGTAGCTCAATCAGACCACGATGATCGACATCTTGACTTGTGCCACGCGCGGGCCACAAGACGGGGTCTGCAACGGTCACCGGATTTCCCGGACCCGCTGTAAGGCACAGTTCTTGCAACGCATACGCCAGCAGCGGCAGCGCATCACCGCCACCGGCATCGGCAGCCATCTGCTGCGGCAGACTCGGCGGGTCAAAGGTTATGGCCAGGCCCTCGGCGGGCAACCGGTGCCCGCACAGGGCTTCGGCGTACCCGCGGGCAGTCGCCTGCTCGGTGTCGGTGGGGTCGAGGGCGTGCAGGCGCCCGTCGGTGGGGCAGCGCGCCCAGTGCATCGCCGGGCCGCTGCCCCGGACCGGATCAGGCGCGCCACCCGCTGCCGGTTTCGGGGTGCTCGACCGATGGTCCACCGGAATCGGGTTCGGTGGTGGGGTATCGGGGTTTGGGCACCCACTGGCCCGCTCGCGTGCGGATGTCGACCAGCTGCGCGTACTGGACGCGCCCGGCCTCGGTGACGCTGACCCGCCGCAATCCGTACAGGTCCTGCTCCGCGAGGGCCAGGAACCCGGTGTTGATCAGCTCGTCGAAGGTCCCGGCCTGGTACCGCGGTGTCGGGGAGCCACTATCGACATACCGATTGCCTGCCTTGGCTACCCCACCGTCGCAGGCCCGTCGCAGCACCAGCGACGCCACCAACTCAGGGCTCAACACCGCGACCACGTCGGCACTGCTGGCCTCCGGGAACGGGGCCCACGCCCGGCCCGCGGCCCGTGCGCAGGGCGAGCACCGAGGCCCCGCGGGTGGGTGCGGGCTGGTGTCCACCGGGCCCGGCAACAGTTGCCCGCAGTCCGTGACCAGCATCCCGACCGGGGCGCCATCGGCCTCGGCGAGCAGATGGCTGCGTGAGTCGACCGGGGACAGCGCCCACCGGCGCCCGGTGTTCGGCCCTGTGTTCACCGGGTGATGTCCTTTCCGGTACTGGCCCGGTGCCGCAGATGTGCTGTCATGCCGTTGCCCTCTCACTGTCCAGCCCTTCCTGTGCTGTGGGTCTCACCGGGCGCCCATACAGTCGCGTCGATCGATCGAATCTCCAACCGACGGCAGGCATATGCCTCTGGGGCCAGTCGACGGCATCGACCGGCGACACCGCCCCCATGCTCCCGGCTGACTTCTGGGAGCATCCCAAGATCAGGTCTGCCCTGCTCAGCAGACACTTCGGCCTTTTTGTCCGCGTCTACCGCATGATCCAGTCGCCCCGCGTGAAACAGGCCGACGTCGCCCGGTGGCTGGGGATCACGCAGGGACAGCTCAGCAAGATCGAACGGTCATCCATGCCTGTCCGCGACCTCGACAAGCTGGTCAGGTGGGCGCGCGCTCGATATCCTACGGCGAACGCCGTCCAGGCACAGGAATACGATCGTGCGAATGCGCTCGCAACGGACGCTATCGAACTCACGAACCGGACCGAAACCACCCTTGCGAAGCGGCGACTCTTGGTTGTCGCGGCGACCCTGCCGTCAACGAACAAGACGGACGCTTCTGGTATTTTACAGGATCAGATCATGTCAACCCTGCGCCGGTAGCGTCCGACCTCTCACGTCGGCCGCGTCTCGTCCGTAATCCATGTCAAATAGTCCTCACTCCCGCCGACAATTGGCAGCGCGACGACTTCCGGCACGTCGTAGCTATGATTCTTCTTAATGTGCTCGGTGAGCGCGCCGAGCCGGTCAATGCTGGTTTTTATCCAGCACTGCCATTCCTCGTCATCCTGGACGTCGCCCTCCCACCGGTAGAGGCTGCGGATCGGTCCAACGATCTGGACGCAGGCGCCAAGACGTGCCTCCACGATCCCACGCCCCAGTTCCTCGGCCGCCTCCGCGGTGTCGGTTGTCGTTATCACCGCGCAATGTGACCCTGCCACGTCGTCCTCCCAGCTTTGCCCCACCGTTGCCATCCCCGAGCTTAACCATGAGACCGAGCCGCTGCGTGCCCCCCACTTCGCCGGACGGCTCGCACAAAAGCGCAGGTCAGCAGTTTCGGACGCACTCCGGCACACGGCAAAGCGAGCGTCCCGCGGTGCACGCATACTGCCGAATTTGACCTTGAGGCACGGGGCCAGGACGTCGCCGGCGGCGGCACGGTGCTCTCCCTGGCGCAGCACGAGTTCGGCTGGGTTGCCGGACTGCTGGCTGCGGCCTCCGACGAGTTGCCGGACTGCTGGCTGCGGCCTCCGACGATGAGCCCACCGGCCGCAAGCTCCACGTTGCCCTCGCCGAGCTTGGACAGCTTGCGGGCTGGGCAGCGCATGACGCGGGCCAGCGGGCGCTGGCGCAGCGCTACTACATCGCCGCCCTGAGGACAATCCTGACGGCGCTGTACGGACCCTGCCGTTTGGCCCGGCCGGGATGGTCACCTACCTGATCCTGGACGACCAGCGCAGGGTCGACGTCCTCAACGTCGTCTGGGCGGGCTGATAGGGCGTCCTGCACGACGACCGGTTCAGGGAGAGCGGGATGTCGGCCTGGCGTTGGAAGCACTCAGTTCTGAGCAGGCTCCGGGTGGCGGAGTAGCGTCGCCTCGCTGATGCTGTCAACGGCTGCTGTGCTAGCGGCTGGTGGGAGTCAACCTTTAGCTTCTGGATCTTCCTGTGGGCTGCCGGTGGATCGGCGGCAGTGCCAAGTGAGGGCATAGCAAAGCAATGGCGGCAATCCAGCATGGTCGTCACGTATCTAGGTAACCTATACCGGCCGGAACCGCCGCTGGAGCAGCATGCCGAGGAGCCTCCTTAGGAGAAACTAGTTTAGCGGTGACACCCTCAGCGCCTTCGACCAGCAGTGGCAGCGCGCCTGCCACTACTCCACCGGTTTGGTTGATGCGCTCGACACCAGGTAGGATCACTTCGGCCTGCCCGGCGATCTTTTTCACGTTCCCTAGGCAGTCGTCGAGATTGTCGGCGATGCGGTTAAGCAGCACGCCGATCGCGAAGAGAAAAGCCGCCAAAACAGCAATAAACAACACAATGACAACTGCTGTTAAAATGATAAGAATCATCTCTTTACCATTCTTCCCATCATGTCCCGGAATCTTGACCTCAGTCAGCGCGCGACTGGCCGACCTGCTCCCTAGAGCGATGACATCCTGGATGAGGTACTTGCAATCATTCGTGTGCGGCTGTTGGCGCGGTCGATGGTTACACTAGGTAGGGTTTGAGGAGGATCCCCAGTTGCAGGGTCAGCATTCGCATCCAGGCCTGGCCTACCTCCGCGAGGGTTGCGGGCTCAGGCATCTTGCCGAAGACATAGTCACCGTTGGGGCCCAGGGCGATGGTGTTCAATGCGGTCATGACTCTCATCTGGACCCATCCCATGAGGGCGATGGTCAGATCGGCTGGGATGACCACATGGGGGTGCATTCCGCCCCCCTGGACGTGGGCATCGGCGACTCGGGACATGTAGGAGTGGAAGTTGCCGTCCTTCGGCGTCGTGGTTGTCCTGGCCCACCATCCCTTGAGCGTCATCTTGCGCTGCGCAAGGTGCGAGGTGTCTTGGAAGTATCCGGCCGATTCTGGCCGGGAAAGCAGGTAATCGTAGGCGAGGGTGATCACGCCACCGGCGGCTGGTCCCAGCAGCGGGCCGGTCTTGCCCAGGATTGACGCCTCCTTGCCGCCAAAACCAGCAAATTCTGCGTAAGGATGGAACTGGGCGGCTTCGTGACGGCGGAGGGGTCCGTCGGGGTTTGTCAAGCAGGGCTCAAGGATGATGCCCAACTGCAGCATGAACTGGTTCATCCAGGCTGCCCCGGCGGCCGACGCTGTGGCCACATCGAAGGTCTCACCCAGAGCCTTGAGGATCTGTCCCTGGACCCACGCGGTGAGAGCCAGAGTCAGCTGCGGTGGGAGCGCCACCTGCACACCGGGGAAGGTCACTTCTCGTCCGGAGAGATGACTGATCCCTCGCAGGAAGGCGGCCAGATCACCATCATAAGGCCCAGCAATCGTCCGGTCCAGCCACTCACTGATGATCACCTCGTTGACCGGCCGGTAGGATCCCTCCATCAGGGGCGTGGACTCCGGGCGCGTCATCAGGTAACTGGATATTTCCCGTGCGATCCGCTCGGACAGTGCTGGGATGTTTTTGCCGGTTTCTTGGACAGCCGCAGCCTCGTACACCCCGAACCCGGCAAAGTCGGCGAGTGGAGCGAATTCGGATGTTACTAGCTGATCGTGCGGTTCCGCCCCGTGCGCTTCGGCAGTCCTGCTGCTGATAGTCATGGCCCGTTCCCCTGTTCAGGTTCTC
>JBOHFT010000024.1:0-37893 GCA_050699815.1 Pseudonocardiaceae bacterium | reverse complement strand
GTCCTTGAAGAGCCACCAACCCGTCAGCAGGGCACCCGAAGGCTGGCGCTCGGCGGGACCGAGCCCAACCGTAACTCGTTCCCCCCGCCGATCAGCGGATAGGACACCCACCATCGCAGGCACCTCACCGGCAGTTCCGGCGGGGCGTCGGCGGGGTTCTGCACACTGGTGAACGACACCAGCGCGACCAGGCCACCGCCCGCTCGGGGCTCCAACCGGTGCAGCACGATACTGCCGTCCAAGGTGGACCGATACTCTCCGCGCCAGGCACTTTCCCCGGTGTCTCGAGCCTGCTGCGGAGTCACGGTGCTGCGCCACAGCTTGTAATCACCAGCGTTGATCGCATCGAAATACTTCTGCAGCAGCACCCGGATCTGGTTTGCGTCCGGGTGCACCGCGACGTCCTCGACCAGCGCGACGGTGGCTGGCCCCGGTTCACGCGGGGCCAGCGGTGGGTTGTTGTTGATCGGGGCAGCGCCAGCTGCCCCGGCTGCGGGCTGCAACTCGCGCAGCAACACCCCGGTGCCCACCGCGGCAGCGAGCACCGCGGCCACCATCGCTAGGAGGGCCCACCCGCGTCGCACCGGTGCAGCCTACGCCGGGCCAGACCGCGTTTCGGCTCGTGAATGACGACGTGCATCGCCACGTGCGTGCACGACCACAGCTCGCGACGATCTTGGCTGAGCCGCACCCTTGTGAGTGGCGTTCAGGGCGATAGCTCACAACGCCACTCACAAGGGCGTCAGCCCACGCGATGCAGCCAGGTCACCGGGGCGCCGTCGGCGGCGCGCCGGAAGGGCTCCAGCGCGTCGTCCCAGGCCGCGCCGAGGAGCTGGTCGAGCTGGTGGGCGAACGCATCCCGGCCGTGGGCGGTGGCGGCCAGGGCACGCAGCTGGTCCTCGCCGACCACGATGTCACCGTTGGCGCTGGTGCGGGCCCGCCACAAGCCGAGCCCGGGCACGAAGCAGAACCGCTCTCCGTCCAGCCCCGGGCTGGGCTCCTCGGTGACCTCGAAGCGCAGCATCGGCCACGCCCGCAGCGCGCTGACCACCGCCGCTGCGGTACCCGGCTGCCCGGACCAGTCACCTTCGGCGCGCAGCTGGCCAGGTGCCGCCTTCTGCGCGGTCCACCGCAGACCCGCCCTGGTCTGCAGGGCGCCCGCAACCGCCCACTCGACGTGCGGACATACCGCGGACGGCGACGAGTGGACGTAGATCGTCCCACTGGTGCTCATCTGGTGACCTCCGCTGATCAACGAGAAGCGTCTTCCCCTACGTCCTCGTGATCAACTGTCTCACAGCGTTCTTGGGCACCGTCACACATTGTGCCCTTGCGGTAGCTGATCCGCCAGCGACCCACCGCGTCGCGGCTCAGGGGGCATGGGCCCCCAGCGCTTTCGCCGCAGCCACCACGTCGACCAACCCGGTGCCCTTGTCGAACGAGGTGTAGTACCCGCGCCGGTACTCGTAGGGCCCGCCGTCGGGATAGCGGAAGGCAGTCGACTTCAGCACGTCTTCGATCTCAGCCGGTGTCGCGGCCGGGTTGATCTGGAAGAGCAACGCCACGATCCCGGCGATCTGCGGCGCCGCCATCGAGGTGCCACTGATCGTGTTGTAGCTGCCCACGCCGAGGAGTCCGGGGCCGTTCTGCGGCTTGAGTCCGGTGGAGCAGACCGGCTGGTAGGCGCGGCAGGCGCCGAGGATGTCCTGACCCGGTGCCGAGATGTCCGGCCAGGTCGACGGGTCGGACTTCACACCCCGGGAGGAGAACTTGGATACCGGGCCGCTGCGGGTGCCGGTTCCTTGGTCGTTGTACGAGGCCACCGAGATGATCCCGCCGGTGGGGTCCTGAGCGGGCGGGTTGGTCAGGCTCTTCGAGCCGTCGCCGCCGTCGTTGCCGGCGGCCCAGACGGTGACCACTCCCTCCGATGCGAGCTGGCGCTGCAGCTTGATGGTGGTCGACTTCGGGTCGAACTCGCCCCCACCCGGCGAGCCGTAGGAGTTGTTGACCACCTTGATCGGCGGGCAGGTAGCGGCGGGCACATCCGGTCCGCAGGGTTGGCGGTGGTGCTCCAGCACCCAGTTCAGCGCCGTGTCCGCACTGATGACCGCCACGGCCAAGCCAGTGGACAACGAGACGATCTTGGCTTCGGGCGCGGCTCCGGACACCGTGCTGCCGTCGCTGAGGGTGACGCTGCGGCCGGCCGCGATGCTGGAGACGTGCGTGCCGTGGCCGCCGAGCGACAAGGTGTCGGTGTCCACAGTGGTGGGCACCGGCACGATGCAATTGGTGTCCGTGCTGGCCTCATCCAGGCACACGCTCTTGAGGCTCTGCACGACCTTGCCGCCAGCGAATGCGGGATGCGTGGGGTCGATCCCGGAATCGATCACCGCAATGCTGACGCCGCCGCCGTCCAGTGATCCACCGTTGGCGCCGACCAGGGTTTGGCGGGCCTCCAGGCCGCGGGTGGCCACCTGAGACTTGGCGGCGTGCGACGCGATGGGCTGGTCGCCCTCGAGGTAGGTCACGCCGGGTTGGGCGCGGGCCGCCGCCACCTGTTGCCTGGTCGCCCACGCGGCCACCACGCCGATCTTGCTGAAGGTGGTGACCCGCCGCATCCCGGTGGCAGCGACCGCCCGCTCGGCGTCTGCGAGCGTCGCTCCGTGCACCATCAGCGGTATCCGGCCGGAGGTCGGGGCCAGCAGCTGGCCGATCAGCGACGGTGACAGCGGAACAGGCGCCGGTTGCGCAGTCGCCGGCCTGGCGACCAGCGAACCACCAGCAAGCAGACCACTGACGAGCAGACCGGTCAGCACACCCCGTCGAGTCATGAACCCTCCCCTTCGCCCTGCATTCCATGCACGCCCTGCACTCCACGCACCCCATAAGTGAACACGTAGCGCGCACGAACGTCAACGCTGCGTGGTCACAAGCCGGTGCAGTGGGTCCTGTCAGGATCGGCAACTATCAGCGAGACGCCGCCGACCCGGATCGGTTGCTTCCCGCGGTCAGCTGGGTGCGCGGGCTGGCCGCCAGGTGGCGGCCAGCAGCACCGCGGCGCCGACGACGCCGAGCCCGACAGTGAGGGCCACACCCACCGCACCGCCCAGTGCCGCGTCGATGCCGAGCAGCCGGTCCACCGAGGCAGCGCCCGGGCCGAGCAACCCGATCACCGCACACACCACGCCGATCATGAGGACGTATGGTTATACCCGTGTGCCACCAGCGTGAGGCCCACGACCACGCGCAGCAGCACAACTGCGGCGTCGACCGCCGTCACAGTGCGTCCCCGCTGACGTCGCAGAGCGGGGCGCCCACCCGCAGCCGGGCATCGATCTGCTCAGGTGTGCACGGCAGGCCGAACAATGACCCCTGGCCGGTGTCGCACCCCACCGCCCGGAACTGCTCGAGCTGGCAGACGGTCTGCACCCCCTCAGCGGTCACGGTCAGCCTCAGAGCATGCGCCAGATTCACCAGGGCGGCCACAATCTGCTGGTTCACCAGGTCGGAGGGGGATTGCAGGCCCACCGCGAACGTGCTCGCCAGCTTGAGCTCATGCATCGGCAGCCGACGCAGGTCGGAAAGGTTCCAGTAGCCGGCACCGAAGTCGTCGAGGGCGATTCGCACTCCCATGTCGTACAGCTTCGTCAGCACCTTGAGTGGGCCCGCCTCGTCGCCCAGCACGGACTGCTCGGTGAGCTCGAGTTGCAGGCTGGACGGGTCGAGCCTGTTTTCGGCCAGGATCGCCGCGACCTCGGCTGCCAGGGTGTGGTCGTGGAGCTGCCGCAGCGCGAGGTTGACGCTGACCAGGGGTGCGGCGGCACCGAAGGTGTCCCGCCAGGCCCTGGCCTGTTCGCAGGCCCGGGCCAGCACCCAGTGCCCGAGCTGCACGATCGACCCGGTCTCCTCCGCCAGGTCGATGAACCGGTCGGGACCGAGCACGCCCAATGTCGGGTGCCGCCAGCGCACCAGCGCTTCGACCCCGCGCAACGCGCAGTCCTTCAATCCGACCAGCGGCTGGTAGTCGATGAAGAACTCGCCACGGTCCACCGCGGCCAGGATCTCAGTGGACAGCGTGAAACGGGCCACCTGGTCGTCGTTGCGGTGCTGGTCGAACATCGCGTAGCGGGCCTTACCGCCTGCCTTCGCCTGGTACAGCGTGATGTCGGCGGCCCGCAGCAGATCCGCCGGGTTGGTGTCGGCTACCGGCCGCTCGACGACGCCGATGCTCGTCGTCACGGTCAGCTCGTGATCACCGATCCGGACCGGCCGGGCCATGGCCGCCAGGATCTCGCTGGCCAATGCGCACACGTCGGGCGCTCCGGTGGTGCCCTCGATGACGATCACGAACTCGTCGCCGCCCATCCGGGCCACCAACTGCCCCGAATCGCAGCATCGGGTCAGCCGCGACGCGACGGCTTTCAGCAACTGATCGCCGACGTCGTGGCCCAGGCTGTCGTTGACCGCTTTGAACCCGTCGAGGTCCAGCGCGCACAAGCCCACCCGGCGCTGGCCCGCCGGCTCGGCGAACACCCGCGTCAGCCGTTCGGTGACCATCGCCCGGTTGGCCAGCCCGGTCAGCGGGTCGTGGTAGGCCCGGTGCTCCAACTCGGCCTGCAGGTGGTGCTGTTCGGACACGTCCTCCATCAGCGCGACCCGGTAAGCGGGCTTTCCGGCCTCGTCGCGCACCAGCGACACCGTCAGGTTGGTCCAGATCTCGCTGCCATCGGCACGGTAGAACCGCTTCTCCATGCGGAAGTTCTCCCGATCACCGCGGTCCAGCTCGGCGTGGGCCTCCTCCCAGAAACCGGGGGTGTCCCCCGGGTGGACCAGCGAGCTGACCTTGATCTGGAGGAACTCCTCGCGGGTATAGCCGAACATCCGCTGCAGCGCCGGGTTGACGTCGGTGATGTTGCCCTCCAGATCACCGATCCCGATCCCGATCACAGCCTCGGTGAACATCGCGCGGAACTTCGCCTCGCTGGCCGCCAGCGCCTGTTCGGCCATCCGGCGCGCGCGCAGCCCAGCGCGATAGATCGCGTCCTGCTCGTCAAGGCTGCGTTCGCGCAGCGCACCGGCATAACCGGCGGCCATGTTGCCGGTCAGCTGGGCGACCCGACCGGCGACGTCGGCATCGGGCGGGGCCGGGCCCAGCAGACCCGGCAGCCCCTCGGCCATCAGCGCCAGGGTCCTGCTGAGCGTCTCGGTGCCGGTGAAATGCGCCGCGACCATGTCGACGCCGACCCGGCGGCCGACCGACGGATCGAACTCGGCGGCCAGCGCCCCATCGGCCAGCTGATGGATGAGCCCGAGCAGATGTTTGGCCAGCCCGCCGCGTCCCATCGACACGTAGCTGGTGCCGGCGATCGCCTGCGCCCACCGCCGGGCGAATGCCTCGTGATCCACGTAGGTCATCCTCGCCGGCCTACCGCGGCGTAGCCGCTGAACCGCTCGGGATGATCATCGACGTCGGCCGGCGAGTCCGGACGCCACAGCGGCAGCAGCACCAGCCCGGGGGGCACCAGGTCGAATCCGCCGAGCAACGCCTCGATCTCCGGGCGCGAGCGCATCGTCAACGGGACGGCGGTGCGCCGGTAGAGCTCGGTGATCGGCCCGACCAGATCGGGCCGACCCTCGTGGCTGGCGTGCGAGACGACGAGATAGCTTCCGGGCGGCATCATCGTGCGGTACTGCGCGATGGTGCTCACCGGGTCCGCCTCGTCCGGGAAGAAGTGCAGGATCGACACCATGAGCACGCCGATCGGCTGAGTCGGGTCGAGCAGCCGCTTGGCCGCCGGGTCATCAAGGATCGCCGCCACGTCGCGCGGGTCGGCATGGACGATGCCCGTGCGCTCATTCCCGTTCAGGATGGCCCGGCTGTGCGCGACGGCCACCGGGTCGACGTCCACGTAGACCACCCGGACCTCGGGTGCGGCGGCCTGGGCGACCTCATGCACGTTGCCCTCGGTGGGGATACCGGAGCGGATGTCCAGGAATTGGGTGATGCCCTGCCTGACCAGGTAACGCACCGAGCGGCGCAGGAACGCCCGGTTGGCCTGCATGATCATGGGCAGCTCGGGCCACAGCTCGATCGCCCGGCGGGCCAGCCGCCGGTCCACGGCGAAGTTGTGCGAGCCGCCGAGGTAGTAGTCATACACTCGGGCCACGCTGGGATGCTCAAGATCCGCATCGCCCGGCGGCCAGTCCGGCCGGTCCATCGGTCACCCTCCTACAGATGTCGACGACGTTGAATGCCGAACAGCTGCGACCCGCAGACCCTGACTTACCTCGCGAACTCTCAATAACAGACTAGAAACACCCTGTGCAAGACCGCAGCCCAGCGCTCCTGGCTGTTTCCACGATATTGGGCCGTTCGTCGATGCTGGTCTGGTCGTCCGATGCTGGCCTGGTCGTTGATACTGGGCACCGTGTCGAACGAGGGATGTACCGCGCACGGCCGGACAACGCTACACAGCGAGTCACCGCGGCGACGAGCTGCGGTGCTTGGTTCCCCCATCCGGCACTCACTGTCGCCGGTACTGCACAGCGCTGCGTATGCGGCACTGGGCCTGACCGGGTGGCGCTACGAGGCGTTCGACTGCGGCGAGGCGGCCCTGCCTGCCTTCGTCGAGGGGCTCGGGCCGGAGTGGGCCGGCCTGTCGCTGACGATGCCACTCAAACGGGTGACGTTGACCGTGGCCGACGAGGTCTCGCCGCTGGCCAGTGCGGTCGGCGCGGCGAACACCCTGGTGCTGGGACCTGGCGGCCGCCGTCGGGCCGAGAACACCGACGTGGCCGGCATCCTCGACGCGCTGCGCGAAGCGGGACTCGACCGGGCCGGCGCAGCGGTGATCCTCGGGGCCGGCGGCACCGCGCAAGCCGCGCTCGCCGCGCTGCGCGAGCTCGGGGCGGCAGCGCCGACCGTTGTCGTGCGGGATCCGGCCAGAACAGCGGACCTCCGCGCGGCGGCCGACCGGCTCGGCGTCGCGCCCACGATCCGCGGCGGGCTACCCGACTGCACCGTTCCCGAGGCCGACGTCGTCATCTCCACCCTGCCCCCCGGCGCCGCCGACCCGCTGAGCTGCTGGCAGTGGCCTACCAGGCCGGTGGTTCTCGATGTCGGCTACACACCGTGGCCCACGCCGCTGGCCGCATCCGCACTCGCCGCGGGCTGCCGGATCGTCAGCGGTCTGGCGGTCCTGTTACATCAGGCCGTCGCGCAGGTTCACCTGATGACCGGCCGCTGCGCGCCGGTCGCCCAGATGCGCGAAGCGCTGGACGCCGCTGTCCGGTCCCGTTAGCTCTCCCCCGACTGGGTGCCCGGGCGCGTACCCTGAAGCGAGTAGGAGTCCACGCCATGAGCCACCCGCGCAGCAACACCGCGACGTCGGCGGAGACTGCCGTCGGCACCCTGATCGGTGGCATCGCCCACGACCCCGGACCGGGTCCCTTCCCGGTGATCGGCATGGATCATGTGCGGCTCGCCGTCGGCAACGCGCGACAGGCCGCGCACTTCTACTCGACGGCATTCGGCATGACCTGCGTGGCCTACCGTGGTCCGGAGCAGGGTTACCGGGACGCGGCGCAGTACGTGCTGGTCTCCGGCCGGGCCCGGTTCGTGCTGACCGGGCCGGTGCGCGCCGGCACACCGCTGGGCAAGCGGGTGGCGGCGCACGGCGACGGGGTCAGCGACCTCGCCATCGAGGTGCCCGACGTGGACCGGGCGGTCGCGTTCGCCCGCCAGCAGGGCGCCACCATCCTCGGCGAGCCCCGCGACGCGACCGACGAGTACGGCACGGTGCGGCTGGCCGCACTGGCGACCTACGGCGACACCCGGCACACCCTCGTCGATCGGTCCCGCTACACCGGCCCGTTCCTGCCCGGTTTCGTCGAGCGAACGCCGCTGGTGGCCCCTGGACGTCGGCTGTTCCAGGCCGTGGACCACTGTGTGGGCAACGTCGAACTCGGCTGGATGGACGTCTGGGTGTCGTTCTACCAGCGGGTTATGGGCTTTACGAACATGAAGGAGTTCGTCGGCGACGACATCGCCACCCGGTACTCCGCGCTGATGTCCAAGGTGGTAACCAGCGGTAACCACCGGGTCAAGTTCCCGCTCAACGAGCCCGCGGTCGGCCGCAGGCGCTCGCAGATCGACGAATACCTGGAGTTCTACGGCGGCCCGGGTGTGCAGCACATCGCGCTGGCCACCGGCGACATCGTCGGCGCCGTCACGGCGATGCGGGACCGGGGCGTGGAGTTCCTGGACACACCGGACTCCTACTACGACACCCTCGGTGCGTGGGTCGGCGACACCCGCGTCCCCGTCGACACGTTGCGCGAGCTGCGCATCCTCGCCGACCGAGACGAGGACGGCTACCTGCTGCAGGTCTTCACCAAGCCGGTGCAGGACCGGCCGACGGTCTTCTTCGAGCTCATCGAGCGGCACGGCTCGCTGGGCTTCGGCAAGGGCAACTTCAAGGCCCTGTTCGAGGCCATCGAGCGCGAGCAGGCCCGCCGCGGCAATCTGTGATGGCCTTCTACCGGCAGGCGGGCACGATCCCGCGCAAGCGGCACACCCAGCACCGCCGCCCCGACGGCTCGCTGCACTACGAGGAGCTCATCGGCGCGGAGGGCTTCTCGTCGGACTCGTCGCTGCTCTACCACGAGCAGATCCCCGCGGCGATCGTCGACGCCCGGACGTGGGTCCTGCCCGACCACAGCACGGCGCCCAACGAGCCATTGTTGCCTCGGCACCTGCGGCTGCATGAGCTCTTCGCTGGCGGGGAGTGGAAACGCCATAACGTGGTGACCGGGCGGCGGCTGGTGCTCGGCAATTCCGACGTGCGGATCTGCTACGTGGTCGCGGGCGAGGCCTCACCGCTGTACCGCAACGCCCTGGGCGACGAGTGCGTCTACGTCGAGTCCGGCTCGGCAACGGTGCAGACGGTGTTCGGTCCGCTGCAGGTCGGCGCGGGCGACTACGTCGTGCTGCCGCGCAGCACCACCCACCGGTGGATGCCGGGCCCCGACGAACCGCTGCGCGCCTATTGCATCGAGGCGAACAGCCACATCGCCCCGCCACCGCGCTACCTGTCCCGGTTCGGGCAGTTCCTGGAGCACGCCCCGTACTGTGAGCGGGACCTGCGGGGTCCCGGTGCACCGGTGGTGGCCGCGGGGGTCGACGTCGAGGTGCTGGTCAAGCACCGCGGCGCGGCAGGTGTCACCGGCACCGCCTACACCTACCCGCGGCACCCCTTCGACGTGGTGGGCTGGGATGGCTGCCTGTACCCGTACGCGTTCAACGTCGCTGACTTCGAGCCGATCACCGGGCGCATCCACCAGCCGCCGCCCGCGCACCAGGTCTTTGCCGGCACCGGGTTCGCGATCTGCAATTTCGTGCCCCGCAAGGTCGACTACCACCCGCTGGCGGTACCGGTGCCCTACTACCACTCCAACGTCGACTCCGATGAGGTCATGTTCTACTGCGGCGGCGACTATGAGGCCCGCAAAGGCAGCGGCATCGGTCCGGGCTCGATCTCCCTGCATCCAGGCGGCCACACCCACGGCCCGCAGCCGGGAGCGATCGAGCGCAGCCTCGGGGCTGAGTCCTTTGATGAGCTGGCGGTCATGGTGGACACCTTCCGCCCGCTGGAGCTGGGCGAGGGCGCCGCCGCCTGTGCGGACCCGGCGTACCCGTGGAGCTGGTCGGGACGGGGCCCAGCCACATGACCGGCTGGGCCGGGGTGGCCGCCGACCACCCCTTCGGCCTGCACACGCTGCCCTACGGTGTCTTCACCGCCACCGGCTCAGCCCGGCCGCAGCCGCACGTCGGGGTGGCGGTGGGCGATGCGATCCTGGACCTCACCACAGCCAGTGCGGCGCTGTTGCCCGAGCATGCCGCGCTGTTCCGCGGCGGCAGCCTCGACGCGTTGCTGGCCGCCGGGCCTCGGACCTGGACTGCGATCCGGGCCGCGGTGACGGGCTGGCTGACCGACGAGCGGCACGCCGAGGTGCTGGCGCCGCTACTCGTGTCGGCCATCGACACGACGATGCGGTTGCCGTTCACCATCGCCGACTACGTCGACTTCTCCTCCTGCGAGCAGCATGCGACCAACGTCGGACGGCTCCTGCGGCCCGGCCAGCCGCCGCTGGCGGCGAACTGGCGCCACCTGCCGGTCGGCTACCACGGCCGGGCCGGCACCGTCGTCATCTCCGGGACGCCGGTCAACCGGCCGCACGGGCAACGACGCCTCCCGGACGGGAGGGTCACCTTCGGGCCGTCGACCGCGCTGGACTTCGAAGCCGAGATCGGCTTCGTCGTCGGCGCACCCTCGGCCCTGGGCCGGCCAGTGCCGCTGACCGCCTTCGCCGACCACGTGTTCGGCGTGTGCCTGGTCAACGACTGGTCCGCCCGGGACATCCAGGCCTGGGAGTACGTCCCGCTCGGGCCGTTGCTCGGCAAGTCCTTCGCCACCTCGGTGTCCCCGTGGGTGGTCCCGCTGGACGCCCTGGGCGCTGCCCGCATCCGGCCACCGGCGCGCGACCCCCGCCCGCTGCCGTATCTCGACGACACCGGCACCGAGCCGTGGGGGCTGGACATCACGCTGGAGGTGCGGCTCAACGGCCAGCTGATCTCCCGCCCACCGTTGCGCGGAATGTACTGGACGGCGGCGCAGCAGCTGGCGCACCTGACCAGCAACGGCGCCTGCCTGCGCACCGGTGATCTGTTCGCCTCCGGCACGGTCAGCGGGGCAGCACCGGACCAACGGGGCTCGCTGATTGAACTGAGCTGGAACGGTTCGCAGCCGTTGGCCCTGCCGGATGGCGGCACCCGCAGCTTCCTCTGCGACGGCGACGAGGTCTCGATCACCGCCACGGCGCCCGGCCCGGACGCCAGCATTATCGGGCTGGGCGAGGTCCGCGGGCGGATCAGCCTGCCGTGAGTGCGTAACGGTGTTCCGGCGCTGAACGCCACTCACGATACCCTCACCCTGACCGGGGGCACGGCAGCTGACCATCCCGTCCGAAGGAGACCTATGACCGCCCCCCAACCATGGCCGGGTTCCGCTTACCCACTGGGTGCCACCTACGACGGCGCAGGCACCAATTTCACGCTGTTCTCCGAGGCCGCGGATAGTGTGGAGCTGTGCCTTTTCGACACTGGCGACGTCGGCGCGACCGAGAGCCGGGTCCGGCTGCCCGAGGTCGACGGGTTCGTCTGGCACGGTTACCTGCCCGGCGTCGGGCCTGGTCAGCACTACGGATACCGGGTGCACGGCCCCTACGATCCCGCCGCCGGGCAACGGTGCAACCCCGCCAAGCTGCTCATTGATCCGTACGCCAAGGCGGTGTCCAGCCCCGTGGCGGGCTCCGTGGTGGACTGGAACGAAGCAGTGTTCGGCTACCCCTTCGCCGATCCTGAACGGCGCAACGATGACGACTCCGCCATGCACGTGCCGAAGGCGGTCGTGATCAACCCGTTCTTCGACTGGGTCGAGGATCGGCACCCGCGTACCCCGTACCACGAGACGGTGATCTACGAGGCGCATGTGCGCGGTCTCACCATCGCCCACCCCGAGATCTCCCCGGAGATGCGCGGCACCTACACCGGCCTCTCCCATCCGGTGATGATCAACTACCTCACCAGTCTCGGCGTCACGGCGGTGGAGCTGATGCCGGTGCACCAGTTCATCACCGACCACCACCTCGCCGAGCAGGGCCTGACCAACTACTGGGGCTACAACACCGTCGCGTTCCTCGCCCCGCACAACGGCTACGCCGCGGCGGGCACCGTCGGGCTACGGGCGCACGAGGTGGTCTCGCAGTTCAAGGCGATGGTCCGGGAGTTGCACATCGCGGGCATCGAGGTGATCCTCGACGTGGTCTACAACCACACCGCCGAGGGCAACCACAGGGGACCGACGCTGTCGATGCGCGGGATCGACAACCCGGCCTACTACCGCCTGGTCGAGGACGACCGGCGCTACTACACGGACTACACGGGTACTGGCAACTCGCTCAACGTGCGCCACCCGCACACCCTCCAGCTGATCATGGATTCCCTGCGGTACTGGGTCACCGAGATGCACGTCGACGGCTTCCGCTTCGACCTCGCCTCGACGCTGGCCCGCGAGTTCTACGACGTGGACCGGCTGTCCACGTTCTTCGACCTGGTCCAGCAGGACCCAGTGATCAGCCAGGTGAAGCTGATCGCCGAGCCCTGGGACGTCGGCCCGGGCGGCTACCAGGTGGGCAACTTCCCCCCGCTGTGGACCGAGTGGAACGGCAAGTACCGCGACACGGTGCGGGATTTCTGGCGCGGCGAGCCCGGGACGTTGGGCGAGTTCGGCTCCCGGCTCACCGGCTCCTCTGACCTCTATCAGGCCGATGGCCGCCGGCCCTACGCATCGATCAACTTCGTCACCGCGCACGACGGGTTCACTCTCACCGACCTGGTCTCCTACAACGACAAGCACAACGACGCCAACGGCGAGGACAGCCGGGACGGCACCGACGACAACCGGTCCTGGAACTGCGGGGTGGAAGGCCCCACCGGCGACCCCGAGGTGTTAGCTCTGCGGGCCCGGCAGCGGCGCAACATGCTGGCCACCCTGCTGCTGTCCCAGGGCGTCCCGATGCTGCTGCACGGCGACGAGCTCGGCCGCACTCAGCGCGGCAACAACAACGTGTACTGCCAGGACAACGAACTGTCCTGGGTGGACTGGGAGTCGGTCGACCAGGAGCTGGTCACGTTCACCGCGGCGCTGATCGCGATGCGCCGCGAGCACCCGGTGTTCCGGCGCCGCCGGTTCTTCGCCGGCCGTCCCATCCGGGGCGGCGACGAGCTGCGCGACATCGCGTGGTTCACCGAATCCGGGGAGGAGATGACCGAGCAGGACTGGGAGGCAAAGGTCTGCCAGTGCCTCACGGTGTTCCTCAACGGCGAGGGCATCCCGGATGCAGACGCCCGTGGCCAGCGGGTCACCGACAACTCCTTCCTGCTCTGTTTCAACGTCCACTACGAGGACATCGACGTGCAGCTGCCCGGCAACGGCTACGGGCAGGAGTGGACCGTCGTGCTGGACACCGCGACCGGCGAGCCGCCGGGCACCCGCGGGGTCACGGCCGCGGGAAAGGACAAGATAACCTTGGCCGCACGGTCTCTGGTGGTGCTGGAGCGCAGCGCGTGACACCGTCGTCACGTGACTGCCCCAGCATCGACCTACCGGCTGCAGTTCGGCCCTAGCCTGACCTTCGCTGATGCCGTTGCCGTGGTGCCCTATTTAGCGTCGCTGGGCGTTGGCGCGGTCTACACCTCGCCGCTATTGCAGGCGATGCCGGGATCCCAGCACGGCTACGACGTGGCCGACCCCGGCCGGGTATCCGAAGTGCTCGGCGGGGAGCCCGGCAGGCGCGCGCTGGTCGCCGCCGTCCGTCAACACGGGTTGGCGATAGTGGTCGACATCGTGCCCAACCACCTCGGCGTCGCCTGCCCGCAGGCCAACCCGGCCTGGTGGGATGTGCTGCGGCACGGGCCGTCGTCGCGCTTCGCGCGGTGGTTCGACATCACCGGCTGGCCGCTGCGCCTGCCCGTCCTGGCCGACTCCCCAGACGCGCTGGCCGACCTGCAGGTAGCCGGTGACCTGCTGCGCTACCACGAGCACACGTTCCCGCTGGCGCCCGGCACAGTCGGCACCCCGCAGCAGGTCCACGCCGTCCAGCACTACCGGCTGGTGTCCTGGCGGTCAGATGTGGGCTACCGGCGGTTCTTCGCGGTGAGCGAGCTCGCCGCGGTCAAGGTGGAGGATCCCGAGGTCTTCGCCGCCACCCACGGCGAGGTGCTGCGCTGGGTTGCCGACGGTGACGTCGACGGCCTGCGGGTTGACCATCCGGACGGCCTCACCGACCCCGCGGGCTACCTGCACCGCCTGCGCGAGCACGCCCCCGGCGCCTGGATCGTGGTGGAGAAGATCCTCGAACCTGGCGAGGAGCTGCCCGGCTCGTGGCCGGTCGAGGGCACCACCGGCTACGACGCGCTCGCCGAAATCGACGGGGTCCTCGTCGACCCGGCCGGGGAAACGGCGTTCACCGCGCTGGACGGCAAGCTGACCGGGGTGCAGATCACCTGGCCGCAACGTGCGCGCGACGGCAAACTCGACGTGGCCACCGGCATGCTCGGCGCCGAGCTGCGCCGCCTGGCCGCGCTGGCGCCCCGCTACCGCGACGCGGGGGAGGCGCTCGCCGAGGTGCTGGCCTGCTTCCCGGTCTACCGGTCCTACCTGCCCGACGGTGTCGAGCATCTCGATCAGGCGCTGGCGTCCGCTGCGCAGCAGCGCCCGGACCTGACCGCGACGCTGGAGGCACTCGCGCCCCGGCTGCGGGATCCAGACGACGAGCTCGCGGTCCGGTTCCAGCAGACCTCCGGCGCGGTGATGGCCAAGAGTGTGGAGGACACCGCCTACTACCGCTGGACCCGGTTCATCGCGCTCAACGAGGTGGGCGGGGATCCGGCCCGCTTCGGGCTCGAGGTGGACGCCTTCCACGCCGCTGTGGCACGCCGCGAGGAGCTCGCCCCACGCGGGATGACCACGCTATCCACCCATGACACCAAGCGTTCCGGGGACGTGCGGGCCCGGCTGGCGGTGCTCGCCGAGCTGCCGGGTTGGTGGGCGGACGCCGTTGGGGAGTTCACCAGGCTGGCTGCGGCGGCCGGTGCCACCGTGCCGGATCCTGCGCTGGGGCACCTGCTCTGGCAGACCCTGGTCGGGGCGTGGCCGCTGCCGGGCGACCGGCTGCACGCCTACCTGGAGAAGGCGATCCGGGAGGCGCGGACTCACACCAGCTGGACCGATCCGGACGAGGCGTTCGAGGCCGCCATGCATGCCGTCGCCGACACCGCGCTGGACGACCCCGCGCTGCGCACCGCCGTGGCCGGGGCGGCGGCGCGGATCATCCCGCCGGGCCGATCGAACTCGCTGTCCGCGGCGCTGCTGCAACTGGCGATGCCCGGTGTGCCGGACACCTACCAGGGCTGCGAGCTGTGGGATCTGTCGCTGGTGGACCCGGACAACCGCCGCCCGGTGGACTTCGCCGCCCGGGCCGGCCTGCTGGCCCGGATAGACCACGGCTGGCTGCCCGACGTGGACTCGTCGGGCGCAGCCAAGCTGCTCGTGGTGTCCCGCGCCCTGCGGGCCCGCCGCGATCATCCCGAGCGGTTCACCGGCTACACCCCGCTGCACGCGGACGGTGTGGCCGCGCCGCACGCCGTCGCGTTCGCCCGCCGCGGCGTGGTCGCGGTCGCCACCCGGCTGCCGGTCGGGCTGGCCACCCGCGGCGGCTGGGGCGAGACCGCGCTGCCCCTGCCCGCGGGTTCCTGGACCGACGCCTGCACCGGTTTCTCGGCGTCGGGTTCGGTGCCGCTGGGTGACCTGCTCGCCCGCTACCCCGTCGCCCTGCTGCTCGCCGGCTAGCCAACCGGCCCGCCCGCCGGTGATCACGGCCGTCAGGAGCTACCAGTAGGTGTAAGTTACAGCTGCTGGTAGTTGCAGGAGATGTGAGAAGGAAGGGCATGTTTGTCAACCGGCACGACGAACTCGCCGCACTGGATCGGTGGTGGCGAGGTGACTCGCCTGCCGCCTTGGTCTGGGGGCGGCGCAGGGTCGGCAAGACAGCCTTGTTGCAGCACTTCGCCACCAATCGCGCCGCTGTGTTCCACACTGGGGTGGGCCGACCAGCCGACGGCGAACTCGCACAACTCTCCAGGCAGGTGCACCACACGGCCCCGCACCAGCTTCGGGACCTGCTCGCCCGCCCATACGCCGACTGGGACGACGCGCTCGACGGACTCGCCCAGCTGGCCGCCGAGGAGCCCCTGCTCGTGGTGCTGGACGAGTTTCCCGAGCTGACCCTGACGTCGCCGGAGCTGCCCGGGGTGCTCCGCGCCTTCCTGGACCGGGCAGCCGGGCGCACCCGGCTGCGCCTGCTGTTGTGCGGGTCAGCGGTCCGGCACATGGAGGCCCTCCAGGAGCAGCGGGCTCCGCTCTACGGCCGTTTCGGGCTGTCACTCCAGGTGCATCCGTTCCAGCCGTCCGAGGCGGCGCTGTTGCTCCCCCGGCTGTCCGCCACGGATCGGGCCACCGTCTACGGGCTGCTCGGGGGCATGCCGCTGTACCTGTCGTGGTGGGACCAGGACGCCGACCTGGCAGCCAACCTGCTGCGGCTCGCCTGCCGCCCAGGCGCCCCGCTGCTCACCGAGGGGCAGCTGGTGCTGGCGACCGAGACCGAACGGGGCGAGTACCCGTCGGCGGTGCTGCATGCGATCGCGGCGGGGCGGACCAAGCATGGCGAGATCAAGGATGCGCTGCGCGCCGAGCCGACCCGCACGCTGGAGCGGCTCGTCGCACTGCGGTTGGTGGAGCGGGTGGTCCCGGTGACTGACGGCGCGCGGTCTCGGCGTGTCCACTACCGGGTGGCGGATAACTTCCTCGCGTTCTGGCTGCAGCTGCTCGCCCGGTTCCGCGCGGAGATCGAGCGTGGACTCGGGGAGTCCATCCTGCCGGTGTTGCTGGAGGGCTTGCCGAATCTCCTCGGCCCACGCTGGGAGGAGATGTTCCGGACGCACCTGCGCGGGCTCGCCGCACGGGGTGAGCTCGGTGACCGCATCGTCGCAGTGGGCCCCTGGTGGTCCGCGGACGGAAAAGTGGAGATCGATGCGGTGGCCCTGGCCGGGCGGGCCCGCGTCCCCGTCCTTGCCGGCGAGGCGAAGTGGGCGACCCGGCTGGACGCCACCCGCGCGATGCGCGCGCTCAGCGTAAAGGTCGGCGCCGTGCCCGAGGCTGACCCAGGAACCGTCCGGCTCGCCCTCTGTGCCCGCGAACGCGTCGACAACGCCCCCGACGACGTCCTGGCAGTCACCGCCGAGGACATCATGGCTACGGCACCGGACGGGCCGTAGCGCACCGTCAGTCGCGGCGCAGGTCGGCGACGAGAGCCGACCCTGACAAGATCGGGGCTATGGACTTCACGGTGTGGGCCCCGCAACGGCAGCGGGTTCGGGTCGTCGTGGACGGCGTCGAGCACGAGCTGGGCGAGACGACCGGTGGCTGGTGGGGCGTGGATGCCGTCGGCCTCAGGCCAGGCGCCGACTACGCGTTCCGGCTGGACGACGAGGACACCCCGCTACCCGATCCCCGATCGCGGTGGCAGCCCAACGGGGTGCACGCGGCGTCGCGGGTCTATGACCACGGCGCATTCCCATGGACCGATCAGGGCTGGACCGGGCGGGCGCTGGCGGGCAGCGTGCTCTACGAGCTGCACATCGGGACGTTCACCCCGGGCGGCACCTTCGACTCCGCGATCGAGCGCCTCGGCCATCTGGTCGAGCTGGGCGTCGATCTGGTCGAGGTGATGCCGGTCAACGCCGTCGACGGGCCCCGCAACTGGGGCTACGACGGAGTGGGCTGGTACACCGTCACCGAGAATTACGGTGGGCCAGACGCCTTCAAGCGCTTCGTGGACGCCTGCCATGGCCGCGGGCTGGGCGTGGTCCTCGACGTCGTGCACAACCACCTCGGCCCGTCCGGCGCCTACCTGGACCGCTTCGGGCCCTACTTCGCCGGGAGCAACATCTGGGGCCCGTCGCTGAACCTGGACGGCCCACACTCCGACGAGGTGCGCCGCTACGTCATCGACAACGCACTGGAGTGGCTGCGCGACTACCACCTCGACGGGCTGCGGCTAGACGCCGTGCACGCCCTGCGCGACACCCGGGCCACCCACCTGCTGGAGGAGCTGGCCATCGAGGTGGACGCCCTGGCCGCGCGGCTGCGGCGGCCGCTGTCGCTGATCGCCGAGTCCGACCTCAACGACCCGCGGCTGGTCACCCCGCGCGCCGCCGGGGGCTACGGGCTGGCCGCGCAGTGGGACGACGATATCCACCACTGCCTGCACGCCACGCTGACCGGCGAACGCCAGGGCTACTACGCTGACTTCGGCGCGCTGCCCGACCTGGCCCGCACCCTGCGCAGGGCGTTCTTCCACGACGGGCGCTGGTCGATCTTCCGGCAGCGCAGTCACGGCCGCCCGGTGGACACCGCGCGGCTGCCCGGCTGGAAGTTCCTCGCCTACCTGCAGAACCACGACCAGGTGGGCAACCGCGCTACCGGCGACCGGATCTCGGCCACCCTGTCCCCCGGCCTGCTGGCCTGCGGCGCGGCGCTGGTGCTGTGCTCCCCGTACACGCCGATGATCTTCATGGGTGAGGAGTGGGGGGCGGCCACCCCGTTCCAGTTCTTCTCGTTCATGCCCGACGCGCAGCTGCGCGAGGCCATCCGCCGCGGGCGTTACGCCGAGTTCGCCGAGCACGGCTGGGACGACGCGGACGTGCCGGACCCGAACGACGAGCAGACGTTCTTGCGCTCCCGCCTGGACTGGTCCGAGCCCAGCACCAAGCCGCACGCAACCCTGTTGAGCATCTACCGGGAGCTGATCGCGCTGCGCAAGCGCCACCCGGAGCTGTCGGACCCCAGGCTGGACCGCCTGACCGTCGACGTGGACGCTGACGCTGACGCCCGCACGCTGGTGCTACACCGCGGTGCGCTGCGGGTGGCGGTGAACCTGAGCGCGCAGCCGGTCAGCATTGCGCTGGACGGCCAGGTTCTTCTCGCATCCGGGCACGCCCACACAGCGATGGACAAGGTGCGGCTGGACGGCGAGTCCTTCGCCGTGGTGGCCGTCAGGGCTAGCGGAAGAGTTTGCGCAACAGCACCAGCACGATGAGCGCGCCGACGCCGATCAGCGAGTAACGCACCCTCGGGTCGGCCATGGTGGCCTCCACCTGCTCCTTGCCGGCCTCGATCGCGCGCTTGGGGTTAGCCCGGGTACCGAGCTCCTCCAGCGTCACGGCCAGCGCATCACGGGCCTGCTCGATGTCACGTTCGATGGTGTCGGCGTCCCGGGCCATGTAGTCCTCCTCGCGCGGGTATGCGTGCGGCACACCGTAGCCGGGTGCCGAAGCCACCCCATCCAGGCGGTACCGTGCGGCCTCGTGACCGACAACGTCCGGCTGTCCCCCGGCGACCCCGCCCCCGATTTCACCCTGCCCAACGCCGACGGCAGGCCCGTCTCGCTGTCGGACTACCGCGGCCGGTCCGTGGTGGTCTACTTCTACCCGGCCGCCGCCACCCCCGGCTGCACCACACAGGCCTGTGACTTCCGCGACAACCTCACCGAGCTGGACACCGCCGGTTTCGCAGTACTCGGCATCTCACCGGACCCGCCGGCGAAGCTGGCGACGTTCCGCGACGCCCAGGGCCTGCACTTCCCGCTGCTGTCCGATGTGGACCGCTCTGCACTCAGCGCTTACGGCGCCTACGGCGAGAAGCAGATGTACGGCAAGACGGTCACCGGCGTGATCCGGTCCACCTTCGTGATCGACGCCCAAGGCCGCATCGGCAAGGCGCTGTACAACGTGCGCGCCACCGGCCACGTCGCCAAGCTGCGCAAAGACCTCGGAGTCTGAGCGCGTACCCTGTGGCCTGGTCGCGCTCCCAGCGCCCCGGAGATCCGGCAAGGCCGGCGTAGCCCAACGGCAGAGGCCCGGGCCTTAGGAGCCCGCCAGTGTGGGTTCGAATCCCACCGCCGGCACAGCAACCACGAGGGGAGAGCCCTATGCTGAGCGCGCAACCAGAACTCGTCTGGGAAGGCCGGATTCAGCTGGGCGACGAGCCGGGCGTGTACGGTGACGCGGCGTATTCCGGGATCGCCCTGGAGTTTCCGCTGACGCTGCGGAAGACAGATCCCGCTGGCCCTGACACCACCACGCTCGTTCTGCACACGCAGGACGTGCGGACCTTTGCCGGGTATCCGGGTCACCTCATCACAGTGACCGCCTACCAACCGGATCCCCAGGATCCCAACACGCACCATCGAGACCCCGCTCGCTACGGCGACGCTCAGCAGCGCGGCCAACAACCACAAGGAGGTGCCCGTCGACCTCGTCGGCTTGATCTCCCCGGTGTTCGTCAGCGTCCGGGTCCGGGTGGACACCGAGGTGCCGCCGGGTTTCGTGGTCACCAGACTGCTGAACAAGTCAGCCGCCTTCACATGGGTGGCGTCGTTCGGCGTCAGCGCCTGACCCGCCCGATGGAACGAACAATCTTTGGCGACGACGCCACCAAACCCGCGCCCGCGCATGCCACTACCAGCGACAACGCCTCAAACATCACACGATGCGGCTGTAGTAACTAATGAGGCTGCGCCTCGGACCGCCAAGGTGGGTGGCTGGGTTGGGGGGTGACGTGGCGGTTGGGTGAGGCCAGGCTGGCTGGGTTGAGTTGACCGCTGCCTGGGGGTGGGTCATGGCGACTCGTGTGGTGACTGTGAGCGATGTCCTGGATGGGCATGCCGGGTTGGATCTGGAGCGTTTCGATCGGATCTATCTCAATGGTTGGGTGCCGAATCTGCAGGTGCCCGGGCAGGTGGTCGGCTTCTTGACCGGGCATCTGGGGTTCCCGATTCCGTCTCCGGCGCTGCTGGAGCGGATCGGGTTGCGGTTCCGTAAGGCGGTCACCGAGTTCGCCGCCGAGGGCGGCATCCCGGTGATCCGCTTCGCGAAGGGTCAGCGGAAGCTGGAGGTGATGCGTCCGTACCTGGACCGGTTGGCCCGGGCGGGGCGGACCGGGGTGGCTGCGATCGGGGTGGCGCAGGAGTTCCAGCGGGTGTTCACCGGCACCGCCTGCCACTCCGAGGAGGGTGGTGGTGGGGTTGTGCGGTTCGGTTACGCTAAGGCCGACCGCCGGGTGACCGCGTATTATTTCTATCTGGTGGATGAGGAGTTCGGGCCGGGATTCATCAAAGTCTGCGCATATTTTCCGTACCCGGTCAAGATCTGGCTTAATGGTCATGAATACGCTAAGTGCCAGGCGAAGGCGGCGGGAATTGCCTTCACTGAGCTGGATAACGGGTTCGCCACCACCGAGGACCCTGCTGGGTTGCAGCGGATCTGCGACGGACTGGGATCGGGCACGATCCGGGAGTTCTGTGAGCGCTGGTGGGCCAGGTTGCCGCTGCCGTTGACCGAGGCCGATCGGGCCGCGGGGTACTGGTGGGACATCTCGATGCGCCAGGTCGAGGTCTCGCGGACCATCGTGTTCGACGCACCCCGCCATGCCCGCGGGTTCTTCGAGGCAGTGTGCACCGACAACCTCGACGCCGGCCGCCCGGAGCAGATGCAGATCATCTTCGGGCGCCGGGTGGCCACCCCACCGGTGGGGGGCTACCGCACCACGCTGCTGCGCTGTGGTGACGAGGTCACCCTCAACGCCTACTTCCGGCACTCCCGGGTGAAGTGCTACCTCAAGTGCGGCCGGGCCTTCCGGATCGAGACCGTCGTGAACGACACCGGTGACCTCGGGGTGGCCCGGCGCCTGGAGCACCTGGAAGAAATCTCGCGTCAAGCCCGTGACGTCAACCGCCGCATGGTCGATGCTTTGCGTGCCGGTCAGGGTTGTGTCCTTGCGAGCCCAGCCTTCGAGCGGGTCGCGCGACCAACCCTCGTGGACGGTCGGAGGGCCCCCGCCCTGCGGTTCGGCGACCCTCGGGTCATGGCCCTGACCGGCGCCCTGTGCGCCCTCGTGCACACCATCACCGGGTTCACCAACCGGAGCCTCCGCGCCCAGGTGAGCACCCTGCTCGGCGTGCCATACTCGATGAGCCAAATGAGCTACGACCTCCGGCGACTCCGCCAAAAGGACTTGATCACCCGACTGCCCCACACCAACACCTACGTCCTGACCCCCGATGGGCAACGAGTCGCGATCTTCTACACCAAGGTCCACAACCGACTCCTGCGACCACTCGCCGCGGCCAACGACCCACCCGCCCCGCTGCCCCTCCGCCAAGCACTCCGAACCATCGACCAACACGTCACCGACTACATCACCGAGGCCCGCATGATCGCCTGAAAACTTGGCTCAAGATTCAAACTCCTAGCGTCCAAGGGTCGCTAGCGTCCAAGGGTCGCTACGTCCCGTCCAGGACTGCGCCCGGAAGGGATGGCCCCTGGCGGGGCAGTGCTGGCTGCCGGTGTGATCGTGGTGCGGCCGGTACCCATAGTGTGCCGCGGTGGTTGATGAGCTCACCGGACGTTATGGCGATCTTCTGGCTGGCAGTTATGACTGTGTGGATCGCATCGTGCTCAACGCCTACTTCTCGCTGGGTCATAACCCGGGTGGGTTTCGGGTGTGGTGGCGGCGACTGCATGGCGACTCCGATGAGCAGCTGGACAACACGCATCTGATGCGAATGGCAGGCCGGTTCTCCCGCCGGGTGCGCGCGTCGGCTGCGGCTCATGGGATCCCGGTCATCGACTGCAAGCGCGGCGAGCGCAAGCACCAGCTTGCCGAGGACTATCTGGCCGCGCACTCCGTGGGGCCGGGAGTGTTTCTCATTCTGGTGGCCCGAGCCTCGGCAGCGGTGTGGGAGGTCACCCGCTCCAGTAGCGGAGTGCTCGTCAACCTGGCCAAGAAAATGGCCTTCGTCAACCATTACTCCTTTCACATCATGGACCCGCAGTGGGGGCATGTGACGATCAAGATGTCCGGGCATCCTCCGTTCGCCGCGCAGATCATCCTCAACGGTCACGAGTACGTCGCCGCTCAAGCCAGCGCGGCCGGGATCGGGTTCACTAAACAGGGCAACTGCTTCACCCAGGTTGCCGATCCAGCAGGCCTGGCTCAGGTCGCGGACACCTTGTCGCAGCACGCGACAATAGGGCGCCTGAGCCAGGTCTGCGACCGGTGGATCTATTCGGCCTGCCTGTGCTTCGGGCTGGACCTCGACGAGCAAACCCGCAGCGGTTTCACCTACGGCTACTCGGTCTACCAGGCCGAGTACAGCCGCAACCTGATGTTCAAACTCGGCGCCCAGATGGAGAAGGTGTTCGACCGCATAGTCGACCGGACCCGCTCCCGACTGGATGTGCCCACCCTGCGCACGCTGTTCGGCGCCAAGCAACGCCCCGCCCGAAACGGCAGCGCCGACCTGTCGCTTCAGCTCGCAGCCATGATCGAGACACCTCGGTATGACCTGACCATGTTCAAAGTCCACTTCGGGCTCTTGACGTTGAAGGCCTACACCAAAGGCGAACACGTGCTGCGCTTCGAAGCGATCACCCACAACACCAGACAACTACGCTGCGGCCGCGTCCTGGACCGCTTCCCAGACATCATCGGCAAGCTGACCGGCATGGTTGATCGGTTCACCACCACCCTGGACTGCGTCGATGTCGGCTTCCTGCCCGATGGCACCCTCGATCAGCTGCCGCTACCTTCCCACATCGGAGCAACCCGCATCGGCGGCATCGACCTGAACAAACCACGGATCCGCGCCACCCTGGCCGCAGTGCTCGCACTCGCCCCAGCGCCGGACGGGTTCACCGTCACAGACCTGGCCACCAAGGTCCACACGATGACCGGGCAGACCGACTACACCACACGCCAAGCCGCTTATGACCTCCGCAAGCTGCGTGGCAAAGAACTCATCGTCAAGCCCGGCCGATCCCGCCGCTACCAGGTCCCCGCCCCAGCGGCCCGCACCATCGCCGCCCTCCTGGCACTGCGCGACCACGTCATCGCACCCATCCTCGCCGGCGTCCGAAGCCCCCGGATGGGCCGCAAACCCACCACCTGGACCCGCGTCGACCGCGACTACGAAACCCTCCGCATCAACATGCACACCCTCTTCCACGACCTCGGCATCGCCACCGGAGCCGCTGCGGCATAGACAACTTTTTGTCGATCGGGGTCCCGCAAGCGCCTATCCGCAAGCGCCTATCCGCAAGCGCCTATCCGCAAGCGCCTATCCGCAAGCGCCTATCCGCAAGCGCCTATCCGCGAGCGGATCTGGTCACGGCTGGCGCAGGCACAGGCCAGCTCTGACCCTCACCGCCGGATCCCGGACTTCGTGGGCGCTGCGGCGGCGGCCACACGGCTCACCGAAGTGCCAGCCTGGGGCCGTGCCCGGGTCATCAAGGCCAACCCTGACCAGCCGCAGCTGCCGGTGCGGGAGTTCGCGCTGCGCGAGGGCAAGCTCGTCTACATGGCGGTGCCCAAGCTGGCCGACCCACTGCCGTTCTTCCGGCTCGATCCCGCCGAGCTCGGTGACGATGCCGAGGCGCTGGCTGCCCACCGCGCAGCCGCCGTGCGGGCACCGAAGACAGCCGTGGCCGACATGCGCCCGATCGACCTGATCGTCTGCGGCACGGTGGCGGTTAACCGGCAAGGGGTACGCATCGGCAAGGGCGCCGGCTACTCCGACATCGAGGTAGGACTGCTCGCCGAGGCCGGGCTCATCGGGCCCACGACGACCATCGTCACCACGGTCCACCAGCTCCAAGTCATCGACGAGCCGCTGCCGCACGACGAGCACGACTTCACGCTGGACTACATCGTGACACCCGAAGAGATCATCTCCTGCGGCCCCGCCTACTGTCCGCGCGGGCTGGTGTGGCCGAATCTCGGCACGGAACAGATTGCCGCGATTCCAGTCCTGGCAGCGATGGCGGACCAGCGATAACTGATCCGACGGTGAAAACACCTCCCCATTGAGCCGTGCCAGTTCGGCCAGCAGCTCTCGGTCCCACCTTCCGCGCCAGGTGACTCGACGATCCCGGCCCTGGGGCCATGGACGCAAGCCAACCCCGCCGGCGCGCGGCGAGATAGCGCAGACACCCGGCAGTCACCCGGCAGCCCGGTGCTAATGCGGCAATGAGGAACTCGACCACCTGCTCACCGAAGGCCAGCCGGCCGAGACGGTGATCACCTCGGGCACGCCCGACAAGCCCGAGCACGATCCGGTGCTCTCGGCACCGTGGAGCCACCGGGGTACCGTCGAGGCAGCAGTCGTGCTGAGAGGCGGTGATCACCCGGTGAAACGCCGAGGATTCGTGTTACTCACCGGCATGACCCTGACCGCTCCGGCGCACCAGTGGCTGATCCACGAGCCAGGACCACTGCAATCCGGACTGTCGGGGCGCCAAGTGTCGGCAAAGCTGGTCGACCGGTTCACGGCCATGATCCCCGAGCTGCGCGCGATGGACGACATCGCCGGTGGCGGCAGCGTGCTCTCACTGGCCCAGCACGAATTCGGCTGGGCCGCCGGACTACTCGATCAGGCATCCTACGACGAAACCACCGGCCGCAAACTCCATATCGCGCTGGCCGAGCTCGGACAGCTCGCGGGCTGGGCCGCCTATGACGCCGACAAGCAGGCTCTGGCGCAGCGCTACTACGTGGCGGGGCTCCGCGCGGCGCACAGCGCCGACGACCGGCCCCTGGGCGCCCACATCCTCGGGTCAATGGCCCTTCAGGCCGCAGACGAGGGACACCCCGCGGAGGCCGTCACACTCATCGAGTTCGCCTTTGCGGGCGCCCGTGGGCGGCGACGCCGCGCCTGCTCGCAGAGCTGCACATTCGGCACGCTTACGCCTTGGGAACCATGCACGATGTATCGGCCTGCTCGGCGGCGATCTCGAAAGCTCGCGCTCACGTCGAACCGCGGGACGATGATCCACCCTGGCTGTACTGGGTGAGCCCGGCGGATATCACCTCCTGCGCTGGAGACTGCCTGTTACAACTTGGGCAGACGCCGCTGCCAGCCGAGGCATAGCGGCGATCCAGCTGACCGAGGTCCTGGACTCCAACCGCAGTGTGAATCTTCTTCGCGACCATGAGCGTCCGCATCGGCCCGTCCGGCTTCTCCTTGCGATACGGGCTGCCAGACCAAGGGGCAACCTCCAGCAGCGTCCGCGCCTCGGCATAGGCCGACAGGGTCTCGGCGGGCAGCGCATCGACCTGCTCTTGCACATGATCATCGTCGATAACGCGGTACACCTACACGCCCAACCGGGCAAGCCGTTCCTTGAGCTGCGCCAGCGGCTCATCCTCGGGCACGTCGTCACCGGAGAGCAGATGCGCCGCGCGGCGCAGCATCCGCCGGTACGCCTGCGGGTCGGCGGACATGATCGCGCGGCGCCGCCAGTGCTCCAGCGTGTCCAGCACGCCCACCAGCTCCAGCGTTTCAGCCGCCTCGGCCAGCGCCCGCCGGTATGCCTGGTCGAAGTCCGCCCGCTCCTCCGCAAGGAGCGCGGCGCGGATCGCGCGCGGGCCAGCCCCCTCCGGCAGCGGGGGAATGGCCGGAATCGGGACGGGCTGGCCAGCGGCGGTCATGGCGACCACAATAGCGGCTGGCACCGACAGCGCCCGGCGCTCCGCGCTGTCAAGAAACGACCCGGTGTCCTCGCATGGCCAGCTACACCGGCCGCAGCATCACCCACTGCAACACCGACGTCGAACAGACCGTTGCGGGGCTCGGTAACTCGATGCAGTGCCCTGACCGGCGCTCGCGGCCGCTGGCGACTCGCTGACGGCGTTCCTGAATGCCCGCCGGTCCCAAATGTTCCCCGGCTGCGCATGTCCCCGACCCTGCGAGATCAACCCTGAACGAAGGAAGTGCCGACCCTGGGGCCATGGGCGCAAGCCAACCCCGCCGGCACGCCGCGGGACAGCGCAGACACCCGGCATTCCCATGCCAATGCGGCGATTCGGTCACCCTGCTGAGCTAGGGTCCCGATCACGCACTGGATCGAGGCCGCATCAGGGGGAATGGACAACCGTGAAAGCCAAACGCCACGCTCTCGCCGAGCGCCGCGAAATCGTCGGCCACAGCCAGGAGACACTCGCCCGAGCCCTGGATATGGAAGTCACGACCGTCGGACGCTGGGAACGTGGCGAGACCTCCCCCCAGCCACCGGCACGGCCCAAGCTCGCCGACGCCCTGGAGATCTCCCTGGAGGAACTGGACCACCTGCTCGCCGAGGGCCAGCCAGCCAAGGCGGTGGTCACCCCGGACACGCCCGACAAGCCCGAGCACGATCCGGTGCTCTCGGCACCGTGGAGCCACCGGGGTACCGTCGAAGCAGCAGTCGTGCTGAGAGGCGGTGATCGCCCGGTGAAGCGCCGCGGGTTCGTGTTCCTGACCGGCATGACCCTGACCGCTCCAGCCCATCAGTGGCTGATCCACGAACCGGGGCCGCTGCTATCCGGACTGTCGGGGCGCCGGGTGTCCGCCGCGCTGGTCGACCGGTTCACGGCCATGATCCCCGAGCTGCGCGCGATGGACGACGTGGCCGGTGGCGGCACGGTGCTCTCACTGGCCGAACAGGAGTTCGGGGTCATCGCCGAGCTGCTCGACCAGGCATCCTACGACGAACCCACCGGCCGCAAACTCCACGTCGCGCTCGCCGAGCTCGGACAACTCGCCGGCTGGGCCGCCTATGACGCCGGCAAGCAGGCTCTGGCGCAGCGCTACTACGTGACGGGGCTCCGCGCGGCGCACAGCGCCGACGACCGGCACCTGGGCGCCCACATCCTCGGGTCGATGGCCTATCAGGCCGCGCGCGAGGAACACCCAGCGGAGGCCGTCACACTCATCGATACCGCGTTAGCCGGCGTGCGGGGCCGGGAGGCAGCAAGCCTGCTGACAGCGCTATACAGCAGGCAGGCATACGCCTTGGCGACCCTGCGCGACTCCTCAGGCTGCGCGGCGGCGATCTCGAAGACTCGCACTCACGTTGAACACGTCAATCGAGACGAAGATCCGCCGTACCTGTACTGGGTCGGACCAGCGGAGGTCACCGCTGGCGCCGGGCGCTGTCTGCTGCAACTGGGGAAAGCTGCCCAGGCGGCCGCCATGCTTGAGGAAGGGATCGCCCTGTTCGATGAGTCATTTGTCCGCGACCGGAGGAATTACTTGATCCGGCTCGCCGAGGCCCTCGCCCATCCGGGCCCGCAGCGCGACCTGGACGCCGCTGCCGAGCACGGCATAGCGGCACTCGATTTATCCCAGGATCTGGATTCAATTCGCGGCGTCGGCCGTCTCCGCGACCTCTACAGTCAGATGAAACCGCACGCCAAGGTGCCAGCAGTACGAGATTTTTTGGACCGAGCACGGGGCCTTGTGCTGGTGTAGGACGTTTGATCATTTCTACGGTGTGTCGGTGTAGAGGGCGAGGAGTTTTCCGAGGAGCTGCCCGAGTGTGGAGTCACGCATGGCTTTCTTGTGCAGCCGGAACTGCCATTGCCCGGTGGTGTTGCGGTCGACTTTGATTTCGGTTTGCAGGGCGATGAGAATCAGACCGCCCAGCGCAAGGGTGGCAGGTTCGAAGCGGGTGGCGGCGAGGTGGGTGAGGGTCGCGCGGGTGAGGTCACCCTCGGTCGGTGGCGCGATATCGGGTCGGAGATAGAAGCGCAGGTCAGGGTCGTTGTCGGCGGCTTGGGTGAGGGCTGCTTCGAGTTCTCGGAGCCGGGTGGGGTCGGGCAGCGGGGCTTGGTGATCGACGACGAGGGCCAGGACGCGGATGGCCTGGTGGTCGGTGAGGGCGTCGATGGTGGCGGCGCTGGTCATCGGTCCTTCCCGGGGGCTGATGGGGAGGCGGTCGAGGACGGCGGTGAGGATCGCGGTGTCGATGTCATTAGATCAGGTGTGAGCCCCCATTATCACCCGTCACGGTGATCGCTATGGGGCGGTCTGCCAGAGGGCGCTGACCGGCATGGCCCGCAGTCGAGGACCGAAGGGAAGCGTCTGCTCACCGGTGTAGAGGACGATCCCGACCACGAAGTCGTCGTCCAGCCGGTCGGCGAGGTGGCGAAGCCCCCGGAAGTCCTCGGCGCGGACGCCTTGACCTCGATTCCGACGACCTGTCCCCGGCGGTTTTCGAGCACTGCGTCGACCGCGACCTTGTCGCGGGTGCGGTAGTGCCACAGCTCGGCCCGCTCATCGGAGCCTATCAGCTGCACCAGGGTGCTCTTCCCGCACTGCCGCGCGCCGTTGACCAGCACCACCCGGGTGTCGCCCAGGGCCTCGTGCACCGCACGCTCAGCGTGCCGCGACAGCAGCCGGCCGAGCGGAGACCGGGGGATGGATGTCACGTGGCAAGCATGTCACGAACCATGGTCAACGCCTATCCTGCCGCTAGATCAGTGCGTATCTTGCCGCTACATTGGTGCGCATCCTGCCGCTGACGACGCGCCTACCCCGCGTGCGCTCACGACCGCTCCCTCAATACAGGTGTTCTTTAGGGTGCAGAGGTGCTTATAAGAGAGGGGCGTGCGGCTGCGAGAGCCTGGGGCGGCGCTCGCGAGCGTCGCTGAGTCGTACTACCTGGCCCCGAGCTTCCGCAGCGACCAGGTGATCGTGGACCCGACTGGCCGCCTCGGGCTGCTCCGCGACGAGATCTCGGCCCGCTTCGACCATCCCGCTGCTGTCCGGCGCCGCTACGACGACGTCCTCAGCAAGATCGGCACACGGCTGTCGGCCCTCGATCCCACCGCTGCCTGACCCTGCTCAGGGTGCTGGGATGTGCCGACTGCGATCGCCAAACCGTGCAAGGCCACCTCGACCGGCTCGCGGTCACTTTCGATCACGCTGCCGCGGTGTCCCGGACCCCGTTGACGTTCTCCACCGACATCACCCAGCCTGCCCGGCCGATCGCCATCGACGGAAAGCCAAGACCTCATCGACACCGGTGACCATCGGGAAGCCGTGTTCTGGATCATCGACAGCTACGAGCGCTGCCAGAAGATCCTCGCCGCCGACGCGCCGGCCCACCTCCAGTGCGACACCGAGCTGCGCTTGCCCGCGCTGCGGGAGTCAGCCGTGTCCATCGCCGCCTGCGCGAGACTGGGCAGGTGGATATGACCGGTTTCTACGACGTCGTGCACCGTCGGCGTGACGTCCGGGGCGAGTTCACCGGCGCCCCGGTGCCCACCGACGTGCTGCACCGGATCCTCAGTGCCGCGCACGCCGCGCCCAGCGTCGGGCTCAGCCAGCCCTGGGACTTCGTCCTCGTCCGCGACGTGGGCACCCGTACCACGTTCCGTGATCACGTCCAGCGGGAGCGTGAGATCTTCGCAAGCCAGCTCGATGAGGAGCGGGCCGGCACCTTCTCCCGGATCAAGGTCGACGGGGTGCTGGAGTCGAGCCTGGGCATCGTGGTCACCTATGACCCGCAGCGTGGCGCCCCTGCGGTGCTCGGGCGCCACGCCATCGCCGATGCCGGCTTGTACTCGGTGTGCCTGGCGATCCAGAACCTGTGGTTGGCCGCGACCGCCGAGGGGCTGGGTGTCGGGTGGGTCAGCTTCTACCGGGAGGAGTTCCTCAGGGAGCTGGTCGGCATCCCCTCCCAGGTCCGGCCGGTGGCCTGGCTGTGCCTGGGCCCGGTCGTGACGCTGCAGGCCACGCCGGACCTCGAACGGCACGGCTGGCGGCACCGCGCCCCACTGGCCGAGGTCGTGCACAAGGAACGGTTCGGGCGGTCGGCGCGCCGCTGACGTCACGCGGTGAGTCTGCCGGTGGAGTCCGAGTGGATTACAGATCCCGGCCCGAGTTATCACGTGGTGCGATGTGCTCGGCGTGTAGCGCCCGCAACGCGCGGATGGCCTGCACCGCATGCCGGCCGTCGGCGGCCTGGATCGCCATCACCGCGAGGTACTCGTCGTCGGGCAGCTCGAGGCGAGCCCACGGAGCACCGTCGGGGAAGGACACCCGGGCCACCAGCTCCCAGGGCAGCGTGCGGGACCCGGCCAGATTGCGCACCTCGACACCGTCGGCACCAGCGCGTACCCGGGGCCGGGCGAACAGCAGAGCCGCACCGGCGAGCAGCAGGCCCAGCAGCACCATGGCCACCTGATCGGAGAGCTGGAAGTAGACGCCGGTGGGGGTTTGCCGCAGCAGCGTCGCGACGACCGTGAACACCGCGACCAGCACCACGGCGGCGGCCACCGCGACCCGGCGGACCTTGCGTGGCCGGGCTTCGAAGAGCACGTCAGCGGGCATCACGCTGCCTCTGCCGTGCACAAGCGCCCGACACACCGGGCACAGAGAGCGGACACGCCGGGGAGAGGGGTCATGTCGTGCCCCACGTGACCTGGCGCAGGCCGCGCAGCACCAGGGCGGTCTCCAGGGCAGCGACGCAGGCCTGGAAGCCCTTGTCCTCAGCTGAGCACGGCAGCCCGCAGCGGTCCAGGGCCTGCTCCTCGGTGTCGCAGGTGAGCACCCCGTTGCCCACGACGGTCGCGGCGTCCAGCGCGACCCTGGTGAGCCCGGCGGAGACCGCGTCGCAGACGTACTCGAAGTGCGGAGTGCCGCCGCGGATCACCACTCCCAGCGCAACGACCGCGTCGTGGTGCCGGGCCAGTTCCTGGCACACCACGGGCAGCTCGACGGCGCCGGGCACCCGCACCACGGTCGGCTCGGCGATCCCGGCCTCGGCAGCGGCGGCACAGGCGCGGTCCAGCAGCGCTGTGGTGATCCGCTGGTGCCAGCGGGTCGCCGCGATGCCCAGTCGCAGCTCTGCGCAGTGCGGCGCCTCCAGAGTGGGCTGGCCAGTTGCGCTCATGGCCGCAGGCTCCCCGTCGGGTCCAGGCCATCAAGGTCGTGGCCCATCCGGTCGCGTTTGGTGCGCAGGTAGCGCAGGTTCTCCGGGTTGGGCCGGGTGGGCAGCGGGACGCGCCCGGTGATGGCCAGGCCGTAACCCTCCAGCCCAGCCCGTTTGGCCGGGTTGTTGGTGAGCAACCGCATCGAGCGCACCCCGAGATCGGCCAGGATCTGCGCCCCGGTGCCGTAATCACGGGCGTCGGCAGGCATGCCCAGGGCAAGATTGGCGTCGACGGTGTCGGCGCCGGCGTCCTGCAGTTGGTAGGCATGCAGCTTGTGCATCAGCCCGATGCCGCGGCCCTCGTGGCCACGCACGTAGAGCACCACCCCGCGGCCCTCGGCGGCCACGGCGGCCAGTGCGGCGTCCAGCTGCGGGCCGCAGTCGCAGCGCAGCGAGCCCAGCACGTCGCCGGTCAGGCATTCCGAGTGCACCCGCACCAGCACATCGGCCCCGTCCCCGATGTCCCCCGCGACCAGCGCGATGTGCTCCATCCCGTCGAGCACCGAGTCGAACCCGATCGCCCTGAACTCCCCGTGCACGGTCGGGATCCGGGCCTCTGCGACCCGTTCCACCTGCTTTTCGAACCGCCGCCGGTAGGCGATCAGATCCGCGATGGTGATCAGCTCCAGGTGGTGCTCGGCGGCGAAGACCTCCAGCTCGCCGCGGCGGGCCATCTCGCCGTCGTCCTTGGCCGAGACGATCTCGCACAGCACCCCAGCCGGGGGCAGCCCGGCCAGCCGGGCCAGGTCCACCGAGACCTCGGTGTGCCCGGGGCGGCGCAGCACCCCGCCCTCCTTGGCCCGCAGCGGCACGACATGACCCGGGCGGACGAAGTCGACCGACTTGGCGTCCGGGTCGGACAGCAGCCGGATGGTGCGGGCCCGGTCCGCCGCCGAGATCCCGGTCGTGACACCCTCGCGGGCATCCACCGTGACGGTGTAGGCGGTGCCCCGCTTGTCCTGGTTGGTGTGGTACATCGGCGGCAGGTCCAGCCGGTCGCAGTCGTCCCCGGTCAGTGCCACGCAGACGTACCCCGAGGTGTAGCGGACCATGAACGCCAGCAGCTCGGGTGTGGCCCAGGCCGCAGCGAAGATCAGATCGCCTTCGTTCTCGCGTTCCTCGTCGTCCACCACGATCACCGGCCGCCCGGCCGCGACGTCGGCGATCGCCCGATCGATACCGGCAAAGGCGCTCTCGGTCATCGTGTCCTCCTCCCCCGCATCCATTCCGCAAACATCATGTCGCAGCCCCGTCGGTACCGGAGCCCAGATGTGGCCAGGCCAACCTCTCGACGTACTTCGCGATCACGTCGACCTCGATATTCACCAGCTCACCGGGGCGCCGTGCGCCCAGGGTGGTCAGCTCCCGTGTCGTAGGGATGAGCCCCACGGAGAAATCGTTGATACCTGCCTCGATCACCGTGAGAGAGACTCCGTCCACGGTGATGGAGCCTTTCTCGACCACGTAGCGGGCCAGCCCGGTAGGCATCTCGATCCGGATCAGCTCCCACGGGGCGGAGTCCTGCGGCGCGGTGCGGGACAGCACGGTGCCGGTGCCATCGACGTGACCCTGCACCAGGTGCCCGCCGAGCCGGTCACCCAGCTTCGCCGCCCGCTCCAGGTTCAGCCGGTCTCCGATCCGGGCCGGGCCCAGGCTGGAGCGGCGCAGCGTCTCGCCAATCACGTCGGCGGTGAACACGTCGCCGTCGACGCCGACCACCGTCAGGCACACCCCGTTGACCGCGATCGAATCACCAGGGCGCGCATCAGAGCTGGCCAGCGGCCCGCGGATGGCGAACCGCGCCGCGTCGGGCCGCTCGTCCCGACCGGCGAGCTCCCCGAGTTCCTCGACGATGCCGGTGAACACGGCTCACCGGCCGCCGCACGCCCGGGCCTGGGCCCGCAGTGACTCGACGGCCCGCTGCGGGTCCTCGGCCCCGTACACCGCCGAGCCGGCGACGAAGCAGTCCACCCCGGCCTCCGCAGCCGCCTCGATGGTGTCGGCGTTGATCCCGCCGTCGATCTCCACCAGCACAGTGAGGTGCCCGGTGTCCACCAGCCGCCGGGCGGTGCGCACCTTGTCCAGCACCTCATAGATGAACGACTGCCCACCGAATCCGGGCTCCACGCTCATCACCAGCAGCGTGTCGTAGTGCCGCAGCACCTCCACCCAGGGCTCCAGCGGGGTCTTGGGTTTGATCGACAGGCCAGCCTTGGCCCCGGCCGCGCGCAGATCCTTCGCCAGCTTGACCGGGTCGTGGGCGGCCTCGGCGTGCACGGTGACGTTGTGCGAGCCCGCCTCGGCGTACCCGATCGCCCACCGATCCGGGTTGTCGATCATGAGGTGGCAGTCCACCGGGATGTCGGTGTACTTCATCAGGCCCTGCACCACGGGAAGGCCCAGCGTGAGGTTGGGCACGAAGTGCCCGTCCATCACGTCGACGTGCAGCCAGTCGGCGCCCGGCACGGCGTTGACCTCGTCGGCCAGCCGGGCGAAGTCAGCGGACAAGATGGACGGCGCGATCATCGGCTGGTGTGCCACAGGATGCACGGTAGCGCCTCGTGAGTGGCAAACATTGTTATAGCACTCAATGCCACTCACGAGCAGGGCTGACGGTGAGTTCCAGCCGGTCCCCGGCGACGCTGCCACGGACCTCCTGGCCATCGCTGAGGTCGCCGGTGAGCAGCATACGGGACAGTTTCCGGTCCAGTTCCCGTCCGATGGCCCGGCGCAGCGGCCGGGCCCCGAACTCGGGCTGGTAGCCACGGTCGGCGATCCAGTCGATGGCGTCGTCGTCGAGGCGCAGGGTGATGTCCCGCGCGCGCAGCCGCTGCCGGGTCTGCTCCAGCAGCAGCCCGGTGATCGTGCGCAGCTGCGGCCGATCGAGGCCGCGGAACAGGACGATCTCGTCGATGCGGTTGAGGAACTCCGGCCGGAAATGCCGCCGCACGGTGGCCATCAGCGGTTCCCGCACCTCCTCGATTGATCGCCCGGCGCTGGTCGCGGCCAGCAGCGCCTCGGCGCCGAGGTTGCAGGTCATGATGATCACGGCGTTGGCGAAGTTCGCGGTCCGGCCCCGGGAGTCGGTGAGCCGACCGGCGTCGAGGACCTGCAGCAGGATATTCGAGACGTCGGCATGCGCCTTCTCGATCTCGTCCAGCAGCAGCACCGTGTACGGGGTGCGGCGGACGGCCTCGGTGAGCTGGCCGGCCTCCTCGTGGCCGGCGTAGCCGGGTGGGGCGCCGATGAGCCGCGACACGGTGTGCTTGTCCTGGAATTCGCTCATGTCGATGCGGACGAGCCGCTGCTGCGCCCCGAACAGGGCCTGCGCCAGGGCCCGGGCCAGCTCGGTCTTGCCGACGCCGGTGGGGCCGAGGAACAGGAACGACCCGACCGGCCGGTCCGGGTGGTTGAGCCCGGCGCGGCTGGCCCGGACCGCGTCCGCGACGGCCTCGATCGCCTCGTCCTGCCCGACGACCCGCTGCCGCAGCTGGTCCTCCAGATGCAGCAGCCGGTGCCGCTCCACCTCGGTGAGCTGCGCGACCGGGATACCGGTGCTGCGGGCGACGATGTCCGCGACGTCGGCCGCGCCGACCTCCGGTAGGCGCATCGGGCCGGCGCACGTCCTGTCCAGCTCCACGATCGCCAGGTCGAGCTCCCGAGTCAGTGCCTCGGCCCGCTCGTAGTCCTCGGCGTCAACCGCGATGTCCTTGGCCCGGGTGAGCTGCTCGACGCGCTGCTCGAGCGCCCGGGTGCCGTCGCTCGGGGCCTCGGCGTGCAGCCGGACCCGCGCGCTCGCCCGGTCGATCAGGTCGATCGCCTTGTCCGGGAGGAACCGGTCGGTGAGGTAGCGGTCGGACAGCCGGGCGGCGGCGTCAGTGGCCCCGTCGGTGATGCGCACCCGGTGGTGCACCTCGTAGCGCTTGCGCAGGCCGCGCAGGATGGCGATGGTGTCCTCGACGCTCGGCTCGGTGACCAGGATGGGCTGGAATCGCCGTTCCAGCGCCGGATCCCGCTCGATGTGCCGACGGTACTCATCGACCGTGGTGGCCCCGATCAGCTGCAGGTCACCCCGGGCCAGCGCCGGCTTGAGCAAGCTGGCGGCGTCCATCGCACCGCCCTCGGCCGCGCCGGCACCG
The DNA here is from genome assembly GCA_050699815.1 of Pseudonocardiaceae bacterium. Taxonomy (GTDB): domain Bacteria; phylum Actinomycetota; class Actinomycetes; order Mycobacteriales; family Pseudonocardiaceae. Next base: position 2,262 of record JBOHFT010000024.1, on the reverse strand, counting down.
ATCACCGTGTGCAGCTCGTCGAGGAACAGCACCACGGTCCGGGCCGCGGCCGTCACCTCGTCTATCACCGCGGTGAGCCGTTCCTCGAACTCGCCCCGGTACTTGGTGCCGGCCACCATCCCGGCCAGGTCGAGCGCGATCACTCGCCGGTTGCGCAGCGGCTCCGGGACCGCGCCCTCGGCTATCCGCTGGGCGATGCCCTCGACGATCGCCGTCTTGCCGACGCCGGGGTCCCCGATCAGCACCGGATTGTTCTTGGTCCGCCGCGACAGCACCTCGAGGATCTGCCCGATCTCGTCCTCCCGCCCGATGACCGGATCGAGGCGGCCAGCGCGGGCGTCGGCCGTGAGGTCGCGGCCGTAGCGGTCCACCCGCTGCGTCGATGCTCCCGGCCGGGTGATCCCGCCAAGGGACTGTTCCAGGCCGCCGACCAGCCGACTGACGAGATCCTCGAGCGGGTTGAAACCCGAACCGAAAGGCCCATCGGGCATACCGAGCCTCCTCGTCCGCCGCGCCGGGCAACGCCGACGGCGCTTGGTAGGCTTTGTCCGATCATACCGGGCTGTCGACCGGGAGTTCGGCGCCATATCACCGACGTGGTACGCCCCCGGGGGGCACATCGCTGCGCCCCACCCCCCGGTTGTCGAACCGGATGACCCGGTAGCGACGGGACAGGGCCGGCACGGTGCGGTACCACATGTCGTGGGTGTAGCCGAGGCCGTGGATGAGCAGGACCGCCGGGCCGGCGCCGCTCTCCACCCAGAACAGCCGCGTCCCATCGTTGTCTGGGTATGGCACGAACCGATTGTCCACGGCGTTGACGCGGGTAACCGATCAGACGGGAGGCTCCGGCAGGTGAGGCCGGTGCGGTTGGGGGCGATCGAGGTGGGCGGGACGAAGGTGGTCTGCCTCGTCGGGTCCGGTCCTGACCACATTGTGGCCCACACCCGGATCCCGACTGGGACGCCAGCTGAGACGCTGGCTCAGGTGCTCGCTTTCTTCCAGCAGGAGCAGGCTTGCGGCGGGCCATTGGCCGCGATCGGCATCGCTTCGTTTGGCCCGCTGGAACTGCGCCGATCCCATCCTCGGTATGGGTTCATCACGACCAGCCCGAAACCTGGCTGGTCCGGCATCGACATGGTCGGACCAATCCGGAGCGTCCTGGGCGTGCCGGTGGGGTTCGACACCGACGTCAACGGGGCCGCGCTCGGCGAGGGCCGGTGGGGGGCTGCCCGTGATCTGGACACGTTCGTGTATCTGACCGTCGGCACCGGCATCGGCGCCGGAGCGGTGGCCGGGGGCCGGATCATCCACGGGCTGGGGCACCCCGAGATGGGCCACCTCAGCGTGCCGCGCCAGCCCGGCGATGACTTCGCCGGCAATTGCCCGTTTCACGCCGACTGCCTGGAGGGCATGGCAAGCGGCGCAGCCATCGCCGCCCGCTGGGGCCGCCCCGCCGAGCAGCTCGACGGCGACGAGCTCCGGGCAGCCGTCGCGCTCGAAGCCGCCTATCTGGCCGCCGGGCTGCGCAACATCGTCTACCCGATCGCACCGCAGCGCATCGTGATCGGCGGCGGCGTGACTGGCCTGCCGGGGCTGTTCCCGCTGGTACGCGCCAACCTCTCCGACGCGCTGGCTGGGTATCCCGGTCTCCCCGAACACGCTGCCGACGACTTCGTCGTCCCGGCCGCGCTCGGCCCCCTGGCCGGCCCGGCCGGTGCCCTCGTCCTCGCCGACCATGCCAGCCAGACGAACCTCTGAGCGACGAATGGCACCGAGGACAGGCAGACTCAGCCGCGGTGGGTGCCCCGTTCAGCGCACCGCCACCATGATCACATCCTGTGGGAACCGGAACCCAGCGAAACCGGGCTGCAGCGGAAACACTGAACGCTGGCCACGACGCATCGTCCCACCCTGCCCGAGCACATCATCGGTCGGCGACGGACCTCATCGTCACCCGGCCAGTCGAGACCGCACGCGGCGTAGACGCGGCGGTACTCGTCCAGCGATGGCGCACCGTGCCGGGCCACCATGCGGGCCACGATTGCCCGGTTACGTTCCGTGTCGCTGGCGTCGGGTGGGGCCAGCGGGGGCAGGCCCTCATCGGTGCGGTACTGCGTCATGCGACACGCACTCCCCCACAGCCACCGCCTGATATGGAGGGCGGTTTGTCAAGTGGGCATGGTGAAGCGGTGTCCACGACCGTCGCCGTGGACACCGCTTCGGTTGACCGGATGGCGCGGTGGTGACGAGCGTGTCGGT
>JBOHFT010000023.1:0-38371 GCA_050699815.1 Pseudonocardiaceae bacterium | reverse complement strand
ATCGAGAAATGAGCTCCTGGCTGCCCCGCTGGTAGTTCCCACCACCAACGGCGCGGCAAGGGTGACGATGCGGCGCCTGGGCACGGGGTGATCCAGCAGCAGCCGCCCGGCCGCCTGCCCCTTCTCCAGCGCCGGCTGGGACACCGTGGTCAGCCCGGCCTGCTCGGCCTCGGGCACCCCGTCGAAGCCAGTGACGGTGAGGTCCTCAGGCACCCGCAGACCTCGTCGGCGGATCTCGGTGAGGGCACCCAGCGCGAGGACGTCCGACGTGCACACGATCGCGGTCAGCGCTGAGCCCCGCTCCAGCAGCTCACGGGCCGCCGAGGCACCCGAGGCCAGCGTGTGGTCGAACCGCTCAACGACCGGGACGGCCTTCCAGCCCAGGCCGAACGCGTCGGCCAGCCCGGCCAGCCGGGCGCGCTGCGCGTGGAAGCGCGCAGTGCGCTGGCGCCGCACGCCGGCCAGCCCGTCATGGCGGTCCCGGCCCAGGCGCGTGCACACCACGCCGATCCGGCGGTGGCCCAGCCCGATCAGGTGGGCACCGAGGCTGCCCATCGCCGCCCGCTCGTCGATCCCGACGTGGGCGACACCCACGACCTGCGGCTGGTCGCAGATCACGGTCGGCAGTGCGCGTTGCAGCACGGCGGCCAGATGAGGGTCGCCATCGGGCACCGAATAGACGACAAAGCCGTCCACCCCGGCCCGGTGCACCGCGGCGGACGTCTCCCGCTCGCCGGCCTGCGGGTTCGCCGGGACCAGCAGCAGCCCCCGCCCCGCGTCCCCGCACGCCATCGCCAGCCCCTCCAGGAACCTGATCGCGGCGGGATCCTGGAAGGCGCCAGACAGCGCCTCGGTGAGCAGTAGGCCCACCGCCCCGGCCTGGCCGGTGCGCAGCGAGCGGGCCACCGGATCCGGGCCCGGGTAGCCCAGCCGCCGCGCCGTCTCCAGGACGCGTTCACGCAGCTCAGAGGACAGCTGGTCGGGCCGGTTATAGGCGTTGGACACCGTCGTGCGGGACACACCGAGCTCCACGGCCAGCGCTGCCAGGGTCGCGGGACGGCGACTGCTCACCGAGCGCACCATGAAGATGACCGTAACGGGTCAGCGCTCCGTAGTGAACCGGTTCAACTTGTAGTCCGATCGAGGGACGCTCTATAGTGTCGAAAACGGTTTCCATTGTACTGTCAAGCCTGGGGAAGGAGCTCCCATGGCCGTCCGGATCCGCTGGCTCGCGTTGTTCACGATGATCAGCACAGTCGCGCTGCTCGGGGTCACCGGCTGCGGCTCGGCCGGCCAGCCGGCCGACGGGAGCGACCGGCTGACGGTGGTGGCCTCGACCGATGTCTGGGGCAGCGTCGCGCGCGCCGTCGCGGGTGACGCCGCGGACGTGAAGTCGATCATCGACGACCCGTCGGCCGACCCGCACGCATACGAGAGCACGCCCAGCGACGCCGCCGAGGTGGCCAACGCCGACCTGGTGGTGTTCAACGGCGGCGGCTACGACGAGTTCCTGCCCAAGATCCTCGAGTCGGTCCGGAACAAGCCCACCATCGAGGCGTTCGCCCTGGAGCGCCGGATTCCGGCGGACGGCGCGCAACCCAACGAGCACGTGTGGTACGACCTGCCGGTCGTGCAGAGCGTGGCACAGCAGGTTGCCGAGCAGCTGGGCCAGCTGGATCCCGGGCAGGCGCCGCAGTTCACCGCGCGGGCCCAGGCGTTCCGGACTGAGCTCGACGGCCTGGCGGGCACGCTGTCCCGCATTGCCGGCGCCCACGGCGGGCAGCGGGTCGCGATGACCGAACCGGTAGCCCAGTACCTGATCACAGCGGCCGGGCTCACCGACGCCACCCCGGCCGAGTTCCTCGAAGCCGTCGAGGAGGAGAAGGACCCGCCCGCGGCCGCCGTCGCCGCCACCACAGATTTGCTCACCCAGCGGCAGGTGCGGGCCCTGGTCTACAACCCGCAGGCCGAGACCCCGGTCACCAGCCAGATCCGCGCCGCGGCCGAGACCGCCCGGATCCCGGTGGTGACCATGACCGAGACCCTGCCGGAGAACACCGACTACCGCGGCTGGATGTCCGGGCAGATCGACGCCCTGGCTGCGGCGATACAGGGATCAGCGTGACCACGAGGACTGATCAGGCGAGCATGCGCATCCCTGCTCCGCGGGCTGCGCCACCGGCGATCCGGCTGCGCGGCGCCCGGCTGGCCTACGGCCCGCGGGTGCTGTGGGACGCGCTGGATCTCGACGTCGCACCGGGTGAATTCCTGGCCGTGCTCGGTCCCAACGGCTCGGGCAAGACCAGCCTGCTGCGGGTGCTGCTGGGCCTGCAGCCACTGTCGGCCGGTGCTGCGCAGGTCAGCGGGCGGCCGGTGCGCCGCGGGCACCGCACCGTCGGCTACATCCCGCAGCAGCGGGCGCTGGACCCGGCACTGACGCTGCGCGGCCGGGATCTGGTGGGCCTGGGCCTGGACGGTCACCGCTGGGGACCCGGGTTTCCCTCGGCGCGGCGCCGTGCGCGCGTGCTGGAGGCGCTGGACGCCGTCGGTGCCCGGCACTACGCCGACGCGCCGGTGGGGCTGCTCTCCGGTGGCGAGCAGCAGCGGCTGCGGGTTGCCCAGGCCCTGGTCGGCGACCCGGACGTGCTGCTGTGCGACGAGCCGCTGCTGTCGCTGGACCTGGCCCACCAGCAGCTGGTCAGCGCACTGATCGACACGAGGCGGCGCACCGCGAACACCGCGGTGCTGTTCGTGACCCACGAGATCAACCCGGTGCTGCCCGTGGTGGACCGGGTGCTCTACCTGGTCGACGGCCGGTTCCGGATCGGCACCCCGGACGAGGTGATGAACTCCGCGACCCTGTCGCAGCTCTACGGCACCGACGTCGAGGTGCTCACAGTGCGGGGCCGGCTGCTGGTGATCGGCACACCCGGGGGGCATCCGTGAGCCCGCGAGACCTGCTCGTCAGGGTCGAGCCATGAGCCCGCGAGACCTGCTCGTCAGGGTCGAGCCATGAGCCCGCGAGACCTGCTCGTCAGGGTCGAGCCATGAGCCCGCGAGACCTGCTCGTCAGGGTCGAGCCATGAGCCTCGGGGAGATCCTGAACCGGCTGCTCAGCTTCCAGGGCACCGGGCAGCTGCTGGCGCTGGATTTCGTCCAGCAGGCCCTGATCGCGGGAGCGCTGCTGGCCCTGATCGCCGGGGCGCTGGGGCCGCTGGTGGTGGCCCGGCAGGTGTCCTTCGCGGTGCACGGCACCAGCGAGCTGACCTTCACCGGCGCCGCGGCGGCGCTGCTGGTGAGCAGCTCGCTGGTCAGCGTGGGCGCGCTGGCCGGCGCGGTGGTGGCCGCGCTGGTGTTCGGCCTGCTGGGGCTGCGCGAGCGGGAGCGCGACTCGGTGATCGGTGCGGTGCTCGCGTTCGGGCTGGGCCTGGGCGGGCTGTTGCTGTGGCTGTATCCCGGGCGCGCATCCAACCAGCTGTCCCTGCTGTTCGGCCAGATCGTGGGGGTCTCCCGCAACGACGTGTGGCTGCTGGGCGGCTGCGCGGCGGGCGTGCTGCTGGTGCTCGCGATGGTGTGGCGCCCGCTGCTGTTCGCCAGCGTGGACGCCGACGTGGCCCGTGCCCGCGGCGTGCCGGTGCGCGGGCTGTCCGTGCTGTTCGCCATGCTGGTCGGGGTGGCCACCGGGCTGGCGGTGCCCACCGTCGGCGCGCTGCTGGTGCTCTCGCTGCTGATCACCCCGGCCGCCGCGGCCGCCCGGCTCACCGCCAACCCCGTCACCGCGCTGCTGCTCGCGACGCTGTTCGCGGAGGTCGCCGTGCTCGGCGGGATCGTGCTCTCCCTGGCACCCGGCGCACCGATCAGCGGCTACGTCACCGCAATCGCCTTCCTGATCTACCTGACCTGCCGCGCGGTGGGCGCCCTACGCCCCCACCCACACCCCGCCCCCGCCGCATAACCGCGTTCTGTCTCCAGACTGCACGGCAGACGGCCGTTTTACCGCGTTCTGCCTCCAGACTGCGAGTCGGTAAGGGGCGCGAGCAGTCGCCGGGGGCCGGGGCCGTGTTTGCTGAGCTGGTCTCCGGGGTTGGCTAGGCGGCAGCGGTCGATGGACAGGCAGCCGCATCCCACGCAGTCGGTGAAGTCGTCGCGGAGCTGCTGGAGATGGCGTATCCGCGCGTCGAGCTCGGCCCGCCAGGATTGGGATATCTGCTGCCAATCGTGCCGGGTGGGGGTGCGGCCATCCGGTAGCAGCGCGAGCACGGCGGCGACGTCGGCCAGCGGGATGCCGACCCGCTGGGCGATGCGGATCAGCGCCACCCGCCGGAGCACGTCGCGCTTGTAGCGGCGCTGGTTGCCCGAGGTGCGCCGGCTGGCGATCAGGCCTTGGCGCTCGTAGAAGTGCAGCGCCGAGACCGCCACCCCGCTGCGCGCGGCGAGTTGCCCGACGGTGAGCTCGGCCTGATCACGCGCTGGCTCGCCCATGGCACTCCCCGCACGTCGCCTTGACCTCAACGATAGTTGTGGTTATACCGTGGCAGCCATGGACCCCACTTTTGCGCTCGCGGTCATCGTCGGCAGTGTTCGGGAAAGCCGGTTCGGGCCCGTCGTCGCGGACTGGTTCGTCGGCCAGGCCAAGCAACGCGACGACCTGAGCGTCGACGTCATCGACCTCGCCGGCACCCCGATCCCCAGCGCGGACTTCACCTCCCGGATCGGCGCCGCCGACGCGTTCGTCATCGTCACCCCCGAGTACAACCACAGCTACCCCGGACCGCTGAAGACCGCGATCGACTCGGTGGGCCGGCAATGGCAGGCCAAACCGGTCGGTTTCGTCTGCTACGGCGGCCTGTCCGGCGGGCTGCGCGCGGTCGAGCAGCTCCGGGTCGTGTTCGCCGAGCTCCACACGGTCACCATCCGGGAAACAGTGAGCTTCCACGGGGCGCGCCAACGGTTCGACGAGCACGGGGCACCCCGCGAGCCCGATGCGGTCAACGCCGCGGCCGGCGCTCTCCTGGACCAGCTGACCTGGTGGGCCCACGCGCTGCGCAACGCCAGGGCGGCTCACCCCTACGGCACCTGACATGCTGCGGCTTCACGTTCAGGCACCGCGGATGACGGTCATGGTGGTGGCCGCGGCGTCCTGTGGCGACGCCCTGGCGGGGCTGCTGCACCACTAAACTCGGCGCAGGTCAGGCCCCGGCCAGCCGACCTGAGCCAGCTCTTTGACAGGCCCTTCATGGCGTGACGGCGGGAACCGGTAGTTCCGGTTCATGGTGTGGCTGCTGTCGGGGTGGTCGAGCCACAGGGTCTGCCCGTGGTGGCCGAGGGTGAGGCCGAATCGGTGGTAGGTGGGGCGGCCGAGGGTGGTCCAGTGGTCGTAGAGCTGTTCCAGTTCGTCCCATAGCCGTCGTGGTCCGGCTTGCTGGGTGGGGTGGCCGTTGTCGTCGGGGGTGTGGTGGACGAGGGCCCAGGACGAGCCGTCTGGGGTGGCGAGCTCGGTGCCGAGGTGTTCCTCGTCGTCGAGGTAGATTTGTCGGCACGCCAGCCCGGTCAGGTGGGTTTGGGCGAGGAGTCCCCAGGTCTGGTCGTCGTAGGCGTCCTGCGGGTTGAGCGGGCTGTGTCCGTTGGCTGTGTCCGTGGCGTTGTGGTGGATGGTGACGGTGTAGTTGAACGGTCGGGCGGGGTCAGTGCGTAGCGGCATGAAGTTGCCGGACTGGGGGAGGAAATTCCCGGACGCGGTGCCGTCGTGGACGGTGAGCAGGATGAGGGTGTAGGCGGTGAAAGGCCCTCGGATGTTGGCCATGATTTTCCCACCGGTCCGGGTCTGCTCGATCCACGTGCGCGGAATCCGGTCCACTCCGCAGGTGGCGATGATCCGGTCGAACGGGGCGCGTTGGGGGACTCCCGCCGCGCCGTCGCCGACGACCAGGTGGGGCCGGTAGCCGTGGTTGGCCAATCGGATGCCGGCCAGGGCAACAAGTTCAGGGTCGATGTCGATGCTGGTGACGTTCGACTCGCCGAGTCGCTCACAGAGCAGGGCGGCGTTGTAACCGGTGCCGGTGCCGATCTCCAGCACGTGCATGCCCGCGGCGATGTCCACGCTCTCCAGCATCGTCATCACCAGGCCGGGCAGGGTGGTGGAGCTGGTGACTTGCGGGTGCATGCCGTCACCGGTGGTGGGAGTTCCGGTGAGGTCGGTGGCGAGGGTGCGGTTGCTGTAGACAGCGTCGAGCCATTCATGGTGGTCGCGGGTGGCGTTGTCGACCATGCGCCAGCGGGCGGGGAACGCGCCGGGTTCCTCGTCGTGCCAGTAGCGGGGTACGAACACGTGGCGTCGTACGGTGCGGAAGGCTTGTCGCCATTCGGGGCTGCGGAGCTCGCCGCGCTCGGCGAGCTGGTCGGCGAGCTGGTCAAGTCGCCGCTGGACGTCAGCGTCATCGGCTGTGGTCATGATTGATTGTCCCCTATGAGGACATCAGCGATGGCTTCGCTGATGGGTAGCGCCGTCTCCTCTTCGATCCAGGAATAGTTGCCTTCGGGGTTGATCTCCAAGGCCACCAGGCTTTCGTCGCCCCGGGCGAGGAAATCGAAGGCGCCGTAGGTCAGGCCGGCGAGTTTCATGTAGGCGGCGACGGCGGCCCTGACGTCGGGGGAGATGTCGACGATCTGATAGCTGAGACTGTCGTAGTCAGAGCGCCAGTCAGTGCGGGCACGGTCCGAGCCGGCGTCGATGCGGACGGGGAAGAAGTGCTGGCCAACAACGGTAAGGCGCACCGCGTAGTCGGATTCGATGAACGGCTGGAAGAGGTGCGCGCTGTAGTCGATGCCACCGAGATCGGCGAGGTCGTCGTTGGTGATGCGGCGGGTGTAGACGACGTGGGCGGTGTCGCCGGTATGGAGCACGCTCGCGGCGATGGATTTGCACACCAACGGACCGTGGTGGGCGGCGAATTCCCGTACGGCGTCAGCGGAGTTGGTCACTAACGTGGGCGGGGTGGCAAGCCCGCAAGCCCGCAAATCCTTGAGCTGCCTGGGTTTGTAGGCCGCGTCCGCGGCGCGGCTGGGGTGGTTGAGATACGGGACGGGCAGTGAGGTGAGGCAGCCGCCGATGCCGTAGCGGCACTCGGTGGCGGCATGCCACCGTTCGGCGACGGTGAGGTGCGCAGGTACTTCGAACGGACGGGGCCGGCGCACGTACACCGACCGGATGTCATCGAGCTCGACACGGTCACCGTCTCGGGTCAGCTCCCCTCGCCACACGCTGCCCTCCAGCTGCGCGCGGAGCTGGAGACGGCCCGGGAATTCGGCTGTGTCGAACCGGAATAGCCGGCTGCCTCGGGATGCCAGGGCGTCGCATACCCGGTCTGCTGTGCTGTCGAGGGCGTCGGCGATGACAAGGACCACGCCATCGCGACGGGTCATGGGGAGAAGTCCGGTTGGTTGAATTCTTCACTTTGGTCATTGCGTGTGCCATCGTATCCGCTGGTCACCTTGGGTGTGGCGCCGTCGGCATAGGGGCTGCTGTGGATGGATTCAGCGCCGCGCAGCAGGAACGAGCGCAGGTGGATCGGGGAAAGCTCCTCGCCGGTGTCGGGTTGCCCGGTGCCAACCGGGAATCGGCTGCCGGCCGCGATCAGCGGACTGATTGCCGTGGACATCGCCTCATCTCCCTTCTGGCCTGTCATGATAGACGCAGGCACCCGAGGAACTGAAGCCTCCGACCAGGTATTGCGTCATGACCTCGACATCACCGACATCTCCGGCACGGCAAACGTCAGTGGTGTCGAGCTCACGACTCCAATGCCAGCAGCCCCCCGTCGAAATATGTGTCGGTCTGGGCGGAATGGGCGTTCGACGCACGGCTGACCACGCCGACACCGGAGATGGCGTCTCGAGGATGCGTCAGTACTTGAGCAGGTTCGCGTCGTCGACTGAGGCTGAGCGGCGGGTCTTGAAGATCGCCATGATGATGGCCAGGCCCACCACCACCTCGGCGGCGGCCACGACCATCACGAAAAACGCCATGATCTGCCCGTCCAGGGTGCCGTTGATCCTGGAGAAAGTGATCAGGGTCAGGTTCACCGCGTTGAGCATCAGCTCGATGCACATGAACACCACGACGGCGTTGCGGCGCACCAGCACGCCGACCGCGCCGATGGTGAACAGCAGCGCCGACAGCAGCAGGTAATAGGTCGGCGTCACCTGCTCTCCTCCTCGGGTCCAGTGCGCAGGGCGCGGGTATCGGGGTCTGCACCAGCACCCGCCACGCTGCGCACGTCGTCGTCCAGACGCTCGCGGGCGGTGGACTCCAGCAGCTCGGACATCGACTCGGGGGCCACTGAGCCGTCGGGCAGCAGGGCCGGGGTGGCCACCGAGTTCATGGTGGCGAACACGCCGGGGCCGGGCAGCGGCGAGGGGTGCGCCCCGCGGATCCGGGCCTCCACCCGCTCCCGCTGGGTCAGCCTGCCCTGCTTGGTGCGCTCGGTGAAGGTCAGCACCATCGCCCCGACCGCGGCGCTGATCAGCAGCGCGGAGGTGAGCTCGAAGGGGAACAGGTAGCTGGTGAACAGGATGCGGCCGAGGCTGGCGACGTTGCCGCCGCCGGTGGTGTTGACCCCGGCCAGCCCGACGGAGCCGGCTGCGGTGACGGCCCGGCCCAGCGCCGCCACCAGCAGCGCACCCAGCCCGATCCCGGCCAGCGCGGCGGCGACCCGCTGGCCGCGCAGCACCTCCACCACCGAGTCGGCGCTTTCCTTGCCGACCAGCATCAGCACGAACAGGAACAGCATCATGATCGCGCCGGTGTAGACGATGATCTGCACGAAACCCAGGAACGGCGCTTGCTGGACCATGTACAGCACGCCCAGGCACAGCATGGTCTGGGCCAGCCACAGCGCCGAATGCACCGCGTTGCGGGCGAACACCATCCCCAGCCCGCCGATCAGGGCGAGCGGACCCAGGATCCAGAACGCGACGGTCTCCCCGAGGCCGATGGTGTCGGCGGGGACCGGCTGCGACAGCAGGACACCCTGCAACAGCAGGACACCAAGGGAGCTCACCGGTGCTCCTCGCCCACCGCACCGGAGCGCCGCTCCAGGCTCGGGCCCTGCACGTAGTAGTCCATTTCATTGTCGCCCAGCCGCATCGGGTGCGGGGGCTGCTCCATCCCGGCCAGCAGCGGTGCGAGCAGGTCCTCTTTGGTGTAGATGAGGTCCTGGCGGTTGTCGTCGGCCACCTCGTACTCGTTGGTCATGGTCAGCGAGCGGGTCGGGCAGGCCTCGATGCACAGCCCACAGCCGATGCAGCGCAGGTAGTTGATCTGGTAAATCTCGCCGTAGCGCTCCCCGGGCGAGTAGCGGGCCTCCTCGGTGTTGTCCCCGCCCTCGACGTAGATCGCGTCGGCCGGGCAGGCCCAGGCGCACAGCTCACAGCCCACGCATTTCTCCAGCCCGTCCGGGTGCCGGTTGAGCTGGTGGCGGCCGTGGTAACGCGGCGCAGTGATCTTCTTGACCTCGGGATACTCCTCGGTCACGACCTTTTTGAACATCGTCGAGAAGGTGACCCCGAACCCCTTGACCGGATCAAGCAGTCCCATGGCCGTCCTCCTGCGTCGTCGGTGACCCGCCGTTGCTTACCCCGGCAGCACTGATTGCAGCGCGCCGGGACGGCGGCGCCGGCACCACCAGGTCCAGCGGGGGCAGCGGGTAGTCCGAGCCGGCGGTGGGCACCTCGTGGTTGCTGAGCTGGGCGGATTCGCGGTCGGGCAGCAGGAAGGCGATGAGCACCAGGGCACCCAGCACGATGCCGCCGACCACGACGATCTGGGTCGAGCTGACGTCGGTGGCGCGCAGCGTCCGGACCGCGGTGACCACCACGATCCAGACCAGGCTGGCCGGCACCAGCACCTTCCAGCCCAGCTCCATGAACTGGTCATACCGCAGCCGGGGCAGGGTGCCGCGCAGCCAGACGAACACGAACAGGAACGCAAACGTCTTACCGAGGAACCACAGCACTCCCCACCAGCCGCTGTCCAGCGGCCCGCCGGCCAGCGGCCAGGGGGCGTGCCAGCCGCCGAGGAACAGCGTAGTCGCCATCGCCGAGACGGTGACCATGTTGACGTACTCAGCGAGGAAGAACAGCGCAAACTTCAGCGACGAGTACTCGGTGTGGAAGCCACCGACCAGCTCCGACTCCGCTTCGGGCAGGTCGAAGGGCGCGCGGTTGGTCTCGCCGACCATCGACAGGCAGAACACCGCGAAGCTGGGGAACAGCAGGAACACGAACCACCACTGCTGCGCCTGCGCCGCCACGATGTCCGCGGTGGACAGCGAGCCCGCGTACAGGATCACCGCGACGATCGACATCCCGAGGGCGATCTCATAGGAGATCACCTGGGCGGCCGAGCGCAGCGAGCCCAGCAGCGGGTAGGGCGAGCCCGAGGACCAGCCGGACAGCACGAGCCCGTAGACCCCCAGCGAGGAGCAGGCCAGCACCACGAGCACCCCGACGGGCAGGTCGGTGACCTGCAGCACGGTGCGCTCACCGAAGATCGACACCTCACCGCCGAGCGGGACCACGGAGAACGCCGTGAACGCCGTGACGGTCGAGATCACCGGGGCCAGCACGTACACCCAGCGGTCGGCCAGGACGGGCGTGATGTCCTCCTTGAAGGCCAGCTTGAGCCCGTCGGCCAGGGACTGCAGCAGCCCGAAGGGCCCGACCCGGTTGGGGCCCGGCCGGTGCTGCATGCGCCCGACCACCCGGCGCTCCATCCAGATCATGAACAGGGTCATCACCAGGAGGAACACGAAGATCACGACGACCTTCACCGCGATGATCCACAGCGGGTCGTCGGCGAGCAGCGCCTCGGTGGGTGTCATGATCTACCTCCCCTGCACGGTGACCACGGCGCCGTGACCGGCACCGAGGCTGGCACGGACGGTAGCGGGTCCGGAGTTACCCGGGATCCACACCACCCCCGCGGGCAGGTCGGCGGCAGCGGCCGGCAACGTCACCGAGCCCCGCTGGGTGGACACCGTGACGCTGCCGCCGAGGTGCACCCCGAGCCCGGCGGCGGTGGCCTCGGACAGCAGCGCGACGGCGGGCCGGGCGGTGCCAGCCAGCTGCGGCTCGCCGTCCTGCATCGATCCGTTGTCCAGCAGCCGGCGCCAGGTGGCCAGCAGCACCTTTCCCTGGCCGGCCTCCGGCACCGGCGACGCGGGCACCTGGGGGAACTCCAGCCGGGCACCGGCATAGCTGCCCAGCGCGGCGAGGCCGGCCCACGCCGCGGCCGGGGTCTGGGTGAACAGGTCGACGTCCATCTCGATAGCGAGGCTGTCCAGCACCCGGCAGTCCGGCAGGATCACACCGACCCCGGCGGGGACGGTGCTGGTGAATTCGCGGCGGCGGCCCTCCCAGTCGAGGTAGCTGCCGGCCTTCTCCATCGCCGACGCGACCGGCAATACGACGTCGGCGGCCCGGGTCACGGCCGAGGGTCGCATCTCCAGGCTCACCACAAAGGCGGCCCGGCTCAGCGCCTGCGCGGCCAGCTGGGGGTCGGGCAGGTCGGTGGGGTCCACGCCGGCCACGACCAGCCCGGCGAGCTGCCCGGCCGCCGCGGCGGCGATGATCCCGGCGGTGTCGCGGCCAGGCCGGCTGGGCAGGGTCACGTCCCAGGCGCGCTCGATCTCGGCGCGGGCCACCGGGTCGGTGACCGGCCGGCCGCCGGGCAGCAGGGTCGGCGCCGCACCGGCCTCCAGGGCACCCCGCTCGCCGGCCCGCCGCGGGATCCACCCGATCCGGGCGCCGGTGCCCGCGGCCAGCCGCGCCACCGCGGAGTACAGCCCGGGTACCTCGGCGGCGCGCTCACCGACCAGCAGCACCGCGCCCGGCGCGCGCAGCGCGTCCAGCGCCGGGCCATCCAGGGTGTCCAGGGCCTGCGGCTCACCGCCGGGCAGCACCTGCAGCAGCGTGCCGGACGTTCTGCGCACCGCGGGGGTGGTGAACTGCCCGAGGTGGAACACCGGCATGCCACGGTCCCGGGCGGCCCGGCGCAGCCGCAGGTACACGATCGGTGACTCCTCCTCCGGTTCGAGCGCCACGCAGAGCACCGCGGGGGCACCGCTGACGTCGCGGTAGGTCACCCCACCGGTGCCAGGGGTGATGGCGACCACGTGCGCGGCGAGGAAGCCCAGCTCCTCGGCCGAGTGTGGCCGGGCCCGGAAGTCGATGTCGTGGGTGCCCAGCGCGACCCGGGCGAACTTGGCGTAGGCGAAGGCGTCCTCCACGGTGAGCCGGCCGCCGGTGAGGACCCCGACGCCGCGGTCCCGGGCCGCGAGCAGCCCCGTGGCCGCCGCCTGCAGCGCCTCGGTCCACGACGCCGGCCGCAGCTCACCGTCGCTGTCCCGGACCAGCGGCCGGGTGATCCGGTCCGCGGCGCTGGCGTAGGTGAAGGCGAAGCGGCCCTTGTCGCAGTTCCACTCCTCGTTGACCTCGGGGTCGTGGCCGGCGAGCCGGCGCAGCACGATGCCGCGGCGCCAGTCGGTGCGCTGCGCGCAGCCCGACGCGCAGTGCTCGCACACCCCGCGGGTGGAGACCAGGTCGAAGGGCCGGGACCGGAACCGGTAGGCGGCGCTGGTCAGCGCGCCGACCGGGCAGATCTGGATGGTGTTGCCGGAGAAGTAGGACTGGAAGGGCTTGTCGAGGGCCACCCCCACCTGCTGGTCGGAGCCGCGCTCGAGCATGTCGATGAACGCATCCCCGGCGATCTGCTCGGAGAACCGGGTGCAGCGGGCGCAGAGCACGCAACGCTCCCGGTCCAGCAGCACCTCGGTGGAGATCGGGATCGGTTTGGCGAAAGTGCGTTTGGTCTCCAGGAACCGGGACTGCGCCCGGCCGTTGGACAGTGCCTGGTTCTGCAGCGGGCACTCGCCGCCCTTGTCACAGATCGGGCAGTCCAGCGGGTGGTTGATCAGCAGCAATTCCATGACGCCTTGCTGGGCCTTATCGGCTACCGCCGAGGTGTGCTGGGTCTTGACGACCATGCCCTCGGCCACCGTGATACTGCAGCTGGCCTGCGGCTTGGGCATCGGCCGCCCGCCCAGCTCCACCTCGACCAGGCACTGCCGGCAGGCGGCGACCGGGTCGAGCAGCGGATGGTCGCAGAACCGCGGGACGATGATCCCCAGCCGCTCGCAGGCCCGGATCACCAGCTCACCCTTGGGCGCGTCGACCTCGCGGCCGTCGATGGTCAACCGGACGTGCCCCTCGGGAACCGCCCTGGGGGCCGGGCCGCTGCCGACCTGCTGTGCCAGCGTCATCGGTGCGATCCTGCCAACTGAGTCGAGACGCCGGGCTGCTGGGCGCACAGGGCCAGGAACTCCGGCCGGAAGTACTTGATCGCACTGGTGATCGGGCTGGCGGCGCCGTCACCGAGGGCGCAGAACGACCGGCCCAGGATGTTGTCACAGACGTCGAGCATGGTGTCCACATCCGCCGGGGTGCCCTCGTGCCGCAACATCCGCTCCAGGATCTGGAGCAGCCAGTAGGTCCCCTCCCGGCACGGGGTGCACTTGCCGCAGGACTCGTGCTTGTAGAACTCGGTCCATTTCATCACCGCCCACGGCACGCTCACCGTCTGGTTGAAGACCATGATCGCGGTGGTGCCCAGCATGGAGCCGGCCGCCGCGGCGCCCTCGAAGTCCAGCGGGATGTCGAGGTGCTCGGCGGTGAGCAGCGGGGTGGACGACCCGCCCGGGGTCCAGAATTTCAGCGGGCCGCCCGTCATCCCGCCGGCCATCTCCAGCAGCTCACGCAGCGTGATGCCCAGCGGCGCCTCGTACTGGCCCGGGCGCTGCACGTGCCCGGAGATCGAGTAGATCTTGGGCCCGGGGGATTTCTCGCTGCCCATCGCCCGAAACCAGGCCGACCCGCCGTTGACGATGTACGGCACGCTGCAGATCGTCTCGACGTTGTTCACCACGGTGGGGGCGGCGTAGAGCCCGGAGGTGGCCGGGAACGGCGGCTTGAGCCGGGGCTGGCCGCGGTAGCCCTCCAGCGAGTCCAGCAGTGCGGTCTCCTCACCGCAGATGTAGGCACCGGCACCGGCGTGAATGACGATGTCGAGGTCAAAGCCCGAGCCGAGGATGTCCTTGCCCAGGTACCCGGCCTGGTACGCCTCCGCGACCGCCTGCTGCAGCCGGCGGTTGCAGTGCAGCATCTCGCCGCGGACGTAGACGTAGCACTCGTGGGCGCGGATCGCGTAACTGGTGATGATGCAGCCCTCGATCAGCGAATGCGGGTCGGCCATCATCAGCGGCACGTCCTTGCAGGTGCCGGGCTCGCCCTCGTCGGCGTTGATCACCAGGTACTTGGGTTTGGCCGCGGGCCCGGCCGGCGGCGCGCCCGGCTTGGCCTGCGGGATGAAGCTCCACTTCAGGCCGGTGGGGAAACCCGCGCCGCCGCGGCCCCGCAGGCCGGAGTCCTTGATCAGCTGGATCAGCTGATCAGGCTGCGCGGCCAGCGCGGTGCGCAGCGCGGTGTACCCCTCCAGCTGGGTGTAGGTGTCCAAGGTCCAGGACTTCGGCGACAGCCACCGCCGGGTCAGCACCGGGGTGAGCGTCCGCTCGGTCACGGCCCCTCCTGGTGGGCTGGTCACTTCTTGTCCGCCACAATAGGTAGCTCGACCTCGTCCGGCATCGCCGGCGCCTGCCAGCCCTGCTGCTCGGCGAGCCGGTTGCCGGCCAGCGTCTCGGGCGCCGCCGACGGCGCGTCTACCGCGGCTCGCAGTTCCTCGGGGGTGCCGAAGAAACCGGCCATGGCCAGCTCGGCGGTCTTCCAGTCGGTCAGCGGCGCACCGCGGGTCGGGGCGGGCCGGTCCCCGCGGCGCAGCGCGTCCACCAGCTCCACCGCCGACTCCGGAGTCTGGTTGTCATAGAACTCGTAGTTCACCTGCAGCACCGGCGCCAGGTCGCAGGCAGCCAGGCATTCGGCGTGCTCGAGGGTGATGGAGCCCTTCGTGCCCGGCGGGCCCGCGGTCTCCTCGTGGCCGACCCCGAGCCGTTTGCGCAGCCTGGCATAGATCTCGTCGCCGCCCAGCACCGCGCACAGCGTGTTGGTGCACACGCTGACCAGGTGCTCACCACCGGGCTTGCGCTTGTACATCGTGTAGAAGGTGACCACCGCGCTCACCTCGGCGGTGGTGATCTCCAGCAGCTGGGCGCAGAACGTGATCCCGGCCTGGCTGACGTACCCCTGCACGCTCTGCACCAGGTGCAGCAGCGGCAGCAGGGCCGACCGCGCCACCGGGTAACGGGCGATGATCTCGGCAGCCCGTTCCCGGGTCTGGTCATCGAAGACGGTGTCGCTGTCTACGGCGGAGCTCATCGGTCCACACCACCCATCACCGGGTCGATCGACGCCACCGCGGCGATGACATCAGCCACCAGGCCGCCCTCGCTCATCGCCGGCATGGACTGCAGGTTCACGAAGCTGGGGTCCCGGACGTGCACCCGCAACGGCCGGGTCCCGCCATCGGAGACCAGGTGGTAGCCCAGCTCGCCGCGCGGGGACTCGATCGCGACGTAGACCTGGCCGGGTGGCACCGCGAACCCCTCGGTGACCAGCTTGAAGTGGTGGATCAGCGCCTCCATGGACTGCCCCATGATCTTGTGGACGTACTCCAGCGAGTTGCCCATCCCGTCGGCGCCGATGGACAGCTGGGCCGGCCACGCGATCTTGGCGTCCTCGACCATCACCGGGCCGGGTTCCAGCTTGTCCAGGCACTGCGCCACGATCCCCAGCGACTGGTGGATCTCCTCGACGCGCAGCAGGTAGCGTGCGTAGCAGTCGGCGTCGGTGGAGGTGGGGACCTCGAAGTCGTACTCCTCGTAGCCGCTGTAGGGCTCTATCTTGCGCAGGTCCCATTCCAGGCCGGCGCAGCGTAGGATCGGGCCGGTGATGCCGAGCTGCAGGCAGCCGTCCAGCGGCAGGTAGCCCACCTGCTGTAGCCGCTGCTTCCAGATCGGCTGCCCGGTGAGCAGCTTGTCGTAGTCCGGCAGCCGGGAGTCCATTATCTTCAGGAAGTCCCGGATCCTGGTGTCGTAGTCCTCGGGCAGGTCCTGGGCGACGCCGCCGGGCCGGATGAACGCGTGGTTCATCCGCAGGCCGGTGAGGAACTCCAGCAGGTGCAGGACCTCCTCGCGCTCCCGGAACCCGGCGGTCATCCCGGTCAGCGCGCCGAGCTCCATCCCGCCGGTGGCGATCGCCACCAGGTGCGAGCTGACCCGGTTGAGCTCCATGAGCAGCACCCGGATCACCTGCGCGCGCCGCGGCACGGTGATCCCGAGCAGCTTCTCGGTCGCCAGGCAGTAGCCGGCCTCGTTGAACAGCGGCGCCAGGTAGTCCATCCGGGTGACGAAGGTGACGCCCTGGGTCCAGGTCCGGTACTCGCAGTTCTTCTCGATACCGGTGTGCAGGTAGCCGATCACCGACCGGGCCTGGGTGACGGTCTCGCCTTCCAGTTCCAGCACCAGCCGCAGCACGCCGTGCGTGGAGGGGTGCTGCGGCCCCATGTTGACGATGATGCGCTCGTCGTGCTTGAAGTCCTCGAGCAGGCTGTCCCAGTCACCACCGGTGACGGTGTAGATCCGGCCCTCGGTGGTCTCCCGCGCGGTGGCAGCAGTGGTATCGGGATCCTGGACGCTCACGTGTACGCCCTCCGCTGGTCGGGCGGGGGGATCTCGGCACCTTTGTACTCCACCGGGATCCCGCCGAGCGGGTAGTCCTTGCGCTGCGGGTGGCCGTCCCAGTCGTCGGGCATCAGGATGCGGGTCAGCGCCGGGTGGCCGTCGAAGACGACGCCGAACATGTCCCAGGTCTCCCGCTCCTGCCAGTCGGCAGTCGGGTAGACCGCGACCACGCTGGGCACGTGGGCGTCCTCGACGTCGACGGCGACCTCAAGGCGGATCCGGCGCCGGTAGGTCATCGAGGTGAGGTGGTAGACCACGTGCAGCCGCTGGGCGACCTCGGTGCCGTAGTCCACGCCGGAGACCGAGCTGCACAGCTCGAAACGCAGCGCCGGATCATCGCGCACGGTGCGGCACAGCGCGACCAGGTGCTCCCGGCGCACGTAATAGGTGATCTCCCCGCGATCCACCGTGACCTGCTGGATCGCCTCAGCGGGCACCCCGCGTTCGCGCATCGCGGCGAGCAGCTCGTCGGTGACCTCGTCGAACCAGCCGCCGTAGGGCCGCTGCGCCGCAGCCGGGAGGTAGGCCGGCAGCGCCAGCCCGCCGAACCCGGAGGTGTCACCGGAACCGAGCACCCCGAACATGCCCTGCCGGGCCCGGCCGGAGACCACACCGCCGCGAACCTCGAGTTCGGCCCCGTTGTCCTTGTTGGCCACGTCGCTCACTGCGTCCGAGCTCGGGTGCTTTTTTCGGGCCTGCGCTGGGGCGCGTAGCGCACTGAGGAGGCCACCATTTCGGTGCGCTGGCCCGCTGTCTCCGCGGCACGCTTCGGCCCGAGCGGCTCGTCCATGATCTTGGCGTGCAGCTTGAGGATCGCGTCGATGAGCATCTCCGGCCGGGGCGGGCAGCCGGGCAGGTACATGTCGACCGGGACGATGTGGTCCACGCCCTGCACGATCGCATAGTTGTTGAACATCCCACCAGTGGAGGCGCAGACGCCCATCGCGAGCACCCAGCGCGGCTCGGGCATCTGGTCATAGATCTGGCGCAGCACCGGGGCCATCTTGTTGCTCACCCGGCCTGCCACGATCATCAGGTCGGCCTGCCGGGGGGAGGCCCGGAAGACCTCCATCCCGAACCGGGCCAGGTCGTAACGGGGCGCCCCGGTGGTCATCATCTCGATCGCGCAGCAGGCCAGCCCGAACGTGGCCGGCCACAGCGACGACTTGCGCGTCCAGTTGACCAGCTTCTCCACACTGGTCAGCAGGATCCCGCTGGGCAGCTTCTCCTCTAAACCCATGATCAGTTCCAGTCCAGCCCGCCGCGCCGCCACACGTAGGCGTAGGCGAAGCCGAGCGTCACGATGAACAGGGCGACCTCCACCAGACCGAAGAGCCCCAGCGAGTCCGCGACCACCGCGAACGGGTAGAAGAAGACCATCTCGATGTCGAACAGGATGAACAGCATCGCGGTGAGGTAGTACGCCACCGGCATCCGCCCGGCCCCCGCGACCGGCTGCGGCGACGGCTCGATACCGCACTCGTAGGCGTCGAGCTTGGCCCTGTTGTACCGCCGCGGCCCGATGTAGGGGGCCGCGACGACGGAGAAGACCGCGAAAGCCCCCGCTAGCAGGAGCATCAGCACCAGGGGAACGTAGGGCTGCAGCACTCGCGTCCCCTCCTTCGGCGTCTCATGACTCATGACCGTCCCGCACCACCCTACGTGCGGGCCGGTCATGCACTGCCGTGAGGCTAACCTACTTGGCCGACATCGATCAGGCGTTCTGCTCTGGGCGTCACACGCTGGGCGCCAGCCGGGTCATCGCCGTGATCACCCGGTCCATCGCGTCGCCCTCCCGGGTGTCGTAGAGGTTGGCCAGCAGCTTGAGCAGGAAGCGCATCAGCGTCGCGCGCGGCAGGCCGTGCCGGGTCGCGGCGCGCATCACCGCCGGGTGGGCGATCAGCCGACTGAAGGCGGTCCCCAGCCGGAAATAGCCCCCCAGCTCGTCACGCAGCGCGGTGGGGTAACGGTGCAGCGCACGCTCCCGGGCCGGCCCGTCGGGCCGGGCCAGCGCCTGCACCGAGCACTGCGCGGCCAGCCCGGCGGACTGCATCGCATACGCGATGCCCTCGCCGTTGAACGGGTTCACCATCCCGCCGGCGTCGCCGACCAGCAGCAGGCCCGCCCGGTAGTGCGGCGTGCGGTTGAAGCCCATCGGCAGTGCCGCACCGGCGACCCTGCCGGTGGCGTTGCCCTCGCGGAAACCCCACTCCTGCGGGGTGCCGTCCAGCCAGGACCGCAGCAGCGCCCGGTAGTCGGTCTTGCCGTACGCCTTGGACGTCGACAGGATGCCCAGGCCGACGTTGGACGTCCCGTCACCCATGCCGAAGATCCAGCCGTAGCCGGGCAGCAGCCGGGGTTGCCGCGGGTCGGTGTGGTCCCACAGCTCCAGGTGGCTTTCCAGGAAGTCGTCGTCGGTGCGGGGGCTGGTGTAGTAGCGGCGCACCGCGACACCCATCGGCCGGTCCTCGCGCTTGTCCATCCCCAGGCTGAGCGCGAGCCGGGCGCTGACCCCGTCGCAGGCCAGGGTGAGCGGGGCGCAGTATTCCACCAGCTGCTTGTCCGGGCCCTGCCGGGCGCGCACGCCGGTGACCCGCCCGGTGCGCTCGTCGGTGATCGCTTCGGTCACCGTGTTCTGTTCGTGCAGCCGGGCGCCGGCCTTCTCGGCGTGCCGCGCCAGCATCTCGTCGAAGTCGTGGCGCTGGCGGACCGCGCCGTAGGGCGGGAAACTGGCCAGGTCGGGCCACGGCAGCTCGATCGTCACCGGGCCGCCCACCACCCGCAGGCCCCTGTTGTGCACCCAGCCGGCCTCGGTGCTGGTGTCGATGCCCAGGTCGATCAGCTGCCGGACGCCGCGCGGGGTCAGGCCGTCCCCGCACACCTTGTCCCGGGGGAAGGTGGCCTTCTCCAGCAGCAGCACGTCCAGGCCGGCGCGGGCCAGGTACGCCGCGGCCGTCGAGCCCGCGGGCCCCGCCCCCACCACGATCACGTCCGCGGCGTTGTCGCTGGCGCCCGCCCGGCCGACCATCGGCGCTCCTTGGTTGTTCAGTGACGTCTCACGGGCCGTTGGTTGTTCAGTGACGTCTCACGGGCCGAGTCTAGGGCTTGACCGCCCGGTGCAGGGCGACGATGCCGCCGGTGAGGTCGCGCCACTCGACGTCGGACCAGCCCGCGGCGGCCACCCGCTCGGCGAGCGCCCGCTGGTCGGGCCAGGCATGGATGGACTCGGCGAGGTAGACGTAGGCCTCCGGGTTGCTGCTCACCCGCCGGGCGACCGTCGGCAGCGCGCCCATCAGGTACTCCAGGTACACGGTGCGAAACACCCGCCGCGTGGGGGTGGAGAACTCGCAGACGACCAGCCGGCCACCGGGCCGGGTGACCCGGGCCAGCTCGGTCAGCGCGGCGTCGGGATCGGCCACATTGCGCAGCCCGAAGGAGATCGTGACCGCGTCGAACACCCCGTCGGCGAACGGCAGCGCCAGCGCGTCAGCTGCGACCATCGGGACCCTCGGTCGGTGGCCCTTCAAGTACCACCAACGCCCGGTGTGGCTGCTGTTAACCGCCGCCAACCCGGGGGCCTTCACCAGGGGGCCGTCGCCGGCCGCGTCACGGTGTCGGCCCGCCCGTCGACCAGCACGGAGCATCCCCAGGGAGAAGTCCGCGGCCACACACCACGCGCCAGCCCGGGCCAGCTCGACGGTGGACACGGCGGTACCCGCGGCAAGATCGAGCACCCGCTCTGCTGGCCCCGCAGCGACGGCGACTCGGGTGCACTGCCGCCACCACCGGTCCTGGCCGAATGACAGCACCGTGTTGGTCAGGTCATAACGGCGGGCCACCCCATCGAACATCGCCGCGACGTCGCGAGGATCCTTGTCCAGCCCAGCTCTCGGCACAGCGCTCACCCTACGGTTGGCAGCCCTTCACGTACCGCCAACCCGGTCGCAGGCTGCTGTTAACGGCAGCCAACTGGTGTGTCTCACGCTCGGTTCTCCCGGATCGCCCAGCGCCCCTGGGAGAAGACGACGGCGGCAATGATCATGGCGAGCACCGTCAGGACCCCCGACTCGCCGACCCACCACGACGCGTCATCGTGCAGCGCGGAGCGGTCGCCGCCGCTCCGCGCCGCATCAAAGGCGGACTGGATGATGCTGTTCCACGCGGCATGCAGCATGATCGCGGGCCAGACGCTGCCGGTCGCCAGGCGTAGCCGCGCGAACACAACACCGAACGCCGTGGCGAGGGCCACGAGCAGCAGCGCCGAGGCGGCCGGGGACGGGCCCGCGGCGTAGCCGGTGCCGAGGACGACCGGGACGTGCCACAGGCCCCAGATCAGCCCGCTGACCAGGATGGGCCGCGGGATCCCCGCGTCGATCAGCCGGGTGAGCAGGTAGCCACGCCAGCCGATCTCTTCGCCGGCGGCCGCCAGGGCACCCACGACGGTCCCGATGGTTGCCGCCGCGGCGAGCATGACCAGGAACACCGCGACGGGTGTGGCGCTGTCCGCGACGAGCTGGGCGGCCAGCACACCGGGCCGCGGATCGAACCGTGCCAGGCCGGTCAGCCACGCGATGCCATAGACGGTCAGCCCGATGACCAGCGGGAAGACCACGGCCGCCAGAATGGCCTGCCACCCGCGGCGTCCGCCGACGCGGAACGACACATCGGCGAAGCCCTCCCGCAGCACCAGGCGAGCCACTATCGAGGCCGCGGCCGGCGACCACATGAGCGGGAGGACCCAGACCCAGTTGCCGGTCGTGACGAGGAGCACCTGGAACACCGCCGACAGCGGGACAAGCACCCCGAAGTAGATCATCAGCCCGCGCTGCGCCCGGAGTCGGACAACAGCCGCCGATCGAACAGCGGCATCGGCAGCGGCCACGTCGAACTCCTGGTGCAATTGACGGAGGTTCCCCGCTCAGGAGGCTCTTACCAAGGGGGACAGCAGTCAAGGTTAGGCCAGGTGCCCGGCGTTCAGCCGGACAGCAGCACCGAGGAGTCCGGTTCGAGCTGCGTGCCGAACCCGCCGACGACCGCTCGCCGATCCAGGTCCACGACCGCGATCCGGTTGGTGTCCACAAGGGACACATAGCTGAGCGGTTTGCGCGGGTGGAGGGACACCGCCGCGGGTATGCCGTCCAGCGTGATCGTGGCGATCGGGCGCAGGCCGGTGCTCAGCACGTGGAGCGCACGGTTGGTGATGTCGGTCAGCAGCAACTGATCGTCGGAGATCGTGTAGACGCGCAGTGGATCACCGGACACCTGCAGCGATCCGCGTACGGCCATCCGGTGCGCGTCGACGGCCACGACGGTGGAACTCTTGCGCGCGCCCACAAAGAGGGTTTTCTCGTCTCTGCTCAGGCAGCTGCTCTCGGGTAGCTGGCCCGGGTTCAGCACGACGGGCGCACGCCGTAGTGGCCTACATAGGCGAACCGCCGCTCGGCGTCGACCACCAGCTCGTGCGGATACGCGGCCAGGGTAACGGTGTGCAGCCGCCGACCCGTGTCGACCTCGTAGAAGCTCAGCGCGTGACTGCCCTTCTCCACCAGGACCAGGACATCCGAGCCACCGCCCGCGCTCCTGGTGAGCGCCAAGCCGGTTGCTCCCGCCAGTTTCATCGCCGAACGACGAGTGATCACGAACTCGATCATGCCACCGTCGCCCATTATCGCCAACGACTCCGCCGGTGCGGCAAGGAAGACTGACCCTGCTCCAGAACCCCGGATCCCAGACACTCGTCACCTACGTCCAGAACACCCTGGGAGCGGCTCTAAGATAACGATCGACAACCTCCACCCTGTGATCCCTGCGCGACACACTGGAACGCATCACCGAAACCGTCGACACCACCTGTCATGATGAGATCGTCAACGCAGTGTGACGACCACCGGCCGTCACCGGAGTTCCACGGAACGCGACACATCCTCGAGTGAGGCATCCTGAGCATGATTAATAAGCGTCTGGCCACGAGTGCCGTCACTGCGGCCTTAACCGTCGCCATGACCGCATCGGCAGCCCACGCCGCCTCAGGAAAAATTCCCCAGACCCTTTCGGTCAACAGCGGTAGCGGGGTTTCCTTTGACCAGGGACTCCAGCGCCGTATTGCGAAGGCGCAGGCCTACGCGGCGAGCCGTCCTGGCGTGGCCGGCATCGTGGTGCGCGACCGGGAGACCGGCGCGGTCTGGCGCAATGCGAACTCGAAGACACATATCTGGGGCTGCTCCACCCCGAAACTGGCCATGGTGGTGGATCTGCTCCTGCGCAACGACTCGGGCGCGATCACGCTGACCGCCGGGGACCACGACCTGATGCAGAAGATGCTGCATTCCAGCGACGACGGCGCGGCGACCACACTGTGGCAGCGCTATGGCGCCGAAGACTACGCAACTCGCTTCCCGTCCTACGGGATGACTGACATGAAGTTCACCGCCGAGCACCCGCACACCTGGGGTTGGATCCTGACCACGGCCAATGATCTCGACCGGCTCATGAACCATGTGCTGAACAAGCTCCCCGCCATTCACCGTGATTACATCATCCGCGAGATGCGCATCGTCAATCCCAACCAGCAGTGGGGCGTGTGGGGAGCAGGCAATGCCGCGTCACCCGGCAACAAGAACGGCTGGTCCGATGACAACGACGACGGCTCCTGGATCACGAACTCGGTGGGCTTCGTCGGCCCGAAGGAGCGCTTCACTGTGTCCATCATGAACAACACAAAGGTGATCGAGGGCGGCTTCGACGTCGGCAGGGAGACCACCACCAGGATCAGTAGCATTCTCTTTGAGGGCTACTTCGCCCTCAAACGCGACGGCCGGATCGTCGGCGACCAGGGCCGGGTGATCGCCGACGCGCAGGCCGCCTCGGACCGGGTCCAGGAACTCCTGGGCCGCAATGCCCACCCCGGCGGCAGGTGAGCTGCTTGGCGGATCTCCAGGGTGCGGCAACTGAGGCGAGAGGGCCGGATCGGACGGGATAACATCAGTCGCCGGATCCCCGTGCCCGACCACCGAGGAGCAGCCGTGTCCCAGCCCAGTCCCGAGCCCGCCGCGAGCGTGCTGGTGCCGGCCGGGACTACCGCCGGCCACGCGGTCCGGGAAGCGGGCTTGCCCGGCACCGGAGCAGACGCCGTGGTGGTCGTCCGCGACGCCGAGGGCAGGTTGCGCGACCTGGCCTGGGCGCCGGCCGCCGACACGGCAGTGCAGCCAGTCGCGGCCTCCACCGAAACGGGCCGCAGCGTCATCCGGCACTCCTGCGCCCACGTGCTCGCGCAGGCTGTGCAGGACCAGTTCCCGGACGCCAAGCTCGGCATCGGGCCGCCGGTGAAAGACGGCTTCTACTACGACTTTGATGTCCCCCGGCCATTTACTCCCGAGGATCTGCAGGCGCTGGAAAAGCGCATGAAGCAGATCATCAAGCGGTCACAGCGATTTTCTCGCCGAGTGGTGGAGTCGGCGCGCGACGCCCGGCAGGAGTTGGCGTCCGAGCCCTACAAGCTGGAACTGATCGATCTCAAGTCCGAGGTGGATACCTCCGAGGTGATGGAGGTCGGCGGCGGCGAGCTGACCATCTACGACAATCTCGACCCGCACAGCGGGCAGCGGGTCTGGAGCGATCTGTGCCGGGGCCCGCATGTGCCGACGACCCGATACATCCCCGCCTGCACCCTGACCCGGGTGGCGGCGGCCTACTGGCGAGGCAACGAGCACAACCCGCAACTGCAACGCATCTACGGAACGGCGTGGGAGTCGCAGGAGGCGCTCGACCATCACCTGGAGATGCTCGCCGAGGCCGAGCGCCGTGACCACCGCCGGCTCGGCACGGAGCTGGATCTGTTCAGCTTCCCGGACGAGATCGGCTCCGGACTTGCCGTGTTCCATCCCAGGGGCGGGATCATCCGGCGCGAGCTGGAGGACTACTCACGCCGGCGCCACGAGGAGGCGGGCTACGAGTTCGTCTATACCCCGCACATCACCAAATCCCAGCTGTTCGAGACCTCCGGCCATCTGGACTGGTACGCCGACGGGATGTTTCCCGGCATGCACCTGGACGCCGAGCTCAACTCCGACGGCACGGTTCGCAAGCCCGGCCAGGACTATTATCTCAAACCGATGAACTGCCCGTTCCACAACCTGATCTACAGGTCGCGCGGGAGATCCTACCGCGAGCTGCCACTGCGGCTGTTCGAGTTCGGCGCGGTATATCGCTACGAGAAATCGGGCGTCATTCATGGCCTGACCCGGGTCCGCGGCATGACGCAGGACGACGCGCACATCTACTGCACCAAAGAACAGGTGCAGGCGGAGCTGCAGTCGCTGCTGTCGTTCGTGCTCGGCCTGCTGCGCGACTACGGGCTGGACGACTTCTACCTCGAGCTGTCCACCCGGAATGACGAAAAATATATCGGCACTGACGAGGTCTGGGCCGAAGCCACCGAGACCTTGCGCAGGGCCGCTGAGGCCAGCGGCCTGGACCTGGTGCTCGACCCGGGCGGGGCAGCCTTCTACGGTCCCAAGATCTCGGTACAGGCCAAGGACGCGCTCGGGCGCAACTGGCAGATGTCGACCATCCAAGTCGATTTCAACCTGCCCGAGCGATTCACCCTGGAATATACTGCGGCGGACGGCTCGCGGCAGCGGCCAGTCATGATCCACCGGGCGCTGTTCGGCTCGATCGAGCGGTTCTTCGGCGTTCTCACAGAACACTACGCGGGGGCGTTCCCCGGGTGGCTCTCCCCGGTGCAGGTAGTCGGTATTCCGATCGCGGACGAGCACCTCGAGCACCTCCATCGAGTGGCGAAAAAGCTGCGCACCAAGGGGATCCGTGTGGAAGTCGACGCGTCCGACGATCGGATGCAGAAGAAAATCCGCAACCATACCACCCAGAAGGTCCCATTCATGCTGCTGGCCGGCGCCAAGGACGTCGAGGCCGGCGCCGTGTCCTTCCGGTTCCGGGATGGCAGCCAGATCAATGGTGTCCCCGTCGACGAAGCGGTCACCACGATCACAGACTGGATCACGCAGCGGGTCAACTCCTCCCCGACCGCCAACGATGTCAGAGCCCGGGACGGCTCACCCGCAAGTCACTGAGTTGGGTGTCACGTGGATGGCGGATGGTGCGCCGCCATGTCTGGGGGCACTATGAAGGGACCCGCGTCACCAGGAGGGGGGCCGTGGGCGACTCTTCCGGCACGGTGCCTACTTTCAGTAGCATCTCACGGTCTCCCGGTTGACCCGAACGTGGCGTACTATCCTCACTATGCGGTGGATCAACGAGGATCCTGGAGCCGGGAACCATGAGCAACGTCGACAAGCATCGGGCCCTGCACGAGGCGTTCAACCGTCGTGACTGGACAGCCGTCGTGCAGGATTTCGCAGCCGACGTCGAGTACACCGACCATCCACGCAGGGTGATGTTCAAGGGTCCGCAAGAGCTGGTGGACTACCTCAAGGCGGACTGGGTGGCCCCGTTCTCGGATAGCGCGATCACCGATGTCCAGTACATCGATGCCGGGGACCACGTGGTCGCGCATTTCACCGGAACCGGAATCAACGACGGGGCGTTCGGGCCCATGCCGCGCACCATACTCCCGATGTGCACACCGATCTGTGAGATCCTGCGATTCAACGAGGCGGGCCAGATCATCAGCGGAGCCCTGTACTACGACCTGGTGACGATACTCGTCCAGCTGGGCCACATGGAGGCCCCGCCAGCGACCGAGCAGACCCGGCCTGCTTAACCCGAGAAGGTGAACTCCAGAATCGCTCCGGGATTGTCGAGTTTCTCCGTCGGGGGCCCGAAATTGGGCCCAGCGCGCCCAGTGCTGTCAGTGGCGATATAGACAGTGCGATTGCCGGGGCTCAGCGCCAGATCCCGGTAACGGTTTGTGGTCTTGAAGAACTGGGTGATGTCACCCTGGACCGAGCCGCCGTCCTGGGTGAGCCGCAAGCAGTAGAGTGAACCGTTCTTCAGGCTCGTCACCAGCAGCGAGTTGCGCCAGCCGGCAAACCCGTCCTGGCCGGCCGGCACGAAATCCATGCTGGAGGGTGCGATCGACGGCCAGCAGATGTATGACTGTTCACCGCAAGCGGGGTCCCGGAAGTTGTATCCGTCGGATACGGTGTAAAGCGTCTTCAGGGGCTCCACATAGTCCGGGCCGCTCCAGGCGGCCTCGCTCTGCTGAGGAACGGATGGCGGGATCGTAAAGCTGTCGTACCGCAGGCTGGCGCACGGTGGCGTGGCCGAGGCCGACCAGTCCGCATCCACATAAGCTTGGCCGTCTTTGAAACCGGACACATGCGGCCAGCCGTAGTTCTTCCCGGGCTGGATCAGGTTGATCTCATCATCAGCCTTGGGGCCATGTTCCGCCGAGAAGAGGCGGCCTCCTGGCCCGAAGACCAAGCCCTGCGGATTCCGGTGCCCGTACGAGTAGATATGACTCCGCACTCCCCTGATCACCGGATTATCCGGCGGGATGC
Organism: Pseudonocardiaceae bacterium; assembly: GCA_050699815.1. Taxonomy (GTDB): domain Bacteria; phylum Actinomycetota; class Actinomycetes; order Mycobacteriales; family Pseudonocardiaceae. Next base: position 11,145 of record JBOHFT010000023.1, on the reverse strand, counting down.
TGCCGTCGAGATTGAGCCTCAGGGTCTTGCCCGCGTATGCTGCCCAGTTCCGCGCACCGATGTCGCCAGCGGTGGGCAGATCTTGCGCTCGGATCGGATTGCAGAAGCGCCCGAACTGGTTGTTCCCCTGGTCCCCGATCGCGTAGTAGAGCTTCTGGTCGGGGCCGATCAGCAGGCGCCCCGAATTGTGGTCCGTGCTAGCCGGCAACCCGATAATCAAGTCGGCCGGACGGCTCAGCGCCTGGCCTGCTGGATCATAGGTGTAGCGCACGATCTTGATACGGCGGTCGACCGCCGCACCGGGATCGGCGTCGTAGGTATACGCAAGATAGACGTCATTGTTCCCGTTCAGGAAGTTCGGCTGGAATGCCATGCCGAGCAGGCCGTCCTGGCTCTCGCTGGCGTAGCCGTCGGCGATGGTGACCGCAGTGGCCTTCGACCCGTCCGAGGGGTTCACCCGGGTCACTTTCTTGGCCATCTTCTCCGTAACCCAGAGAAAACCATCGGGGCCCCAGGTGATCTCCCACGGGTCAGCCAAACCGGTGGCCAGCACGCGGAAGGTGAACGGTTCGCTCGAACGTGGCGCTTCCCATTGCTTATCCGGGGAAGCCGTACAACCTGCCGCTGCCAACAAGAGCAGGGCACCGATGATCGAGATCCGCTTCACGTGTCGTTCCCCTTCGGATGGCAACCAGCCCGGTGACCGCGCTGACTCCGATTTCCCGGCTGGCGTGCCGCAGCTCAGCGGTGCCGTCACAGCGGCCGCTGAGGGAGTTGGCCGGCTCCCGCAACCCGGTGATCTCATGCACGGGGCAGAACACTAGCGCCCTGGGCGCCAGGGACGGGCAGACTCGCGGAGGGGGTGGCCGCCGCGTCCCGGCCACCCCCTCCCGCACCATCGGCACCGTACGCGATCATGTGATCGGAGGCGCTTCAGCTCAGCCACAGCCGCCGTTAGCGTCGCCGCCCCCGAAATCCTCCTCGCGGTGGCCCCGGGTGGGCCTCGGAACAGAGCACCTCATCGATGGCGTTGTGGCTTCAGCTATCCCTATAATGGCCAGGAGAGGGTCATATGACAACATGCAATCACCCCCTAACTTTGCGCGCCGCTACCTAAGTCGATTCCGACTACTTAGCCAGGTGGCAAACCGATACGAAATCTCCGGAACTGAGTACCTAGGCGCAACGTTCGGCGAGACCTGACTGAGATGTCACCCGAGCCACGTTGCTGCTGGTGAGCGCCCGCGCTCGGCATGAGCTCAGGTGGCGGGACGCCGCCTCGCGGCGCCACGAATACCGGGTGCGGAGCAATCGATCGCAACCGGCGCCAGACAGCACACGCGCGGTCCAAGCAGGAGCCAGCAGACCGCTACTTAGCCTCGTCGACCGTGACTACCTTCGATACAGCCTGGTTACCTAATGGCAACCCCTGCGCGGACAGACCCGCGCAGCAAGCCGACGAACGGATCGGGGTCGGGCCCGTTCCAGATCTGCCGGGAGGGCTCCTCCCGGGCAGACGATGTCCCACGCGACGACCTCTGCGCACTACGCGTATGCAGCCTGTCGACCGGTTGAGTTCATACCCGCCAGCCGACGTCTTAGCTATCCCTGGTCAAATTTTTCGCAATCCCCTGCTCGATTGCTGGACTTCTTCTGTTCAACTTCAGGACGCAGCGTCCACTCGGTGACATGCATGTGCTGGAGATGTGATCATGGCGATCGTCATCTGCGGCGGGCTGGCGGCGACGTCCTTCCCGGCCGTGCGGCTGCCCGACGCCGCGGTACGACGTCGTGTTCTGAGGCGGTGCTGCCAGACCGGACGGCGGGCCCAGTGCCCGCGCACGGCCATCACCCGGCTCAGCTCTCTGCGAGCAAGACGCCAATGACGGCGTGGTGGATGCCACCAATTCACCTGTCAATGGCGCGTGCACAGACAACAGTGTCCGTGCATCCCTCCGCTGCAAAGGATAAAAAATGCGACAGAGAAACCTGCCCCTGGCCGCCGGCATTGAGATCGGCCTCAGCGCTGCGCTCCAGCCGAACTGAGCCGCGATAGGACGGCGCTGCGCCTGGGCGCCCTCCACGTCGTCGCGTGGGCCGCCGAGGCGCTGGACCGGGTCCGCCGCGGGATGGCCAACCGGCCCCCCGCCGGCGGGTCCGGCCTGCCCCTCCTGCCGCAACCGCCCGATGTCCCTGCGCAGGCCACCCGAGCAGAGCAACTCCCCACCGCAGGCCCGTCAGCCGAGCAGTGTTGCGGAATCTTTCGGATGATAGATCCGTATCTGCGGTTCAGCACACGGGTCGCGCTGACCGTGTCCGAGCTTCCGGAGTTGAAGGCGCAGGGCTTGTCACACTCTGCGAGGTCGGCGCCATCTCGATGGGTCGCGTTGGTTGCTCGCTATATGAGGGTCTCGACCAACACGTCCGGTGGATCGGCTGGTCAACGAACCTGCAGAGCAGTTTCGGTGTCAGCTCTTCGTTTAAACAAGAGTTGGTCGAGTTCCTCGTCGGTGTCGAAGATGCCGTCGCAGAAGAGGTCGTCAGCCGACTGGATCGGCTGCACACCCTCTCGGCGGAGGGTTTCTTCCAGGTCAGCGCGTGCGCCGGGCTGGGGCTGGATACGGTGGGCGTGGTCGTCGGTTGCAGTCACTCGACACCTCCTCACTGTGCGAATCTAGTGTCTCACGTCGGGCGGGGGAGGCGACCGACGATGCAACCTGGGTCCCCCATGATCCACCGAACGAGAGCGCCAGGATGGTCGTAGCGGCAACTTCGCGCGATGGCCGGTCCTCAAGGCCGACGGCGCTGGGTCGAATTCTTGACCCGCCACACCAACAGGAACGGCCCCTGACCAGCAGTGACGCGGTCAGGGGCCGATCTTCGCCCGGTCCGGCTGTGTTCGGCGCCGCTCGGCCGTCTACGGGTGGTTCGGCCCTACACGGGCCTAGGTTCTGCCCCTGGCCTCGGCTAGATCTCGCTGGCGGCGGTGGGTTCTTCGGGCTGCCGTGAGCAGGAGGGGAATGAGGCGCTGAGACGTCTTCTGCGGAGCGGCTAGCGGGAGGCTTGCTCGCGGAACTCCCGCACCGCGTCGGCAATGGCATCCACCTCCAGTACGTCGACCATCAGCCCGACCTGCTTCTCCCACACCTCAGCGGGAACTGCAGCGCGCAGCTCATCTTCGAGGATGTGGTACACGGGGAGGCCCAACTGGGCCCCAGCCAACGGTCCTGCCCAGCTCGGATCACCGAGCACCACCGTCTCGGCGGCAATCCCGGCGCTCTCTGCGTCCGGCGCGCCGAGCACAACCAGCAGCGCATCGGCGCCGTGCTGGTCGACCAGGCGCTTGATCGTCTCCTGGGTGGACAGGTCCATGGCCCCGGCAGCCGTTCAAACAAAGCATTCGGTGGCGACGTAGGCCACCGGGGCACCTGCTGCCTCGACACACGCCGCAATCGCTGGCCCCGCGATCCCGTCTCGTTCACCGATCACGATGACCTGCTTGCCGTCAAACATTCACGCCTCCTTTGTTGGCAACTGCGCTAACACTTCGGCCAGCCACGCATCGACGTGATCTGCGGTGAGGCTGGGGTCGGAAATCCGCGCCACCTCCTGGCCGTTGTGAAACAACAGGATGGTGGGAAGGCCGCGCACGTGCAGCGACATGCACAGCCGCCGTGCCTTGCTGGCATCCAGCTTCACTACGGTCAGGTCTGGGATCGTGGCGGCGATGCTCGCCAGGTGCGGTGCCAGCGCCACGCACGGGCGGCAGCTGTCGGCCCACACGTCGACGAGCACCAGACCTGATCCGATCAGCTCGTGGAACGTCTCCTTCGTCGCATCCACCACCGCCATGTGGTCACCCTCCGTTGCGTTCCAGCAGGATGCTCATACCGTCGGACAGCTGGCTCATCCGCCCGAGAAACAGGCTGCCCTTTGCCAGCAGCAACACCCGGTCGGCCGGTCCTGCCTGGAGCCGCTGAAGGGCATGGGGCAGGTAACACACCGCAGAAGCCAGGTGACCTTGGGTCGGGGCGTAACCCGGCATGCCACGCCCCGCGACGAACGGCTCGATCCCCTCGCGGGCGATCTCCTTGCGGCGCGCGGCCAACGCCGCGATCGTGCGGTAGTTGCGCGCCGCCACGTCTCCCGAGCCCTGCGGCTCGGTGATCTCAGGGTTGTGCAGCTCGGTGGCGTAGTCGTCGACGTCCAGCATCCGGGCGCCGATCGCCTCCAGTGGCCGCACGGCCAGGTCGTGCAGGATCTGCGCACCGGAGCCGCCCGAGGACACCCGGTGGCGCCCGACAGCGTCGAGCCTGATCCGGGGTGAGACACCGTCGTCGGCGGTCACCAGTACGGCGGTGCCGCCGATCACGTCTTCCAGCACGGGCAGACCGTGGCGCAAGTGTCCTTCGAACTTCATCCCGAGCTTGGGCTGGGAGCCTCCGGCGACGACTGCGACCTGATCGAACACCCCCGCCACCACGAGGCTGGCGGCGATCACCAGCGCCGGGATCGGCGCCGCGCAGAAGTTCTTGACGTCCGCCCCGGACGACTCGGTGAGCCCGGCGACCGCTGCGATCGTCTTGCCCATGTTGCCCCCGCCGCGCTGGTAGCGGTCGCCGACCGCCTCCTCCGAGCAGGAGATCGTGTAGCCGACGGCCGCCGGGTCGACGCCGTTGTCGTGCAGCAGGTGCAGCAGCGCCAGGGTTCCGGTGGCCTTGCAGGCCAGGTTCTCCAGCAGCACGTGAGCGACCAGCGACTCGTCCTCGGCGTGCGCACCGCGCAGCGCACCCGCGAGACAGTCCGGCGCCAGATGCACGGGCAGGGCGCCGCTGGCGACGGCAGCGGTGACATCCCCGGCCGCCGCGGAGATCCGGGCCAGGTCCAGGTGCGCCGCCAGCGGATGCGCAGCCAGCCGCTTGGCGGCCCGCTCGGCGACCTCCGGGGTCAGCACCAGCAGGTCGAACTCGTCGACCGCGGCCATCAGCCCGAGGAACTCCTCCTCCGGCATCAGTTCCCCGAACGGCGCGAAGCGTTGCGCGCCGGCGAACCCAGCCCCGACCCACGGGCGGGGCGGCAGCCCGCGAGGGTGGCATGCGCCCAGGAACGCCTGGTGCGGCGGGTAGCCGACGGCCTCATCGAAGCTACGCAGGCTGGCCAGGAACTGGCTGGTCAGTTCCCCGGTCAGGGTGCGCATCGGCTTGGAGCCGTGCCGGGCCAAGCCGGGGGTGTGCGCCAGCACCAGGCTGGCTGCCCGGACGACAGCAACCTCAGGCATCGGACCAGACCTCGTCCACCATCCGCCGAAATGCTGGCATGATGGCCTCCCCTCTACGACCCCCGGCCTGCATCGTAACCACTGACTCGCAAACCATTCCAAGATTCAGAAGTCCCAGCACGAGCCGACAGACGTCGGCGTCCTTGCGGGCACACTCGTCATCATGATCGCTCAGCTGGTCCCAGTCTGCATACCTCTGAGCTTGCCGAGCACCGCGCCAGGCTCAATCCGGCGCTTCGTCCTTTTGGTCTCAATTGCTTAGATCGGTCATGCTCTGTCGGCAGCAGGCAGAGCAACAGCTAGTGTGGCATAGGCGGAGCAACCACGGCGCCAGAGGATGGCAGCGGCGAGGGGGAGGGCGGGTGGCGCGGCTCAGTGTCTTCCTGGCAAAACCCACCGCACTGGTGCGCGCTCAATTCAGTGCTGCAGCAAGCTGTCCCGATACCGCCAAGCCAACGCCAGGCAAGCCGCACTCGTGCCGCCCAGCGGCTCACGGTCCAGGAATTGTCGCACGGTCGCCTCGGTGAACGGCAGCCCATGCACTGGCTGATCATCGCTGAGGGAGGTGACGACCTGGCCCTCGGCATTAACGGTTACCAGCTCTCGGAAGAGGTCGTCAAACACTGCATCATCAATGACGACAGCAGTCATAATGGCTGGGTTCAGCCCGAGCGCATGGAGCACGACGCCCAGAACATGCGCCCGCAGGTGCCCGGCTTCGCGGGCGCGTTGCATGGCGCGGTAAAAAGGCCAGTACTCGTAGTCCAGGGGTTGTCCGCTGCTGCCGTCGTGCTCAGGCTTGCCGAGCAGTTCCTCGCTGTATTCGCGCACAATATTGCGCCACAGGTCAAGATCATCCTGCGGGCAGGCCGGAGCGATGCATGACGGCTGGAACTCACCTGCCGGAATCACACCGTACTGACCTCCACCCACGGCTACTTTTTGCGGGTCACGAGCAGGCAAAAAGAACGTGTGTGAACCACCGGTTGTGTCCCGACGTATAGTCAAGGTGGCAATTGACGTACTACCCATTCGCGAAGGCAGATCGAACGGCTGGGACAACCGCGCCCGGAACGGCAGCTCTCGCCACGTGGGCTGTGCACCCCCTATCATCGCTGCCGCGAACTCGTGACTCAACGCTTCGGAAACATCAAGCTTGTCAAAATAGGTAGCAAGTCCGAACCGTAGTTCTCCATGCCCGGATGGTTCCCAGGACACGCCCAGCAGCCGGTAACTCGGACGGTTCTCGAAGAGAGCCGGCGGGCTGAGGTAGCGCATCGCGCTGGTGTACTGCCGGAAAGCGTGCCCGGGGGCGCGAAGCGGCAATACCGGCCGCAGCTCGGCGTCCTGGCCGGTGATAGCCGGACGCGGTGGCGCAGCCACCCACTCCAGCGTCACTGCCTCGATTGGCACCGGACGGGAGGGCAGCCAGCTCGGCGGCGCCAAGGCCGGCGTATGCGGGAGTCGCCACGCCGGGTCATACAGCCTGACCGCCTGCTTGGCGAGGTGCGTGCGGTGGCGAATGAGGTGGCTCCGTACCGCGCGCCATGCCTGCTGGCTGGCAGTGACCAGCGCCGCCTCCCGGCTCCGCCGTTCCTGATCTTGTTTGACGGCTTGCACTCGCTCGTATTGAGCCAGCAGCGCACCGTCAGCGCGCAGCAGCGCGTCAGCTGAGCGGTCGTCACCGGCGCCGCCGGGCAGCGTGGCGGCGCAGCCAGCTGAATAGCTACCCTTTGGTAACTGGACATCGGCAGAATCGCTTACCGCGCGTCGCGACAAATCGTGTGGTAGCGACACGAACGGATTGTCGCCGCAGGGGACAAAACTAGCGCAGCAGGTCAAATTCGCCGGATCCGCCGGAACCGCCGGGAATTGACAGTCGCGGGAAACATCTACTCCGCAGCCCATTGCGCTGACCGGTCACCATTACACGGCGACGCGGTGAGTGTTGCAGTCTTTGCATCCTTCCCGGATTGCAGCAGACATCTGCTTGTGTCGTCGACCGAATGAAATCGCAACCAATTCTTGCCGTTCGACTTGTCCCAGGACTCGACCACCCATTGTTGTTCGGACAGGCCGCCATTACACGACTTCCATACCACTTCACTATCAGGTGGACTCTTCTCTGGGACCTCCATACAGTTTTCAGCGGGGCCAGCAATCTGCACTGTGCAGCCATGGGCTGATCGCCCTCCCCGCGTCAAAGATATCATTTGCGCCTGGTTGCCCATCCGTGGCCGATTGGGATCTCCGTGATTCATGTAGAAGCCGGCCTCGCGATTCTTGATTCCAATATTACTCTGATCACGGCACTCCTTGTCCCCAAAAGGTACTAGCTCTCTGATAAGCCATTCCACCTTGGCCTCGGGTTGGCATTCTAGCTGAGGTATAGCCTCGCCAGAAGAGACATAGGCGGGATCTCCTCCAGGAGGACCGCCGTGCGCAAGGCATCGGCCCGTTTGACGGTTCCTCACCACCGCAATTCGAGAGCCTGCGTTACCAACACTCTGAAGCATCCACCTCTGTCGATCGTCGCCCTCGTCACAGATTTCCATGTGCTCGTAAAGATCTTGTTTCTCGGCCGACTGTCGTTTCTCATCCGATTGTAGGCATAGTTTGCTCTTGATACTGCTGCGAATCATCCAGCTATCATCTTTTAAGGGCACCAGGACCAGTACCTGCGGGTAATCGAACTTGAATCCGGCGCCGGTACCGCACCCGTATTGGTAGATATCCGCACCGTTGTTCCCCCCTCTTACTTCAGATCTTGGAATTTCAGAATCAGTTGGATGAGTTCCAATGCCATTGCGCGCAATGCATTCTCCTGACGATTGGTTCACGAACTGAGCGAGAAATTCTACTCCTGGCAAGGGGTAGGCGTCACCGATCTCAGGGGGTCTCATCGATGGCACAGGAGACGGATCTGCTGTCCCGCCGTATGACGTGCCCAGGAACACTCCGAGGAAGAGGATGGTCATCGCTAAGCCTGCGTACCCGATGGTCGAGGTGACAACCGTTCGTTGGCGCCTGAATTTCTTGGGACCCATCGGTGTCCAGGTGTGCGTACGAAAATATCTCAACAGCCAACCACGGGGTGCATCTCGACCGGTCGTTTCTGGATGAATTCCGGCGTTCTCTGGATGGAGTTCGTTTTTATCGAGATACTCCCGGACCGGGCTGTCAGTAGTGCCATTGGACCCGCGGTTGAGGCCTTCCAGAATCGCGCGAACGATGGTCTCGCAAGCCAACTCAAGTTCCTGAGGCCCTGGACCGTAAGGGATATACCGATTGGAAGAAACATTAAACTTGATGTCATGATTCTCATTTTGACAGACTAACACTGTCACACGTTTGCGCAGTGTCCAACGCACGCCAAGTTCGAAGTAGACATTAGGGTTGGCACCTGTCAGGTCTGCAATGTAAACAGGCGCCTCCGATGCCTCTTCGAACATCGACCAATGGATCACACCTTGACTGATCTTGTCTTTTTCAATACGCAGATCTACTTCTCCCCCCAATGCGGCTTTGATTTTATTTGCAACCGGCCCATAAAGATACTGCTTGATCTCGGCAGTATTGCGCCACGTTGCGTGCGGTCCCATGTCGGTTCCCGGCATAGCGACGAAGATGACCAGGGGTGGGCTCACGGTGCCAATCATGGCACTAGGCCGGGCTCACCTTGCGCAGCTACCCCGACTACACGGCGTGGCGAGCACCGCAGGCGGGCCGCGGCGGTTGGTGTTCGAGATCGGCGCCGAGGAGATGCCGCCCGCCGAAGCGCAGGCCGCGCGTGACCAGCTGACCCGGCTGATGGTCGATGCGCTGGCCGGTACCCGCCTGCCCCACGGTGCGCTCACCGTGGGGGCCACCCCGCGGCGGCTGGTCGCGATCGTGGAGCAGGTCGCGGGCCGCGAGAGCGACCACACCCGGCTGGTGCGCGGACCCAAGGTCAGTGCCGCGTTCGGCCCCGGCGGGGCGCCGACCCCGGCGGCGAGCGGGTTCGCCCGCGCCCACGGCGTCGCCGTCGGCGACCTCGAACGGGCCGACGTCAACGGAGTCGAGCACCTCGTGGTACGCCGCCACGAGCCCGGCCGGCCCGTGCTGGAGGCGCTGAGCCCGGCGCTGGCCGAGGTGGTTACCGGGCTGCGCGCGGCGAAGAACATGCGCTGGCGCGACCCGGGGCTGGCCTTCACCCGGCCGATCCGCTGGCTGCTCGCGCTGTGGGGCGATGACGTGGTGCCGGTACAGGCATCCACCCTCACCGCCGGCCGGACCACCTGGGTACTGCGGACCGCCACCGAGCCGGTGATCACCGTCGGCGTCGCCGAGGAGCACCTCGACCACCTCCACGCTGCCGGGATCCTCCTCGACCCGGCCGAGCGCCGGGACCGGATCGTCGCCGCCGCGACCGAGCTGGCCGCCACCGTCGGCGGGGGCATCGACACCGGCGGCGAGTCCGCGCTGATCGACCAGATCGGTTGTCGCGCCCGTGGCGTTGGCCGTGGGCCTGTGCCTGATCGGGTTCCGGGGTGGCGGACTGGTGTTGTTGGTCCACTACATCAGGCGACGACGCTCCTGGTAGCGGTTCCGGGCGTTGCGGTACGTGTCCCAGGCTCGATCCCGCAGCGGACGTCACGGGGTTTCAGCGCGGCGCGACCGCTCCGTCGGTCGCGATTTCCACTCGGCGCGCGATCGTGAAGAGTTCCGCGGTGACGGCGTGCGGGGGGAGGCGTTCGACGACTCGGTGGTGCATGTGCTGGCGGTGGACTACCTGAGCCAGTTTCGTGAATGCGGTCATGTCGAGCTGCTGCTGGGAGGCGAAGCACCCGAGTGCGGCCTTCTTCGCTTTGAGTAGGTCCGATGTGCCCATGAAGATCATGTTCGGGTCGAAGCCGACGCTGTAGGGGGAGCGGAAGTAGGTCAGGTTTGCCGCTTCACGCAGGGCGACGGCGGTGACTTCGTGGGCGGTGGCCGTGTGGTCGAGGTGCTGGTCCGGCGGGTAGTGGGTGTAGACGATGTCGGGCCGGCCGCATCCGAACACACGGAAGAGCTCGGCGTTGATATCGCCGCGGTGGTCGGTGAAACGGGTGTCGGGGATCTCGGAGAAGGTGTAGTTCTCGACGCCGAGCACGGCGCCTGCGGCAAGGCATTCCTCTCGGCGGACGTCGCTGCCGTTCGGGGCGGGAGATCCAATGGTCAGGCAGTGCACACGGACGTGGGCGCCGTTTTCGGTATACCAGCTGATCCGCATGCCCATCGCGATCTCGGCGTCGTCGGGGTGGGCGACCACGATGAGGACGTTCATCTCAGCTCCCCGGGAATGGTGATCACCACGGCGCTGCGTAGCAGGCGGCCGTCGAGGCCGCGCCAGCGGAACGGGGCGTCGTCAGTGGCGGGCCATTGGAGGTAGTGCAGGCTGCCGAGGACATCAGGGGCTTGGTGTTCTCGGGTGTACGCGATTTTGGAGGTCTGGCCGCCGTCGAGATGGAAGACCTGGGTGGGGTCGAGCCCGGCTTCGGTGCACAGCTCGGCGGTCTCTTGTGGGGTGGTGCCCTGGAAGGTGCTGGTCAGGGGCGCACCGTCGAGGACCTGGAGGTGGAGCTTGTTGTCGTGGAGAGCGAGCAGGGTGCGGGTGTAGCGGGCGGTGGGCCGGAACGGGGAGGTGCCCAGGCTCTGGTCCCAGAACTGGGTGCGGCCGGCGGCGGCGTCGGCGGTGGACGGTCCGAGCGACAGCGCGGACCGTAGGTCTTTGGCTCGCAGGGTGTCGATGCTGGTCACGTGGATGGGTGCGCCGTGGACCAGGTGGCTGGGCCAGGGGCGGTGCGCCCGCAGGATGAAGGCGCCGGCGAACAGGTCCGCGCCGCCGC